>JALHTJ010000089.1 GCA_022865785.1 Candidatus Aminicenantota bacterium
CGGTTTTTACCTCTTTGCAAATGCTTGAGATCTTTGATTAATATGTGTTTCCAATCAGGATCATACTCGGCATCGACAATCTGGCCATTTAAAAACACCGCCACCGTTCGTTCATCGATTCCCTTGCCCCGGTCACTGACATGCACCACCAGGCGCTGCAAACTTTGCAGATGCCTTGACTCGGGTTTGTGGAATATAATTGCCGGCGGATCAATATCCCTGAGCAGAGCGAAAATTCCGGCTGTGAGGACCCGGCATTTCATGTATCCCGGATCGAAGTCGGGCTGGGTGGCAATGTAGTTCCACTTTTTTGACTCGAAGCTGTACTTGAAAATTCCCAACTGCTCATGTCGGACTTCCCCGGCGGGGATCTTGAACTTGAAAAACACCGCGTCCAGGAAAGCGAAGTGGCCCGGTCCCAATTTGATCGGACCGGCCAGCAAGGGAATTTCCGCTTTCAGAGCAACCCGCTCAAACAGCAGGACCTTTGGTTCAAGAACCGCTGTGGAACCAAACTCGGCTACGAAATCATGAAAACGGACGACCTGGGCAAATTTTTTTATTAAAAGAACCGAATGTAATATTTTTTGACTTTCTTCCACGCGCTGTTGGCCGTCGGACAATTCAAAACGCAGCAGCAGGAGCGGGTCATGGTTCATAGGCTTGAAGCAAAAATACGCCCCGGCTGCATATTCATGAGCCGCAACAACTTGCTCACGATCACCCTGGATGATCTTGAGTTTCAGCATAGTGGCCGGAACCGGGAGATCCCTGATCTTGATCACCACGTCATCCTGATTGACATAGGTTGAAAATTCAGTTCTCTGCATAATACCGCTGTCATTTTTTCGCACAGGATATTTTTTCTGCAGACTGGAGGAATCGTTGCCGGTCACCATACGCAATGGGATCAGGGCCAACGCCTGGTTCTGCTGGCGGTCTTTGACGATGATCTTGATCTCGTGTAGGCCTGGAGACATTTGCCGCAATCTTTCCGCCAAGCGTACCCTTGTTTTTTCCAGGTCGAATCCGCTCTGATAACTGAGGTTAATAAAATAGGCGCCGGAAGTCGAATTGGCCATATCATAGAGCATGCCCAACTGATTGTTGTCGTCACGTGTCAAACGATCAAAATCGACTTGAAATACCGGCGCTCCGTCCAGGAAGGCTTGCAAACTGTAGGGAGCGACTACATGGCCAACATCGGAAAGGTCAAGCGCATGCAAGGAAAGGTCGAACGGCCCTGTAACCGCTAAAGGTTCCTCCAGGGTGTACAGCGTTCCCTTTTTTTTTAATTTAAAATAAAATTCTCCACAATCGTCATTGATCAAAGATGGACCGCGGCTGCGCAGCAATATCCCTTTCAGCAGGGGTTCGTGCTCATCAGGGGGGAGGTTGGCAATCAGGGACAACGGATTGATGGCCCGACCGAGTTGGTCGTGTATTTCCAGGTGCAGGTGGGGAAAGCCGGAGCCGCTTTCACCGCTGAAAGCAATAACCTCGCCCCGGCGCACCGCCAGAGGCACCGGCAAGGTCCAGGGGCCGAAATATTTTTTACCGCGTTTTTGCTGCACCCGGGCGACCTGGGCTTCGATGTCCTCACGGAATTTTTCCAGATGACCGTAAACGGAATACCGGCCGTCCGTGTGGCGCAGGTGCAGGCAGCGACCATATCCCCGATCCGACATGGAGATGCGCTCGATCACCCCGGCGGCGACAGCCAAAACCGGAAAACCGGTTTGCCTGAATGTCCGCAGGTCGATACCGGCATGGAAATGGTTGGACCTGAATTCCTGGAAAGTGGAGCTGATACCGTTGTTGATGGTCAGCGGCCAGACATATGGCTTTTCATTCTCCGGCGCTGTCTGCAGGCTGAACGCCGAGGTTGCGATCAAGAAGAATAGAAATAATGCTCTCATAAAGATGATATTTTAGACCGGAATGGTTATAAATGCAACCTGCGGCCGGCAGCGGCCGGGGCCCGGATTGGCGTTTGGATTCTTAATTACATGAACGGGGCTCCGAGCCGGCTTTTCTCCTCTCCAGGAAAGTTTTTATATGATCCCGCACGGCCTGGTGGGTATTGTCATCACGAAACAGTTTCTGCAGACCCGAGAGGCCCAGGTAGGGAATGATCTTCAAAAGAATCTTGATTGGTGCATCCCGATCATGGGCAACCGCTTCGGCCACGACCGGATTCTGGTGCCACTGGGTGGCGTCCAGTGCTGAATAGAAATTGTAGCGCTCAGTTGCGCGATTGACAAAGCGCAGCACAACGTCCTCACTGCAATTGGCGTTTTGCAGAATGGTTTGGATCAGCTGCGGCTGGTTTTCTTCAATGAAAGTGAGTAGCAGCGAGTTGGGCGCCATTTTTAAAAGTGAGATTTTCTCTCCCAGGGCCAGCCGTTTGTAGCGCTGGCTGAATTCCAGCTCGGCTTTCTTGCGGATGAATGGGTTGGCCTTGACGTTTTTAATGACCCGTACCAGGTCCACGGCGAACAGTTTGCTGATGATACCCAAAGAAAGGCTCTGGGGGAATTTGGGATGCTGCGCCAGGTGCAGCAAAATCCGGTATTCGTTTTTATGCTGCCGGTAGATATCTTCCAATTCCTCCTGGCTGACCCCGGCGCTCTGCAGTTTTTTTATGACTGTTAAGGGCGGCAGGGCCATTTCAATGATTCACCAGCAATATAAAAACAGTGACCCAAAGGATGATGTTCAGTGTAAAGGGCAGGTCGCTGTAGATGATATCGGTAGGACTCTCCCCTTCCCCCTTGGAATAAGCAAGAAATAAATAGCGAAAAATGCCGAAGATGACAAAGGGAACCGTGTAGTAAAGCTTGGCAGTATGAAATTTCTGTTGAACATCGGTGGAAAGGACATACATGATGTAAGAGATCAGGGTGGTGGCCGTGGCAATGCTGATCATCTGGTCCAGCATGCCCAGGTTGTAGCTCTGCAGGGTCTTGCGGGTGAGCTGCTCGGGATGCAGGCTTTGAATTTTAAGAAACTCCTGCCGGCGCTTGATTAGGGCCAGGAACATGGCCAGAAGAAAAGTGGTGATAAGTATCCAAGGATAAATGACGACATGGGTTACTGCTCCGCCGATCATAATTCGCAGCACGAATCCCAGGGCGATGACCATGGTGTCGATAATGACCACACTTTTTAAAAACAGCGAATAGAGAATATTCAGGCCGCTATACAAAACGGCGATCAGAAAGAATTCGCGGTTGAAGTTAGCGATTAGCAGCATCATTCCGGCCAGCAAGGCAAAGGCCGCCAGCCCGGCAATAGGCACGCTCAAGCGGCCCGAGGCAATGGGGCGGTTCATTTTAACCGGGTGCAGCTTGTCTTTTTCCCGGTCCAGGATATCGTTGAAAATGTAGATTCCGCTTGTGACCAGACTGAAGAGGAAAAAAGCCAGCAGGCTTCTCTTGATGTAGACGATTTGGAACATATGCAGCGAAAATATCATGGGGGCGAAAATGAAGATGTTTTTCACCCATTGCTTCGGCCGCAGGGAGATCAGGATATTTTTCAGTATTTCCATTTTAGCATTATACCAAAAGTTCAGAAATTAGTAATTAGTGAGTAGAGACTAATAATTAGTAAAAGTCAAATTTCAATTGTCTCGGTTATTGCCTTTACCAATCACTATTTGCTATTCACTATTCATTTAGAACTGTGTTTCTTGAAATACTCGATCAAAGCTCGAGTTGAGCTGTCTTGGCTTGATTCAGTTTCAGTATCACCTGCCAGCCGGGGCAGAATTTTTTTGGCCAGGCTTTTGCCCAGCTCCACGCCCCACTGGTCGAAGGAAAAAATGTTCCAGATCACCCCCTGGACAAAAACCTTGTGCTCGTACAAGGCGATCAATTTGCCCAGCACATCGGGGGTGAGTTCTTCGGCCATTATGGTGTTGCTGGGGCGGTTTCCGGGAAACTCGCGGAAAGGCAGCAGCGCTTCGGAAACGTTTTCGGCTGCCAGTTCCTCCTGGGTCCTGCCGAAAGCCAGGGCCTGGCTCTGGGCGAACATATTGGCCAGCAAACGCTCATGGTGATCTTTATAAGGATTTAGGGAACGGCAAAAGCCAATGAAATCACAGGGCGCCCGGTGGACGCCCTGGTGCAGCAGTTGAAAAAAAGCGTGCTGGCCGTTGGTTCCCGGTTCGCCCCATAGTACCGGTCCGGTCGCGTAATCGACCGAGCGCCCTTCACGGTTGACACGCTTGCCGTTCGATTCCATGTCCAGCTGCTGCAAGTAAGCAGGGAAACGCCGCAGGTACTGGTCGTAAGGGAGAACAACGTGGGTCGGGGCATCATGAAAATTGATCTGCCAGACGCCGAGCAGGGCCAGCAGGACCGGCAGGTTCTTTTCCCAGGGCGATGAGCAAAAATGGTTGTCCATGGCCCAATAGCCGCGCAGCATTTCAGTGAAGCGCTCCGGGCCGACCGCCATCAGGACGGGAAGGCCAACCGCCGACGCCAAGGAATAGCGACCGCCCACCCACTCCCAGAATTCAAAGATGTTTTCAGTCGCCACACCGAAAGCCGCTGCCGCCCGGGGATTGGCGGTCACAGCCGCGAAATGCCGGGACAGGGCAGTTTCTTGAGAGAAATGCTGGAGCAGCCAGGCGCGGGCGCCGGCGGCGTTGGCCATGGTTTCCTGGGTGGTAAAGGTCTTGGAGGCGATGATGAACAAAGTGTTTTCCGCTGACAGCGGCCGCAGGGTTTCGGCCAGGTGTCCGGGGTCCAGGTTGGAGACAAAATGAAAATGCAGGTTGCGCTGAGAATAAAAGCGCAGAGCCTGGTACGCCATCTGCGGACCAAGGTCGCTGCCGCCGATGCCCAGGTTGACCACATGAGTCAGCGGTTGACCGCCATGGCCCAGCCAGCAGCCCGATCTGATCCTCTCGGCGGCAACGGCCATGCGTTCCCGCACCCGACGGATCGTCGGCATGACATCGCTGCCGTCTACCTGGACCGCTCGGCCGGAAAAATCGCGCAGCGCCCAATGCAGGACAGGACGGTTTTCGGTTTCATTGATCTTTTCGGCAGCGAACATCCGCTCGATCTCGTTATCCAGGCCGCAGGCCCGTGCCAGTCCGATCAGCAATTCCATGGTCTCGGCCGTGACCGGGTGCTTGGAGTAATCCAGGCGAATGCCTTCCGCTTCAACAGCGAAACGGCTGCCGCGTTCCGGGTCGGCGGCGAAGAGGTCGCGCAGATGCAGTTTTTTCATTTTTACTGCGTGTTTGCCCAGAGCCTGCCACTCGGGCATCTTTTTCCTGTTTTGCCGGCCCATGCGCCTCCTTTCCCCGCTTTATACATTTTCCAACCGCCAAAGTCAAACGCAAATGCTTGTTCTCCTCCACATGCTTTGTAATGAGCGTGAGCTGAGCTTGACGGGACCAGGCCAATGGGGTATAAATGCCCCATGGCGCAAGAACTGCTGTTTCAAACCAATTGCGGGGCTTCGGGAGACATGATACTGGCCTCAATGATCGACCTGCTGGACGCCGGCGCCGAGTTCAAGAAGACCTTTGAAAGCATCGGCCTGAACGTGAACGTGACCGTGGAAGACACGGAGAAAAATCACTTGCGCTGCAAGAAGATCACAGTCACCGCCCCCGCCGCCGACCAGGTGGTGACCTGGAGCGAGATCGATGCTTTAATCACCGCCAGCCCTTTTACGCCCGGGATCAAGGCCAACGCCTGCCGCATTTTCACCGCCATATTTGCGGCCGAGGCCGCGGTTCACGGCAGCGAATTGAAAAATGTCCACCTGCACGAGATCGGTGCCGCCGATTCGCTGGTCGACATCCTGGGATTTTGCTTTCTTTGGGAAAAGCTGGATTGCTGCCCGATCTATTTCACTACCCTGGTGACCGGCCATGGCAGCGTCCAGACGCGGCACGGAATGTTGCCTGTACCGCCGCCGGCGGTGCTACGCCTGGTCCAGGGATTCAATTACCGCAGCGGCGGCATCGAGGGCGAACTGCTCACCCCCACCGGCGCCGCCATCCTGACCACGTTTGGACGCCAGGCTGATGCCGACCGCACAACCAAGCCGCTTAAAACCGGCTGCGGCTGCGGCCATAGGACCTATAAGGGCATAACCAACCTGCTGTATACCGTGCTGGAAGAAAGAGACGGCGCCAGCACCAACGATCGCATCTGGGTGTTGGAATGCAATACGGACGATATGAGTCCCGAATTGCTCGCCGCCTCAGCCGACAAAATCCTTCAGGCCGGAGCTGTGGATATTTTCATCACTCCCGGCTTGATGAAAAAAGGCCGTTTGGGATGCAACTTAACAGTCCTGTGTGGCGAAAATGAACGTGAAAAAGTGATCTCGGCCATTTTTCGCGAAAGCACGTCCATCGGACTGCGCCAGCGGCTGGAAGACAGGGTGATCATGCAGCGTGAGACGCAAACCCTCCGCGTGCAAGGCCGGGCTATGCGGGTAAAAGTCAGTTCCTGGCAGAATTGCCCTATGAACGTCAAACCCGAATTCAGCGATGTTAGCCGCCTGGCCGAAGAGTTGCACATTCCGGTCAAGCAGGCTATGTTATTAGCCATGGGAGCCGTAAATGAAAAATATGGATATAGAAAAGATTAAAAAGGGAGTGGGCCTGATCCTGGCTGGCATCGGCGAAGACGCCGCCTCGGAAAGATTGCGGGAAACCCCGGCCCGGGCCGCCGCTATGTTCGCTGAAGTGCTTTCGGGCACTGGCAAGGATCCCAACGATTTTTTAAAATGCCTGACCGAGGAAAAGCACGATGAAATGGTTATCCTCAAGGATATTCCAATTTATTCCATGTGCGAGCACCATTTGCTGCCCTTCTCCGGCAAAGCCAGCATCGCCTACATTCCCAAAAAAGGCAGGATTATCGGCTTGAACAACCTGGGCTACCTGGTTGACTACCTGGCCAGGCGCCTGCAGCTGCAGGAGCGGCTGACCAAGCAGATTGCCGATTACCTGGTACAGGCCCTCGACCCCATGGGTGTGATGGTGGTCATCAAAGCCGAGCACCTGTGCATGACCATGCGCGGCGTGAAAAAACCCGGTTCGCTGACCATTACTTCGGCCGTGCGCGGCGTGTTCCGCGAAAACCTCGGCCCCCGCCAGGAAGCCATGTCGCTGCTGATGACCCCGGAAAACCGCTGACCTCACTACGCAGACCAAATGAAATGAAGGCCAAGGAGGAAACATGACGGAAGTGAAGGGAGTGATCATTCACTCGATTCCCAAGAGCATCCTGGACAAATTCGGCCATTACGGCTTGAAGCGCTGGCTGGAATTGATATCTCCCCATGCCCGTAACGTATACAGCTCGACGGTGGACCAGGACGCATGGTTCCCCCTGAAGGAAACGCTGGTCGAACCCATGGCTAATATCGCCCAACTTTTTTACGACTGGGATTTGAAAGCCGCCGCCTGGGATTTCGGGCGCATGAGTGCCGATGTCAGGTTCCATGGCGTGCTCAAGCTCCTGGTCAAAATTCCTTCGGCCACTTCCCTGATCAACAAGGCCGGTGAATTCCTTGCCTCCTACTACCGCCCCTGCTCCATCTATGTCCCGGTCAAAGAGCCGAAATTCTGCGTGGTACGCATCTCCCAGTTCCCGGAACTGGACAAAACCACCGAATACCGCATCTGCGGCTGGATGGAACGAGCCCTGGAAATCTCCGGCTGCAAGGAAGTGAAAGTGGATATCGTCAAATCGTTGACCAATTTTCAGCCACTCTCCGAGTACGAACTGCGCTGGAAATAGTGAAAAATAAAACCCGCAGACTCAGTAGCAGGTAAGGGTGAACGGCATGGCCATGGCCGGGAAAAAGCGCTTGTAAACCTGCAGCCGGGCCTGCACATCCATGGGGTTCTGGACCTTGGCGTCGGCCAGTTCAAAGATCATGTCCAAAAAAGACTTCTTCTGCGGATAGACCTTCACCCCGAATTTTTCGTTCAACGGGATACGGGCCAGTTTCCTGGCTTCGGCCAGGGCTTCATTTAACCCGCCCAAACTGTCGACCAGATTCAATTTCAGAGCCGCCTGGCCGCTCCATACCCGGCCGCGGGCGATCTTGTCCACATCAGCTACGGCCATTTTGCGATTGGCGGCCACTTTTTTCAAGAACTCATCGTAGATGCGCTGCATGTCGGCCAGGACCTTTTGCTTTTCCCGATCGGAAAAAGGCTGGTAGTCGGAATACATGCCGGCGAATTCCGTTGTTTTAACGATCTCCTTGCTGATGCCCAGCTTGTCATAGAGGCCTTTCAACACGAACTTGCCGGAGATAATCCCGATCGAACCGGTGATAGTCTCGGCCTGGGCGAATATTTTTCTGGCCGAAAGCGAGATCCAATAGCCGCCGGAAGCGGCCATGTCGGACATGGATATGACCAAAGGCTTTTTCTGGGCCAGCAATTCGGCTTCACGCAGGATGACGTCTGAGGCCACGGCCGAGCCACCAGGGCTGTCGACTCTGAGCACGACCGCCTTGACGGCATAATTGTTGCGTGCCTGGCGCAGTTGTCCGGCCAAAGTATCGGCGCCCAGGATATCGCCGCCGAAAAGGGACTGGCCGCCACTGCGGCCCATGTTGATCTCTCCGGATGCGAAAATGACAGCGATCTTCTTGCTGCCGCTGAACGGGAGAGGCGAACGGGTTTTGGCATAACTTTTAAAACCCACTTCCGGATATTTGGCCGGCAGGGATTGGAACATGTCATCCTCATATCCCAAGGCATCGATCAATTTGCTTTCGATATATTCTTCATGGGCCAGCGGCGACCGGTCGAGAATCTTTTTGACTTCACGACTGTCCAGTTTGCGGTTGGCGGCAATGCCGGAAACGACGGCCTGGTAGAGATCGTCAATGAGAGCCTGAGTGGATTCCCGGTGCGCGGGAGTCATGCGTTCTTCGGTGAAAGTATTGCTGGCGGTTTTATAATCACCGATATGGAACACCTCGGCCTGGACGCCCAGCTTGGAAAGGGTGTTTTTCAAGAAAAGCGCTTCGGCGCCGATGCCGCTGATTGAGAAGCTGCCGCCTTTGAACAGGATCACCTTGTCGGCGAAAGATGCGAGATAGTATTCCTTCAGGCCGCCGTCGACGATGAAGGCTATGACCGGTTTTTTACTGGCCGCAAATTTTTTAAGCAGTTGGCCGATCTCTGCGATCTTGGCGAAACCGGTTTCCAGGTATTGCACGCGCAGCAATACGCCCTTGATCCGATCATCTTTGGCTGCCCGTTCAAGGTTATACCACAGATCATGAATCGATATGACGGCACCCGACATACCCGGGAAGCGGGTGGGTGTTGTTTCGGCCAAGGGACCGGCCAGATCTATTTTCAAATAGGCTTTTTCAGGAACATAGGGTTCCTGGTTGAACTGCAGATAAATAAAACCGCCTATAATGAACAGGCCCAAAAGAATGACGATGACCACCAGCAGGGCGATCAGCATGTTTCGCTTCATGATATGTCTCCTTGGCAGCAAATAGTTAAGGAATATTATTATACTGTTTTTCGCGCGGCAAAGTTTAATAAAATCAGGCCGGCAGCGGTTTTTTTACCAGAACGAAGATATTGGTCAGTAGGATCAGCATCCGGGACAATTCAGGCGTGGTTTTGCGACGACAAGGATCTATTTTTGCCGAGGAGGTAATTCAGGGCCAAAGCCAGCAAAATAACGGCGCCGCCAAGCAAAAGGCGTATCAGATCTGTCTGTTCACCAAAAAACAGCAGTGAGACCAAAACGGCCAAAGGAACCTTGACATTGTTGAAAACGGCCAAAATGCCTGCAGCAACGCGGGTAGCCCCGACATTCCACAGGAAAAATCCCAGCCCCGAGGCCAACAGCCCAAGGTAAAGAAGGACCAACACTTGGCTGCTGTTCAGTTTCAGAGCGAGTGGTCCCGAAAACAGCAGCATGGACAGTGCCGCGGCCGCGGTTCCGCCTATGTAGAGCCAGGCGAAAACCTCGCGGTCTCTCCACTCCCGATCCGCGGGAATCACTCGTCGATAGAAGACCTGGCCCAAGGCGAAACAAAGATTGGAAGCCTGCACCAGGGCAAAACCAACAAGCAGGTCGGTTCTGCCCCATCCGGAATACACAATTATAGCGGTCCCGGCTACGGCCAGCAGCGCTGTCCAAAAATAGAGAGGCCGGAAACGCTTTTCCCAGAGATCATCAACAGCGGTCACAAAGAGAGGTGTGAAAATGGTGAACAGGGCCACCTGGTGAGCGGCCAAAAAACGGAACGCTTGGATATAAAAAACGTACATCAAGCCGAATTGGATCATACCGATAAAAAAAAGGCGCAAGGTCATGACGGCAGAGATTTTTCGCGGCCTCAGCAGGGGAAGAAATAACAGAAAAGATATGGCCAGGCGGACTAAGGCCACGAAGCCGGCATCCAGGCCGCCCAGGTATTTTTTGATCAAACCGAAAGAAAAGGCCCAAATGAATGAAGTGATCAACAATAATAGCATGCCCCCGACTATAGCAGATTCAGCCGAATTTTCAAAAATTAGCTGAACAAATGTCAAACATCAATTATCCCCCCGGCTGCGCCACCCCCTTGGGTAAGGGGGGTTGTCTAATAAAAGCGTCATGAAGAAATAGCTATCTGCAATCGCTCCATTCTTCATCTCCCTCCCCCCTTACCCAAGGGGGGATAAAGGGGGGATTTAAATATCGATGATTTTGGGGCTCAATATCTGTTGCATCCTTACG
>JALHTJ010000090.1 GCA_022865785.1 Candidatus Aminicenantota bacterium
AAATTCCAAATAACAAATTCCAAACAAACACTAAGTTCCAATGACCCAAAGGTTTTTATTTCTCCCAGATCTCTGGTTCGAATGAGCCGGGGCCGTTGTATTCGATCAGGTACGGCTTAATGAAGACCATAATGTAGTCGGGATCCTCCGGGCCTTTGAAATAGCGCTTCCACCCTTCCTGCCAGTATTTCAGCTTGGTCGCCGCGTCACCGCGGATCTCGGCGCGGCCTGCGACCTGCAGGTAGGCCGAGTCATTGGGCGGCTGCAGGTTGCCGCAGGTCAGGTGTACCTCGGGATTGATCTCGATGTGCCGGACCTTGCGCGAAGCGCGGCTGGTGCAGAAGCGCAGGGTGAAATCCGGGTCGGACTCGATGCTGACGTAGCGCACCCAGGGGGTGCCGGCGGCGGTCACGGTGGCCAGGGCGGCGGTCTGTTTGCGCGAGATGACTTTCCATATCCGTTCTTCCAGGTCCTTCATGAAGGTTTCCTCCAGGTTGAAATCATAACCGATTTTGCGGGCGAATGCCAGCACGGGAAGCGGGAGCGAATCTGCGAGTGTTTCGACTTAAAAAATGATCAGAGCCGAGGCAAAAGTTTTTCCATCAGCTTGGCGGCCAGGGGGCGCGCGGCGTCCTCTTTTCGCTTGGGGTCCATGAGGGTGAAAAGGATATACTTGGACGCTTTGAACGTGTGAAGCTGGACCATATCAAAACCGGGGCTGGTGAAAAACGAAGCATCCCCGACGCCGGGCAGGTCGACCGGTTTCATTTTCATCTTGGCGAACATGGCCTTTATCCGTTCCGGTGTTTCGCCGGTCTGCAGCGGTTTGACCAGGACGTTGAATGACCCGAAGTCGTTCACGACATAAGTGCAATCGGCGCCCGCGAGGGGATTGGCATTGATCTTCGGGGTGCCGGCCTTGACCGTTTCTCCAAGGATCGCCTGGATCTCGGCCTGGGTCAGCAGCGAGCAGGGATCTGCGGCCTTTTCGGCGGCTCGCAGGGCAGCCGGAAGGAAAACAAGTGCGATCATGGTCAATGAGAACAGGGTGCGGAAAGATTTAGCCATTGGCTACCTCCAATTGAATTTTTTGCGATCGGGACGGGGTATAGGCCTGCGGCCCGAAGTACGATCATAGCAAAAAACCGGACGATTTTCAATGGCTTTTTGCCGACGAGAAATAAGCTCGGGTTTTCATGCTTGGCCGTTTTTCTGGCCCGTTATTCAAGGATCGTTTTTACCCTGCCTACCGCCCCGCTTTGCAAACGGACCTTGATCCCGTAAGGATGGGTCGGGGAATGGGTCAGGATATCCTTCACGATCCCTTCGGTTAGCTTGCCGCGCAGTTGGTCTTCTTTTAAAACGATGGCCACTTTCAGGCCGGGCTTGATCTTGGCGCGCGGGATGACTGGCACAGGACAATCTCCTTTTTTAGATAAAAATGCCGGAAAATTACGCAGCCAGTATAAATCATTTCAGTTTATAAAGGAAAAATCATAGTTTGACTTCTATTCGGCGAGCGCCTAAAATCATTTTTTGCCAAAATGAATTTACCGAAAAATAACTCTGAAAAAAGGAGATCTGCCATGGGGAAAAAAACAATCCTTGCGCACACTGAAAAGTCAGGCCTGGATCGCCGCGGCTTCCTGGCCACGGCCGGAGCCGCGTTGGCGGCGGGTTTACTTCCAGGCAAAGCGCCGGCCCAACAGCCGGCCCAGCCTCCGCGCCCCGACCCATTGGCCATTCAAAGCAACATTCGCGCGGCCCTGTGCCAGTCCAAGACCCCGTGCTCGATGCCGGGGCCCTATCCCGGCATCGTCTCCGAGGTGCACCTGCCCGGCGCGCTGCAGGGGATGAAGCCGGCTCCCGGGGCGGCCAGGCGCATGCTGGAGTCAGGACTTTGCTCTTTGACCGGTGCCAAGGACCCGCGCGATGCCTGGCGCCGCTTCGTCACTCCGGGCGAACGCATCGGCATCAAGTTCAACCCGGTTGGACACAAGGTATGTGGCGTAACCTGGGAGGTCATCGGCGCTGTGGTCGACGGCATGGCAGCAGCCGGCATTCCCCGCAAGGACATGCTGGTCTGGCACCGCTTCAACGACGAGCACGCCCAGACTTATATTCCGGAAAAAGTGCATCCCGGTGTGGAAGCCTACCTGCTGAACTGGTTCATCGTCAAGGACGGCCGCAACACCCCGGGCGGATTTGATCGCTGGGATGAAAATGTCTTCTACGAGGCGGAAGTATCGCTTCCCGACGAGCAGAACTATCTGGAGGAGATGTTCCATGGCGGCACGAAAAGCTATTTTCCGCGCATCCTGACCCATGGCGGTGCTGAAGGCGGCGTGGACAAGGTGATCAATATCCCGGTCTGCAAGCATCACGGCGGGCCTTTCATCACCATGGCACTCAAGAACCTGGCCTTCGGAGCGACCACCAACTGTCCGCGCGGCCATTTCTTTATCGAACGCTTCATTTCAGAAGTATGCGCCTTTCCGCCCCTGCGTGACAAAGTGGTGCTGAATATCATGGACGGCTTGCGCGCCCAATACGACCGCGGCCCGGTCCCGGCGCCGCAATTCATCTGGCCCCTGGAACGTCTCTATGTCGCCAGCGATCCGGTGGCCATGGACACGGTCGGTTTTGAAGTGCTGCTGGCCAAGCAGTTGGAGACCGGCCGGCTGGCGGCAGACAAGGTCGCGGATTTCAGGAAGCGCCATTACGGTTTGGCTGTAGCCGAGAACCTGGGACTGGGAGTACACAAAGCGCGGTCGATCGAAACCAGAACGGTCGTTTTGAGTTAACAGTACCATGGTCATGTCGTTGCGTTCGATCTGGGCGGTCGCTTTGTTTCTGGCCGCCGGTGCTGATCCGCTCTTCAACCTGATGCCGTCCGACGGCGTTCCCCCGGGCTGGCAGCGTAGCGGTAAGGAACGTCTGTTCATTGGCGCGGCGCTTTATCAGCATATCAACGGCGGTGCCGAACTGTATCATCAAAATGGCTTCGACCGCCTGGCGGTACAGGACTTTGCCAAGGCTGACCATGAATTGCGAGTGGAGATCTACAAGATGAACGACCCGGCCGGCGCCAATGCGGTGTTTGCCGAGATGACCGGGGGAATGGCCATACAAGCCACTTATGGCTCAGCCTGCGTGCTGGATGACTATCAAATCTTGTTCCAGCGCGGGGCCTATTTGGTCTCGCTGACCACCTATGAAAACGGTGCCGAGACCCTGGCGGCCTTGGCGGCATTGGCTGCGAAAATCGACGCGGCGTTAAGTAATTAGAGTTGCACGGCCCTACTGTTCCTGCAGCGCTTTTTCGATGGCTGAGATCAATTCGGGGGCATCGGGGACCTGCTTGGGCTCGAAGCGGCCGACCACGTTGCCTTGGCGGTCAATCAGGAACTTGCTGAAGTTCCAGGTGATCTTGCCGGCGAACTTGGGATTGGTCTCTTTCTCGACCAGGAATTTGTAGAGGGGATGGATGTCCTTGCCGCGCACCGAGATCTTGGCGAACATCGGAAAACTCACTCCGAAGTTGATCATGCAGAAATTCTTGATTTCCGGATTCGTTCCCGGCTCCTGGCCGAGAAAATTGTTGGCGGGAAAACCAAGGATGACCAAGCCCTGGTCCCGGTAGCGTTTATAGACCTCTTCCAGCGTCTTGTACTGCGGGGTAAAGCCGCACTTGCTAGCGGTGTTGACTAGCAGCAGCACCTTGCCCTTATACTGGCGTAGAGCCGTATCCTGGCCGTCGATGCTTTTCAGGCTGAAATCAAGCACGCTCTTGATCAGCCCCGCTTCTGCCAGGGCGATCCCGGCCGCAAAGGCCATGAGCGAAAAGATGGCGAAAATATCCTGGTTCATGTTTCCCTCCCTATGGCAAAATGCTAATATAAACCAGGAGACATGTCCAGCGGGGGGATTTTACTTTCTTTGCCTGGCCGGGATCCTGCTGGATGGCCCCCTGCTATTTGTATTCGATGTATTTCACTGAAAGGAACATGGTCCCATAGTATTTCAGGCAGACGCTTTCGCTGTATTTCGAGTGATCGAGCTTGGCGCAAAAAAGAAGCCCGTTGTTGGGGTTGCCCGCGGCCCAGTGCTTTACGGCCTGGGTGACATCGAGCGATTTCTTTTCCCCGACCGCGAAAAGGGAGAAGCTGGTCAGCGGGCCGCCGGGGAAATTCGAGCCCTTCACGTATACGTCGCAATTGGCGTCGCACTCCTCGTTGGTGCCTAAAGCTCCTTGCGGCACTTTTTCCTGGAATTCGCTCAAGGAGACCAGCAGCTTGGCCTCGACGATCTCCTTGCCCTTGATCGCCTCGAGATCGAAGACGACTTTGCCCTGGAAATAGAAGGCCTCATACCAGTCGCATTCCCCATGACGGCCCGACGCGACATGGTGGCCGACCTTGATCTGGCGGGCCCCAGGCGCCCTGCCGGGCAGGGGATGGAAGGCGCTCAGGCATTCGGATGTGCCTTCGTCCTCGTATTCCCTGGTTTGGGTGGTCTCCGTCTCCCCGTTGCGGGACAGGGTGCGGGTCACCTTTTGCACGGGAGGGGAGGGGGTGATCGAAAACAGCCCGCTCTGTCCTATGCCATTCTGGGCGTTGCTCGGGTTTTTTATAGAAAGGCGGATCCTGTATTTTGTACCCGGCCAGGTGTATTTGCTGTCGGGTGACCAGCTTTCATAAACGCCGGTATTCGGAATAGGATATATGCTTTCCAACTCGGCGCCCTTGTCGTCCAACAGGGCCATGCGAATGGTGCCCGCGACTCCGATATCCTTGTCCCAGGCGATGTGCAGCGGCTGGCCCGCCGTGTATTGGCCATTGGCCTCTGGGGAGGTGATGGAAATCGGGAAAAAATTCGGATTCAGATTAATAACCTTTTTTTTATCGATTTTTATAAAATTGGTGTTCAACGAGTAATCGGGGGCGGAGACCGCGGCCTTGATGGTGAAGGGATTGTCGCTTATGTCTTCCAAGGGGTTGCTGACGGCTTTCACGCGGATCTTGTAGTTGCTGCCCGGTGTCGCGGTGCCGCCCTGGTACTGGCCGACAGTCCAGAGGTAGGTTTGGTCTATGGCATCCAGGCTGCCGGCGATGACTCCGATCGGGGCGCCTTTGCCATTGGTCAGGACCAGCTTGACCTTCTGGTTGGCCCCGGCATATGCCCACTTGACCTGGTAGGGATCCCCGGAAGTGAGTGTTTCGCCGCCGTTGGGTTGGACCAAGGTCAGGGAAGCACTGAACGCCAGGCTGGCGGCCAGTGCCAGAAAAACGAACATCAACAATGCTTTTTTCATTTTAATTTCTCCTGTGATTTCATATTCAGCTAATACAGGTTTTTCAGATTTATCTCAATCTAAAAAAGTATGAGAACCGTCATTGGGAAAAAAGTCAGATGCGATGGCTTTGGGTCAATTCTCACTTGACCCGCTCGCGGTCGAGCAGGCAGCGCTCCAGGCGCTCGGCCACAACTTCCACGCCGCTGCCCGGACCGGGGGGGATCTCGATGAAACCGTCAGAGGAAAGTTCCACTCCCGGCTCGACGATGTCTTCATGGAAGTAACGGCGGGTCGCGGAGGTGTCGCCGGGGAGTGTGAAGCCCGGGGCGGTCTGCAGCTGGATGTTCAGGGCGCGGCCAATGCCGGTTTCGTCCATGCCGCCCGACCAGGCCGGGACGCCTTTATCGGCGCACAGGCGGGCCATTTTTATCGCCGCCAATATGCCACCCACGCGGCCCTGCTTGATGTTGATCACCCGGCAGCTTTTCAGGGCGATGGCGGCCTTGGCATCATCAATATCATGGATCGATTCGTCGAGGCAGAGCGGCGTCTGCATCTGGGCCTGCAGGAGCGAATGCTGGTAGATGTCGTGGTAGGAGAGGGGCTGCTCGATCATGGTCAGCTTAAACTCATCCAGCCGGGTCAGGTGGGCGGCATCGGCCAGGCTATAGTCGCCGTTGGCGTCGGCCATCAGCGCCAGGTCGGGAAAACGCCGGCGCACCGCCTCGACCCACTCGACGTCCCGTCCGTGCTGGATCTTCATCTTGACGCGGTGATAGCCGCTGGCCACCGCCTCCTCCACTTTTTCCAGGAGTTGATCGATCGTTTCCTGGATGCCGATGGAGATGCCCGACATGACACGCCGGGGCGGGAAGCCGAACAGGGCGTGCAGGGGCAGGCCGCGGCGCTTGGCCAGAAGGTCGAGCAGGGCGTTTTCCAGAGTCGCCTTGGCCATTTCATTGCCGCGCACGCGGGCGAAGCGGCACAGCAGGGCGACCAGGGAGAGCTCAGGCTTCAGCTCCGGCAGCAAAAAATTTTTAATGATGAACCGCGCCGAGACGGTCGTTTCCGAGGCGTAATAGGGGTCGGGGTCGGCCACGCATTCGCCCCAGGCGATAATTCCCTTGTCTTCCAGGCGGACCAGCAGCGCCTCCTTGCAGTTCCAGACGGCCACGCTGGTGCCGAACGGGGCCACGAAGGGCAGGCGCACGGTCAGCAATTCGATCCTGTCGATGGCGCCGATCGCTTCTTTTTCCAGCCAATCCGGGGATGCTTCGATCTCTGTCATGGACCACCTCGGCAGGGATTGTAGTTTATGTCAGTGTATTATTCAAGTTTAAATTGAGTAAGAGTTCTACGCATGGTAGGCGGCTCACGGCAGACGGAAAAAAAATTGAGTTAACGGGTTAAAAGGTTCAAGAGTGAAAGAGTTAAAAAAAACAGCAATAGATCGGACTTAGCTGTTTCCCATCAACTCTTCAACGCTTTAACTCTTTAACTTTTTATTTTCAACTTCGAACCTTATTTCTATCCACCATCCACCGTCAACCTTGCACCATGTTCCAATGATTATTTAACCCTTCCCTTGATACTGGTATAATCTCTGCATCATGAACTACTTCCTGTCCAACCTCTTCCGCGACAAGGTGCTCTGGGCGGCCCTCG
>JALHTJ010000091.1 GCA_022865785.1 Candidatus Aminicenantota bacterium
ACAATTCCCGGCCGTAGGGGCAAACCCCCGTGTTTGCCCTTAAATCAAAAATTCAGCACCTTATCGCAATCCACGGTCCATTGGGCGAATTCCTTCATATTGCTCGCCTGAACCCCAGCCAACAGGGAGCTGGCCCCAAGGCCGCGCGCCTGCGAGCAGCCGCCGCAGCTTTTTACCTCGCCCCCTTGCTGGATGACCGATTCAAGCATTCGCTCGATATTGTAGTAACCGTTGGGCGTTTTTTGGCCCGGCAAGGCGCAGAAAACCGCGTCGGCAAGGAGGAAAATCTTTATCGCCACTTCTCCCGCATGTTCTTTCTGAAGCGTCATGGCCATCCTCAAGGCATTGTAGGCCTTCTCCGTTCCATAGGGCGCGTCATTGATGATGATTAATATTTTTTGCATTGGCTTTTCCCTTAAAATATTTATTTAAAATACCTCACGCCCGAGGCGAAGATCTTCTGGTCCATGTTGCCGGGGATGTTCTGCAGGACGTATTTCCCGGTGCGCTCGCTATGGGCCATCTTGCCCAGGATGCGGCCGTCGGGGCTGGAGACGGCCTCGATGGCCATCATGGAGCCGTTGGGATTGAAGAAGGAATCGGCGGTCGGCCGGCCCTCGAAGTCGACGTACTGCGTGGCCACCTGCCCCAGGGAGAACAGGAGCTCGATGGTCGCTTGCGGCGCCACGAACCGCCCCTCGCCGTGGGCCACCGGTATGGTATGGATGTCTCCGGCTTGACACTGGTTGAACCAGGGCGACAAGGTCGAGACCACTTTGGTGCAGACCGGACGCGATACCAGGCGATTGATAAGGTTGAAGGTCAGGGTCGGTGAGTCGGGGGTCAGGTCGCGGATCTCGCCGTGGGGCAGCAGGCCCAGTTTGAGCAGGGCCTGGAAACCGTTGCAGATGCCCAGGACCAGGCCGTCTTTTTTATATAGCAGGTCATGGACGGCATCACGCAGGCGCGGATGGCGGAACACGGCGGCGATGAATTTCCCCGAACCGTCTGGTTCGTCGCCGGCGCTGAAGCCGCCGGGAATCATCAATATCTGCGAGCGCTTGATCCTGGAGGCCAGTTCGGCGCTGGACGCTTCGATAGCGGCGGCGTCCAGGTTGCGGAAAACAAAAGTTTCCGGTTTCCCTCCGGCTTTACCGAAAGCCCGGGCCACGTCATATTCGTTGTTGGTGCCGGGAAAGACCGTGAGCAGCACCCGCGGCCGGGCAATGGCAGCCCGCGTCCGCCGGCCGGCCCGCTCCCGTGACAATGGCCGCTCGTAGCCGGGATCCGGCTCGATCGGTTTTTTTTCTACCCTGGTGGGAAAAATATTCTCCAAGGGCTTTTCCCAAAGTTCCTGCAGGAATGGAATGGTGAGTTCCAAATCATTGACCCTGATCACAGCTTTTGACAGTGTTTTTCCCAGGATACGGTAGGCCAGCCCTGAAAAAAGTTTTTCAGTATCTTCAGTGTCCGGCACTTCCAGAACCAAGGCGCCGATGGCCGGAGTGAAAAGATCGTTATGAGTCTGCGACTCGTGGAAAGCAAAGCCCACGCGGTTGCCGAAGCTCATCTTGCTAACCGCCTCGGCCAGGCCGCCGCTGTGCAGCGATTGGGCGGCCAGGATATTCCCCTTGCGGATCAGGTCATACACCCTGATGCAATTCCTTTTCAAAACGGTAAAATCAGGCATTTCCTCCCCGTCACGGGGCAGGGGCAGCAATACCACCCGGCTGCCGGCTTGCTTGAATTCCGGAGAAACGACCCGGCGCACATCCACGGTGGTCACGGCGAAAGCGACCAGGGTCGGCGGCACGTCCATCTCCTTGAAAGAGCCCGACATGCTGTCCTTGCCGCCGATGGCGGGTATTTCCAGCTGCTGCTGGGCGGTGAAAGCTCCCAGCAGAGCGGCAAACGGCGCCCCCCAGCGGCGCGGATCGCGCCCGGGCTTGGGAAAATATTCCTGCAGGCTCAGGCGGATGCGCCGGCAATCGCCGCCGCCGGCCACCACCCGGGCCACGGCTTCGACGACGGCATACAGGCCGCCATGAAAAGGGCTCCAGGCGGAGAGGTCGGGCTGGAAGCCGAAGCCCATGATCGTGCCCCGGCGCGTCTCACCATGGAGCAGAGGGATCTTGGCAATCATGACGTCGGCCGGCGTTGCCTGGTATTTGCCGCCAAAAGGGGAAAAAACCGTGGCCGCGCCGATGGAACTGTCGAAGCGCTCCACCAGGCCTTTTTGCGAGCAGATATTTAAAGAGGACAGCATGGCTATCCAGGTTGCCTGCAGGTCAGGGAGTTTTCCGGCCGTGGCCGGAGTTTTAAAAAAATCGTCCGCCGGGGCAGGGCAGGCTATTTCAACGGCAGTAAGGCGCCCGGCGCCGCTGCTGTCAAGAAAAACACGACCGAGATCAACAATGGTGCGGCCGCGCCATTTCATTTGCAAGCGGCGGCGACGGCAGACGCGGGCGATCACCGTGGCTTCGAGGTTCTCGGCCGCGGCCAACATCTGAAAGCGTCGCGCCTGCGCGGCTGCCACCACCACGGCCATGCGTTCCTGCGATTCGGACAGGGCGAGCTCGCTGCCATTGAGCCCGACGTATTTTTTGGGTACCTGGTCCAGGTCGATCTCCAGTCCCGGGGCCAGCTCCCCGACCGCTACGGCCACGCCGCCGGCGCCGAAATCGTTGCAGCGCTTGATCAGGCGGCTGGCGCGCTGGTCGCGGAACAGCCGTTGCAGTTTTCTTTCGCAGGGCGGATTGCCTTTCTGGACTTCCGCCCCGCAGGTCAGCAGGGAGGATTCGCTGTGGGCCTTGGAGGAACCGGTGGCACCGCCGATGCCGTCGCGGCCGGTGCGGCCGCCCACCAGCAGCACCACATCCCCGGCTTTGGGCGCCCGGCGCCGGACATTCTTCGCGGGGACGGCCCCGATCACGGCGCCGATCTCCAAGCGCTTGGCCACGTAGCCGGGATGATAGATCTCAGCAACCTGGCCGGTGGCCAGCCCTACCTGGTTGCCGTAGGAACTGAAGCCCTGGGCCGCATCGGTTGTGATCTTGCGCTGCGGGAGTTTTCCGGGCAGGGTGAGGGCCACGGCCTGGCGGGGATCGCCGCTGCCGGTCACGCGCAGGGCCTGGTAAACGAACGAGCGCCCGGAAAGCGGGTCGCGCAGGGCGCCGCCCAGGCAGGTGGCCGCGCCGCCGAACGGTTCGATCTCGGTGGGATGGTTGTGGGTTTCATTCTTGAACATGACCAGCCACTCTTGGTTTTTGCCGTCTACATCGACCGTTGCCGCCATGCTGCAGGCGTTGATCTCCTCGGAAAACTCCACATCGTCCAGGCGCCCTTTTTCACGCAGTTCCCTCATGGCCAGCAGGGCCAGGTCCATCAAAGAGATCTCCTGCCGCCGCGCCGCCGCAACACGACTCCGGGTTTCCAGGTAACGCCCGTAGGCCCGGCGCAGGGGCTCGTTGCCGGCACCGGCGGCGATATCCACCCGGGTGATGGCCGTCAAAAAAGTAGTGTGGCGGCAATGATCCGACCAATAGGTGTCGAGCAGGCGGATCTCGGTCAGGGTCGGATCACGCTTTTCCCGGTCGCGGAAATAGGCCTGGCAATGATCCAGGTCGGCCGCGTCCATGGCCAATCCCAATTCGTTGCCCAGGCGCTTCAATTCCGTTCCCGAAAAGGAAATGAATCCTTTCAGAAGCTGAATGCCGCCCGGCCGGGCCGTCCGCAGCGCCAACGAGGGCGGCTTACCCATGGCGGCTTGGCGCGAATCGACCGGATTGATGCAATATTGCTTGATCTTTTTCAGCTGGCCGGGAAGCAACTTGCCTTTGAGGACAATTACTCTGGCCGAGGCCACCTGAGGCCGGCTGCCCGGGGTAAGCAGCTGCAGGCACTGGGCGGCGGAATCGGCCCGCTGATCATACTGGCCGGGCAGGTATTCAATGGCGAACGCCGTTTCTCCGGCGGCCAGCGGAAAATCTTCGCCGTATATCTCATCAACCGGAGGTTCAGAAAAAATGGCATGCCGGGCCCGGGCCATTTCCCGGGCGCCGACACCGGAAACATCGTAACGATTGAGCAGGCGCAAAGCGCTCAGGCCCTTCACGGCAAGGTTATCACGAAGATCCAGCAGCAGGGCCCGGGCCTCGACGTCGTATCCCGCTTTTTTTTCCACATAAACTCTTCTGATCACAGCCATGCGCAAACTCCTTGCCTTGCGGCGCCCAGGATCATCCTGGCGACCCGCTTCCGTCCCCCATGTCAGCCAACAGAGTAGTCAGCAGCTTTCCCCAAAGACTGCCGCCGGCACGGCCCAACAGGGCGGTGATGTCGGGCCGCAGCTGCGGAAAAAAATCCGGGTGCCTATTCAGGTACTCGTGCAGGGCGGCGATCAATTTCGCCAAAGCCTCGGCGCTTTGCGGTCGGTTCAATGCCTGGATCAAGCTGCGGCTGCGCTCCCTGAAAAATTCGCTGATGAAAAAAAACACCGTTTCATTGCCCCGGCAGCATAGTATTTCAAAAGACCCCGCCGACACCAGGGGATCTTCATTTTGCAAATAAGAGATGAAGCCCTTGGCGTCGGCCGGGCTTAGTATCTTCTTGAAAACCTTCACGGTAATGAGAAAATCTTCGCTGTTCTTGCCGCCCTGCAGAAACCGGGGCAGCATGATCAGCAGCGGATTGTTGTGTTTGATGCGGTTGATCGCACTGGCGATCGTCTCCTGCAATTGCCTGTTCTTGTTTTTTTCCAGGGCCCGGTCCAGGATATCCAGGGCGCGGCGGTCGTTGTATTTGGAGATGCTGATGATAGCCGCCTCCCGCAGCCGTTCATCTTTACCAAATTCAATGACTTTATTCAACGGCACCAGGAAGGCCGTGCGGCGGATGTAGCCTGCTATGCGCACCAGGTTCAGGCGGGTGGGCACACTGACGTAATTACCGGTCAGGTAATGGGCAATGGCATTTTCGGTGTCCCGGCCTCCTATTTTAACCAGTTCTTCCAGACGCAGGCGGAACTGCAGATCGTCATGGTCGGCGGCATTCCTTACCAGTTCGTCGATCTGCTCCAGAACCGAATCGATCGTTGCCAGGGCCATGGCCAGCTTTATTTTTCCCTGGCAAAGCGCTCAAATATTCCAGCAATCCCGGCAAGCAATCCATCAAGGGAAAAAACCTTCTCGAGCTCCTGCGGGGAACAGACGGCACGAATTCCAGCAGCAGCCATGACCAGTTCACGGAAACTGCGTTTTTCCTGCCAGGACTTCATGGCCTGGTCCTGGACCAGCTCATACGCCAGTTGGCGGGCCACCCCCTTGTCGACCAGCAGGGTTAAAACCTTTTGCGAAAAATAGATCTCGTGGGTCAGATCCAGGTTGCGGCGGATGTTTTCCGGATACACAGCCAGGTTTTTCAAGATGTCGATCATGTCATCGAGCATGAAAACAGCCAGGTGAAAGGCATCGGGGAAGATAACCCGCTCCGCTGAAGAATGGGATATGTCGCGCTCATGCCAGAGTATATTGTTTTCCAGGGCCACGGCCGCGTGGCCGCGCAATATCCGGGCCAGTCCGGAGATGCGCTCGCAACGGACAGGGTTGCGCTTGTGGGGCATGGAGGATGACCCTTTCTGGCCGCGGCTGAAAGGCTCTTCAACCTCGAGCGTTTCGGTTTTTTGCAGGTGGCGAATCTCCACAGCTATCTTCTCCAGACTGGTTCCCAGCAGAGCCAGGGCCCAAATGACTTCGGCGTGGCGATCGCGCTGGATGATCTGCGAAGAAACGCGGCAAGCGCGTAACCCCAGCTTATGCAGGGCCTTTTCCTCGCCGCTGGCGGGGAAATGGATGTAGGTCCCCACCGAACCGGATATTTTTCCCACCGCCGTAATTTCTTTGGCCCGGAGCAGCCGCTGGCGGTCGCGCTCCAGCTCCTCGTGCCAGATCAAAAATTTGCAGCCGAAAGCGATGGGTTCGGCGTGGATGCCGTGGGTGCGGCCGATGGCCGGCAGGTCTTTATAGGCAAAGGCCTTTTCCAGAAGAATTTTTGCCAGTTCCCCGCTCTTGGCCACAGCTATGTTCAATGATTCCTGGATCAGCAGCGACAGGGCCGTGTCCACCACGTCATAGGAAGTGATGCCTTTGTGCACGTAAGCCGAATCCGGGCCAATGGCTTCTTCCAGCGAAGTCAGGAAGGCGATAACATCGTGCTTGACCTTTTTTTCGATGTCGCGGATACGCAGCGGGTCGACCGCCGCATTTTTCCTGATGTTTTCCAGGCTTGCCGCCGGGACTTCACCCATTTCCGCCCAGGTTTCGGTGATGGCCAGTTCAACATCAAGCCATTTCCGGTACTTGTTTTTTTCGCTCCAGATGCGGGAGATTTCCGCCGCTTCATACCTGTCTATCACGTGCTTCTCCTTGATTTTGGATTATAGCATATTCCCGGATCATTAATAACTCGGTCCCTTTCCGGGGCATGGTTCTCATGTCCGGGCTCATTCGCTGGCGGGGTCGGCAGTACCTTTCCCGCTCCCTCACCGTATCAATTAACCGCTCACTCCACATCGGCCTGCAGGACATCCATGATGGTCTTGCCGGTCAGCAGGTCGTGAACTTCGACCAGGAACATATAGCGGCCCGGCTTGAGGAACGCGAAATCCACATCCAGGTCCATCTGGGATTCCTGAGCCGCAAAAGCACGGTCCTGGTCATACAGCTGCCGGTTCTGATCATCGCGGATACGGATGGCTACGCTCAGACGGCCGCCGCGCTCCCTGCCGCTCCCGGCAATTTTGAAATTGGAAATTTTCATGGCCAAGGTGCGCCCCTTCAATTTAAGGCCTTCCAGGATCACCAGCGGATCCTGCTCCCGCTTTTTTTGCAAATATTCGCCGATATAGTCGGCACGGATGTTGTCATCGTAAAATAGCCGGCAGTCGGGGTTTCCCGGCAGCTCGATCTTCACCTTGCCCTTGCGCTCCGGTCTGGACGGTTCGTAGGTCAACACGTAGTAAATATCCTCTTTTTCCTCAACCGTATGCAGGGCTGAACCGATGTTTCCGGAAAAAATAACTTCACCGCCGGAACGCTTGGTGATCGCGCGCAAAGAATTTTCGATGTCGCTGGCCACCTGCTTGAAGGCCAGATCCTCAGACAAAACCTCGCGCCGTACGCCCATGATGAAGCAATGATAGGTAGTGTCAACCTTGACCAGCATCTTGCTGATCTCCTCAACCGGGAAACTGTCAGCCGCGTTAAGCTCACGGTCGATGCGTTCCAGCAGTTGCTCGATGATGCGCGCATGCAGGGCGTCTTCGCTGCGCGCCACCTGCAGATCGCTGATCAATTGCACGATCTGCTGGTGGATCCGGCCGCTGATCTTCATGTTGGGAAACATTTCGATCTGGTAAAAAGTCAGCACCCATTTCTCTTCCCTGACATTTTCCAGGTGGCGGGCGAAATTGTAAAATTTGTCCAGGTCGGGAATAAGGTACTTGGTTTTAAATTCATTCCAGATGCGCAGGTAGCGATTAAGAAAATCGATGATGCGCGGGGCAAAAAAACTGGCATCCCTTTCCAGCAGCATGCGCAGTCTGGTCTGGTCCAGGTCTTTTTGCACCGCCAAAAAAAATTGTTCCAGCTTTTGCCGAGACTTGAGCGCCTCCTGTTTCAGGATCTGGTCCAATATTTCCCGGCGCTTCACCTGCCAGACGTCCTGATTTAGCAAAAGGGTGCGATCATTGACCAAAACCAGCAACTTGTCATTTTTATTTAAAATGTGATCAAAAAAATAGTGTACGCCTTTTTCCAACTGCTCATTGTATTCGAAAACACGAAACACCAGGACAAAATACCGGGAAGGCGGGGCAGTGCTCCCGGCCTGCAGGTTGATAGTGCGCACGTTCATTTTCTTTTTGCGGACATAGAAACCATTCAGAGTTTGCGGTTCCTTGTCTTCGCTAAGGCGAAAATCTTCCTTGCTGAGGCCGTCGACCGGGACTCCCTCGCGAAAAACCCGCACCGGCACTTCGATGTTGACCACTTCCACTTTTTCCTTCAGCACATCCTGCGGCTCAACGGCCTGCGGCAATAGCAGAAAAACAGACATGATGATGAAAACAATTTTTTTCATGCTTTCATTTTAACACAGCGCCCAATTTTTTTGCCAATCGCTTATAATGGGTGTGGAGGACGCATCATGGCGCAGGCAGAAAATGACAGTTAACAAGACTCCCCTTTTCGGTTTGCTGAGTTTGCTGTTCCTGGGGTTTTTGGGAACCGGTGCCGAAGAGGAAGGCCTGGGTGAATTTTCCAAGCATCGCGCCCTGCTGGGCAACTCTCCTTTTCATGACCTCAACTGGAAAAACATCGGCCCGACTTTTTGCGGCGGCCGCGTGGTGGATGTCGAAGGTTATGATCTTCATCCCGGAAAGTTCTGGGCGGCCGCGGCCACAGGCGGGTTGTGGCTGACCGAAAACCGGGGGCGGACCTGGCGCTCCGCCTTTGACCGGGAAGCCAGCGCATCGATCGGAGATATCGCCGTAAGCCAAAGCGATGAAAGCCTGATCTGGCTGGGCAGCGGTGAAAGCAATGCCCAGACTTATTCATTTGCGGGCTGCGGCGTGTTTAAAAGCCTGGATGCGGGCAAAAACTGGCAGCACATGGGGCTGGCCGCGACGCGGCATATCGCCCGCATCGTAATCGATCCCCATGAACCAGACACGGTTTACGCGGCTGCCCCCGGCAACCTCTATACGGCCAATGCCGAACGTGGGGTGTTCAAGACCACGGACGGCGGCAAAACCTGGGAAAAAATCCTTTTTATCAGTGAAAAAACCGGCGTCATTGACTTGGCCATGGATCCGCAGAACCATAAAATCCTGTATGCCGCCGCCTGGCAAAGGGAAAGAAAACCCTGGCAATTCACTGCCAGCGGCCCTGAAAGTGGTATATACAAAACAGTCGATGGCGGCAGGAGCTGGGTAAAATCGGGCCTCGGGCTTCCCGACAACCGTCATGTCGGCCGCATCGGGCTGGCCGTCAGCCGCTCCAACCCGGCCGCGGTTTACGCCCTGCTCGACAACCAGGAAGCAAAAAATTCGGGCCGCACCCTTGGCGGAAACAAAAGAAGCGGCTTGACCGTGGCCGAACTGGAAGAAATGACTGCCGACAGTTTTCTCAACCTCGCCGACGGAACTCTGGCCCTTTTCCTTGAAGAGAATCGGACCCCCAAGGTCTTCAGCCCGGCCATCCTGAAAAATTTTGTCCGTTCCGGCCGCTTCACTCCGCAGTTGATCGCCCAGATGCTTTTCGACGCCAATGAGCGCCGCTTGAATCCGAACACAGTCGGGGCCGAAGTATACCGCAGCTCCGACAGCGGGCGCCACTGGCAAAAAATGAACCTCGACTATATCGAGGACATGTATTACACCTACGGTTTTTATTTCGGCCAGATCCGCGTGGCCCCGGACAATGAAGACCGCATATATATATTGGGCGTATCGGCATATGTTTCGACTGACGGCGGCCGAACCTTCACAAAGATCGCGGCCGATCAGCAGCCTTACGCCGACGCCCTGGTCCACCGTGACCATCACGCGCTGTGGATCGCGCCCCATGATCCTCGCCGCCTCATCCTGGGCAACGACGGCGGCATCAATCTGTCCGATGATGGCGGGCAAAGCTGGAGCAAGATCGACAACCTTTCCATCAGCCAATGCTATACGGTCACTACCGACAACCAGAGCCCGGCCAATATTTTTATCGGCACCCAGGACAACGGCGTCCTGGTTTCCCGGCCGCTGGCGAAGCCCCCGGGCAGCCTGACTTCCTGGCGCATGCTGCTCGGCGGCGATGGCGCTTACGTCGCGCCGCTGCCTGGCCCGCCGCCGGTGCTGTTTGCCGCGGCCCAGTTCGGGGCCTTGGTCCGTTTCGAAGCCGGGGGCGACAAAATCGTGTCCATCAAGCCCAAGTCACCGCTAAATTTCGAACCCTACCGTTTCAACTGGCTGGCACCGCTGCTGGCCTCCAGACAGCGTGAAGGGGAAATTATTTTCGGCGCCAACAAGGTGCTGCGCTCAAGCGACAACGGCTCATCCTGGCAGGAAATCTCTCCCGATCTCAGTGAACGGCATGATGTCGCCGGCAACACGCCCTTCGCCACAATCACCGCCCTGGCCGAATCCGAACTCAAACCGGGCGCCCTCTACGCCGGAACCGACGACGGCAATGTGTGGTTGAGGGCCGCCAGCGAATCACCATGGCAAAAAATCAGCCGGGTTCTGCCAAAAAAGTGGGTCAGCCGCATCGTGGCTTCCCGCTTCCACGCGCAAAAGGTCTACGTGACCATGAACGGCAGCAGGGACGATGATTCCCGGGCTTACCTCTTTGCATCGGAAAATTCGGGCCTGGATTGGGAATCGCTGTCGGGCCGGCTCCCGGCCGAACCATTGAACGTGCTGGCCGAAGATCCGGACAATGAGGAGATCCTCTACCTGGGCAGCGACCGCGGCCCGTATATCAGTACTGACTCCGGTGCCTCCTGGCAATCCCTGCAGGGGAACCTGCCTGCCGTCCCGGTTTTCGACATCTTTATCCACCGCCGCGATAAGATCCTGCTCCTGGCCACCTATGGCCGCGGTGTCTACGTCCTGCCCCTGGCCGAGATCAGGAAACGCCTGCCCGCGCCAAAAAATTAAAAGCGCAGCGACAGGCAGCTCAAGCCGCCGTCCAGCTTGCGGAATTCGGAAACATCCAAGGATAGCGTTTCATAACCGAGCGCCTCTATGTTTTTCCTTGTTTGCGGGAAGCCGGACGGGACCAAAACGCAGCCATTGATCCAGACCGAATTGGCAGCATAGGCCTCGGCCGCGGCAATCGGGACGATCTGAAACCTGGACAACAAGGGGTGATCCAGGAATTCGCCGCAGGCCAGCAAACGGTTGTTTTCCAGGTAGGCCACGCCGGTTTTCAGGTGTAGCACGTCATGGAGCGGAAGAGCAGTGGCGGCGTAGCCGTGCTTTTTCAATACCATGGCCAGCTGTCGCGCCCCTTCCGGATTGGTTCGCCCCGAAATGCCTATAAAGAAATGCTCTCCGACCCTGAATACATCCCCGCCCTCCAGGGTCCCGGGAGCGGCAATGGCTTCCAGGTTCGGATAATGAGAGAGCAGGGCCGCGGCTATGGTTTTTTCCTCACCCAGGCGGCTGGAAACACCGGGGCGGGCGATCACAGCCACCCTTTCGCTCAAAACCGCGGTATCCTCGATAAATACCGAATCGGGATAGGCTTCATCGGCGGCCAGCACCGTAACATTTAACCCGCATGACCGCAGTGCCTGGACATAAACTTCGTGCTGAGTCAGCGCTTTATCGTAATCGGGTCGGCCCAGCGCGGCCGATGAAAGCCCATTGACCATATTGCGGCAGGGCCGTCGTACCAAGGCATTTCTGAACATGATCATGGGTGTCTCGCTGACAAATTTTTTGACAGTTTTAAAGCCTGACTGCTTATGTAACATGTCCTCATTTAAAAATCAACTGAATCCGGCCGTTTCCAGCGGCTGCGGGCAGGTCGGAATGAACGAGATTTTCATGGACGAACTAATGTTATTTTTTTTGAGATATTGAATAAAATCTCATATATTGTACAATAAAACCCTAAAGGAGGGAAAAATGAAATTTGTGAATTTGCACCGCAAACCTGTTTCCATGTTCGTGATGATCGCATTCACGATAATGATGTGTTTCTGGGCCAACCAATCCCCGGCGGCACCAGCAGCTCCGTCGACTGAAAAAAGTTCGACCGCAGCAGCGGCAAGCGCGGAGGAGGAAAGCCCCGGCTTCATTGAACAGGAGGAATCCACTCCGGTTGTTAAAAAAGGAAAAAAATTCCCCTGGCTGATCGTCGGTGCCGTGGTCGTGATCGGCGCGGCGGCCGTCTATTTCCTGGTCCTTAGCAAAAAGTACGCCTTAACCGTTAACCTCGGCCAGGGCTGCACCGGCACACCGGCGGCCACGGCCAAGTTCAAGAAAAACGCGGTCGTCAATTACAGCTATTCCACCGAGGCGGGCTACGGCAGCATGCAGGTCAAGCTGGACGGGGCAGTGGTGGCGGCCAGTGGCAGCGTGACCATGGACAAGGTGCATACCCTTGATGTTTCGGCCACCTACGGCGCGGTCGTCAATGTCACTTCCACACCGAGCGGCGCCAAGATCTACGACAACTACGTCGACAGCGGCAAGACTACCCCGGCCAGCTTCAGCTACACCAGCGCCGGCAGCCACACCTACCTGCTGCGCCAGTGCGGCTACAAAGACTACACCAAGGCCCAGAGCGTGGTCGTGGGCCAGACCTACAATATCAGCGCCACCCTGGTGCAGGGGATTCTGGACAACTTCCTGGTTCCCGCCACCTGCTGGGCTCCC
>JALHTJ010000012.1 GCA_022865785.1 Candidatus Aminicenantota bacterium
AAATGGTTTCAAGGCATTTTTCTGATTTCGCCCCTTAGAATGGCATTCAGAAGGTCGGGAGTATTGCCACTCTGATTTTCCAGAACTTGACGACTATGGAAAATCGGCGAGTGGCAATATGCCAATGCTGGATGCGTTCTCAGCTTTCAAGCTTGAGAACGCATAGCATTGGGATTCGATCCTCCTCAGCTCCACTTTATTTTCCTCTATTATCAAACCTTTCCGAGTTTTTCACAAAAATGTAATTATGGTCTTTTATGGTATTTTTACAGTACTTGTCGAGAATCATGGTCACAAAATGGATATGGACGCGCACAGCAAGTTGACAAGAATGGGGGTTTGCACTACCATTGAATCAGGAGACGCGCCATGATGGAAAAATACGGGGTGATCTTTTACCGCGATGAAGAATACAAAGGCTACGTGGCCGAAGCCATCGGTCTGCCCGGTTGCGTCAGCCAGGGCAAGACCATGGAAGAGGCGGTCGAGAACATCAAGGATGCGATCGCCGGCTATGTTCTAGTCGAGAAAAAGCATGGCCGCCTGAAAGGGCATCCCCTTCCTTCTCAATATTTCCTCGGAGAAGTCGCTGTTGGGCATTCTATCTAATATTGCGGCCAAGGCCGCCCTCAAGGCGTTTCAAAAAATCGGCTATACGCTTGATCATCAGACCGGCAGCCATATGATCCTGTTCCATCCTCAGCGCCCGACGCTCTCACTTCCCAACCACAAGGAACTCGCTCCCGGCTTGCTGCGCGCCCTGATTCGTAACAGCGGAATTTCAGTCGATGAATTCTTAAATTTGTTGAAAAATTAGAATTTTCATTTCAAACCAGATAAATCAGAAAAATTCCCACTTAATGCCAATCTTTTTCTCAGAAATGAGGCAAATCGGGGATAAAAAATCAGTGACTAGCGGTTTTCCGGAGCGGCAGGCACTTCGTCGCTGATGCTGACAAGCTCCAGGCGTTTGTCACTTTCCGGGACGGTTTCTCTGAGAATGAGGCCGATGCCTGAAGCATAGTAGCGGTGTTCGACCCGGCCGGGATCCAGGTCGGAATAGACCTTGATCTTGAGGCAGCCGCTGAAAGTGCCGAAGGGGACGGTCACGGTTTCATTTAAGCCGAGGACCTGGGCCTTTGTTTCTTCCACACCAACGACATATTCCTCCCGGTACTCTTTGTTCAGATAATCCCCGGGCCGGCCGACCATGACCATGCCGGGCTTGGCGCCATTGATCCCGGCCTGCCAGGACCAATCCTCGGTAACGACATCATAATCGTACTTTTTGGTTTCCCGGGCAAAATACCAGACATTGCCGTCCCGGTCCTGGGCATACCAGCGCCAGGTGTCTTCAAAAAGCCTCTGGTCGGCAACCAGCCGCTCCTGCACTCCCAGGCAGAGGACACCCATGATGAGCCGGGTATTGCCGGTGGCCGTGACCGTCACCTCGGCAGCGTTTTCGTCTTGAGTGGTCTGGTAATGCCTGGTCTGGCCGGGGAGCAGTGGAAAATACAGGTTGTCCACGCCGCGGACGAATTCCATGGGAATGATATGAGGGTTGTAACCGGTTTTCTTAAAGACCGTCAACACCAGGACGGCGATTATAGCACCGGCCACGGCCAGGCCGAGGAGACTGGGCAGCAAACGGCTCTTCCCCACCCTCGCCTGGCCGCTGTTGCCGGCCTGCTCAACAAAATGCGTAGCCGCAGTCTGGGAGCTTGCCGCGACCTGCGGCTTTTTCAATTCCGCTTGAGCGGCCAGGGGGAGCGACCTGACAGTCAATATAAAGAAAAAAGATACAATCTCCAAAACCGCGATGCTCCTGAAATGATTTTTGAGCGAAAACATGGAATACCTCACAAATCCGCGCAGGGTGTGGCTAAAGAGTACTGCATCCGGCCGAAAATGTCAAACCCAGGCGCGGGCACCTTTCCTCAAAAAATTCATCTCGGGCCCTCACATGAATGCCGCACCGGCCCTTTGTCAAGCGCTGGTTCAGCCAAGCTTTCTGATCAATCCCAGCTTGCCGTGAATGATTTGCGCGGGCAGGTTCTTTTCCTTCATGAACTCCTTGTAAGCCTGGTCTGAACCATCACAGGTATTGTTCACGGTGGTGCAATCATCCACCACAATGATCCCGCCCGGACTGAGTACCTCATAGAGCTCATGCAGGGCTTTCTTCATGGGCCGGTACAGATCCACATCCAGCAGGGAAAAGCAAAGGGGACCCAGAGTTGTCAGATCAAATTGATTTACATCCGCTTCGATTGAACGCACCCGGGTAATCCCGTTCATCCGCATGGTTTCGTCGAACCACTTCTTCTTGTTGATTTGGAAGGCGGAAAATTGCCCCCTGGTTTTTCCCCGTTTGGCCACTTCAAAGCTGATATCCTCGTCTAAAAAGCCGGAGAAGGAATCCAGCGCAAAGTATTCCTTCTGGATATTTTGCGCGTCCAAATGCTTGTTGAGAAAGACGGTAGTGGACCCGATGGAGCAGCCGACCTCGGAGATCGCTCCAATGATATGCTTCGTATCTTCGATGCAGCGGCAAAGGAAGCACAGTTGCGCCGGGGTGAAATTATACAGATACCTGGGGAAAAAATACCTCCGCCAGGGAGAGTGAAACATGATTTCCGTCACGACTTTTTTTTGTTTCGTGTTCACAGCTTACCTCCCGACCATGATGTTTACCCCGCCAGGACACGCACGCCCAGAGCCGTAAGGGAAGAGAACACCACGCTCCACAGGACCGAGCCCGCCGCCAGCCAGGGCAACAGACGCCGGAGCGGGGCGCCCAGGACCAGCCCCAAAGCGGCGCCAAGCGGCGAACCGACCAACAGCGGCGCCAGCAGTCCCCAGCCGACCACGCCGTAACGCAGCCAGACCCGGAACAGCAGCCCGCGCCGCTCCTCCAGTTTTTCACGCTTGCGCCGGCGCTCCAGCCACGCTTTCACCCGCTCCCCCAGCAGCACCACCACCGTGCCGCCGCTGACCGCTCCAAAGGCTGCCACGATGCAGACCAGTACCGGATCCAGGCGCATGACCGCGCCGGTCGGCGCCGCCGCCCAGAGTTCGGCGACTCCCAGGGCAAAGATGGTGAGCAATTTCCACACGATATTCACGTTCCGGTACTCCGAAAAAAAATTGGCCAAAGCAATCGGCCGCATGATTGTAGCGGGTTGTGCTGAGTATGTAAACCGAAGCCCAGGGTCGCAAGTTGATTTTTTATGGATTTTGCGGTATGTTGGTTTTTTCTTGCCAAAGATCTTTAATCCAAAAAGTAATGAATCGATGGAGGAAAGGTGAGTAAAAAATTAACGATCTGGCTTGTTTTCCTGATTTCGCTTGGCGTCCTGATGCCGGTCCGGGCGGCGGAAAACGCGGCCGCGAATACCAAGTTGAAAATATTCTTCTGGGAAAGGATCCGCCAGGAGAGCTGGGACAATACCTTGAGTCTGAATGAGAATATCAGCGACTCCAGCGCCTACCTGCGCCTGCGCACCAGCCTCGGCGGCCAGTGGCGGCCCGACAAAACCTGGGAGGTCAACCTGCGCCTGACCAACGAAAACCGCCATTACCTGGCACCCAAGAGCGATCCCAAACTGAAAAAAAACTTTGACTTCAACGAAGTTTTTGTCGACCTGCTGAACGTCAAGTGGAAGAATCCCGGCCGTTTGCCTTTGACCGTCACCCTGGGCCGCCAGGAGCTGATGCTGGGCGAAGGCTTTCTGATATTCGACGGCGGCCCGCTCGACGGCTCGCGCTCGGCCTACTTCAACGGCATGCGCCTGGACTACACCCTGAAAAACAGGAACAACCTGACCTTCTTTTTCGTTCGCCAGCCCAAGACAGACACCCTGCTGCCGGTAATCAATGACAAAGAGCAGGCCATGGTGGAACGGGAGGAGCAGGGAGTGGGTTTTTACTTCAGCGGCCGCTTAAAAAAAACCGCCCTCGATGCCTACCTTTTCCGCAAAGACACCTTTCAGAACGGCCTCCTGCAAGCAGGCGCCATCCACGTGGCCGGCGGCCGCGCCGTCGTCCCCTTCACGGAAAAACTCTCCCTTACCGGCGAGGCAGCGCTGCAGTTGGGAACGCTCGGGGACAACAAGCGCAGCGGCCTGGGCGGTTATTTCCATCTGGATTACAAATGCGCACGTCGGTTTCCCCTGCCTGCCCAGCTGACCCTGGGCGGCGTTTATCTGAGCGGCGACGACCAGGCGACGAAACGATACGAAGGCTGGGACGCGGCCTTCAGCCGCTGGCCCAAATGGAGCGATTCCCTGATCTATTTAATGGCCCGGGAAACCCGGGTGGCCGACTGGACCAATTTCATTTCCCTTTACGCCAACCTGATGTTCGAGCCTCTGGAAAAAGTCAAATTGAACCTGGCCTGGCACCAGTTGTCGGCGCCGCAAAATATGCCGCCCTCGACTTTGCTAAGCGGCAACGGCCGCAGCCGCGGTGACTTGCTCATCGTAAAAATCATGTATGAAATCAACAAGAATCTGGCCGGGCGCCTCATCTGGGAAAACTTCAACCCCGACAATTTCTATATCGTCGGCGCCGACGCCTATAACTGGGTGCAATTCGAATTGTTTTTCCGCTTTTAAAAAGGAGAAAAGGAATGATTTTTAAAATTCTGATTTTGGCTGTTTACGTGCTGTTGATCGTAGCCATCGCCGTCAGGCGCGGCAGGAAGACGGCGTCCTTCAAGGACTTTTTTTTAGGCGGCGGCGACATAGGCCCCTGGATGACGGCCTTCACATATGGCGCGGCTTATTTTTCAGCTGTGGTATTCATCGGCTTCTCCGGAAAAATCGGCTGGCAATTCGGCTATTCCGGGCTGTGGATCGCCTTGGGAAACTCGCTGCTGGGCGTGCTGCTCGTTTGGTGGCTGATGGGGCACCGCATCAAGAAAATGGCCCAGGAATACCAGGTATCCACCATGGCCGAGTATTTCGAAAAACGCTATAAAAGCAAATTTCTGAAAATATTTTCTTCAATCTCCATATTCGTTTTCTTCATCCCCTATTCAGCCGCGGTGTTCATCGGCCTCTCCTACCTGTTCAAACTGAATTTCAACACCGAATACTGGCAAGCCCTGGTCTTTATGGGGCTGTTCACGACCATATACCTGGTCTTGGGCGGCTACAAGTCAATGACCATGATCGATGTGTTCTTCGGCATGCTGATGCTGGTCGGCGGCGGCATCATCATCTTCAGCGTTCTGGACAAAACCGGGGGCCTGGCCGCGGCCACGACCCGGCTGGCTGCCATCGACCCCAAATTGACCTCTGCCATAGGTCCGCCCGGCATCTGGCCGTTATTCTGCCTGGTGTTCCTGACTTCCGTGGCCCCTTTCGCCATGCCGCAGCTGGTGCAGAAATTTTACGCGGTGAAGGATAAAAAGGCCATTCGCGCCGGCATGTGGGTTTCGACCGCTTTCGCAGTGATCCTCTTGACCATCGCCTACTTTTCCGGAAGCCTGTCACGCCTGTTCCTTTCGCCGCAAAACGCTCCGGCGGCCTTCAGCAACGGCAAGCCGGTGTTCGACTCCCTGATCCCGGAGATGCTGACCCGGGTCGTTCCCGGATCATTGTCCGTTTTCATCCTGCTTCTGATCCTTTCGGCCTCGATGTCCACCCTGGCAGCCCTGGTTCTGATCTCCAGCTCGGCCATGGTTAAGGATCTCTATGCCGGCTTCATCAATCCCAACGTTTCCGACCGTCAGTTGACGCGGCTGATGCGTATTTTTAGCGCTTTTTTCATTTTACTGTCAGTGATCCTGGCCTATATCCGGCCGGCAACCATTGTTTCGATCCTGGGCATCTCCTGGGGAGCCATAGGTTCGGTATTCCTGGGACCGTTTGTCTGGGGACTGCTGAGCAAAAGAGTGAACCGGCTCGGCGCCATCACTTCATCGGTCCTGGGCCTGAGCGTGTGCCTGTTCCTCTATTTTTCAGGACGCCCCTCTCCCGAAGCCGGCACCGTGGGCATGCTGGTCTCCCTGGCGGCCAATCCCCTGTTCAGCCTGTTCGAAAAAAAGACTGCCTAAAAATTCCCATTATGTATACGGAAATGTTTCTTCTCTATTCGTTCTGCCCTTGCAACGTTTCAACGATTCAACACTTCAACCAGCTCCTATCCTAGGACATTTTTTTATTATTGCACGACCTGTTCCCACTTTTTGCCGCCCTTGTCCTTGGCCGGCTTGATGAATACCGGGTGACCCTTGATCTGGCAGCGGTTCATGACCTCGATCACCGAGGCCGCGGAGGTCTGCGGCACGTCGACGAAGCTGAAGCGGTCATGGACGTCGATGGCGCCGATCATGCGCCCGGGCAGGTCGGTTTCCCCGGTGATGGCCCCGACGATGTCTCCCGGCCTGATGCGCTGGTTGCGCCCCAGCTTGATCATCAGCCGGGTCATATCGGCCGCTGAAAAGTGAAAGACAGGTTCATCCGCGACGGCGACGTTCGCACCTTTGCCATCCTTTTCCATGGCCATTTTCAACAAGGCGGCGGCCACCTCGAGCGAAGAATGGTCATCGCCGGTCAGCTTTTCAACCAAGGCAATATATTTGCTTGAAGTTTCCGTTTCCATGATCTGACGGATTTTTTCCAGGACGACGCCGTTGCGGATTCCCTCGACATCATCGACCGACGGCAGGCGCTGGCGGCGGATGCGGGTTTTGGCGAATTTCTGGATCTCGGCCAGCTTGCCCATTTCCCGGCCGGCCACGAAGGTGAAAGCCCGGCCGCTTTTGCCGGCCCTGGCCGTGCGCCCGATGCGATGCACGTAATATTCCTCGTCGCGGGGCACGTCGTAGTTGACCACCACTTCAATATCATCGACGTCGAGGCCGCGCGCCGCCACGTCCGTGGCCACCAGGATTTCCAGGCGGCCGCTGCGGAACTGATTCATGACCCGGTCGCGCAAAACCTGTTTCATGTCGCCATGCAGGCCGCTGGCCGCGTAGCCGCGTGCCTGCAGCTTTTCAACCAGTTCGTCGACACGGACCTTGGTATTGCAGAAAATCAGGGCCCGCTTCAGATCATGGATATCGATCAAGCGGGCCAGGATCTCTGTTTTCTGGAATTCCTTGACTTCAAAATAGTTTTGCTCGACGCCGGGGACGGTCAGGTCTTCGTGCACGACCCGGATCAGTTCGGGCTGGTCCTGAAAAGCCTTGCTTAAAGACATGATGGCTTTGGGCATGGTGGCCGAAAAGAGCAGGGTTTGATGCTGGGTCTGGATGGCGCCCAGGATGAATTTCATTTCATCGACAAATCCCATGTCCAGCATCTCGTCGGCTTCATCGAGCACCACCGTGCGCACCGGCTGCAGTTTCAGGGTCTTGCGCTCCATGTGGTCGCGAACGCGGCCGGGAGTGCCCACTACGACCTGGACGCCGCGCTGCAAAGCGGCGATCTGGCGCTCAATGGGTTGGCCACCATATACCGGCAGGATGCGGATATCTTTTTTATACTTGCTGAGCAGCTTGAGTTCTTCGGCGATCTGCACGGCCAGTTCCCGGGTGGGGCAAAGGATCAGGGCCTGCACTTTTTTCTGGGCGGAATCGATGCGGTCGAGGATGGGGATGCCAAAAGCCGCGGTTTTGCCGGTCCCGGTCTGGGCCTGGCCGATGATATCGGCTCCGGCCAGGATCGGGCCGATGGCCAGTGACTGGATGGGCGTGGCTTCTTCAAAGCCCATCTCGGTGACGGCCTTGTTCATTTCCGGGGAAAGGTCGAAGTCGCTGAAATTCTTTTTTAACATGGTTGCTTCCTTTTGCATGAGGAAGGGGGCGCCGTTCACACAAGGCTAAGGCCAGAAACGGTCGCTGCACATTGGAAAACGCAACCATAAAACGCAACCACTATATAAAGGGAAACGGTTTATTTTCTCTCTGGGATTTTTCTTCCTGATGAAAAGACAGTATACCATAACCGGCCCCGGCTGTCAAGGGCGTCAGGAGTTTCAACCCGCCTTTTTCAGCTTCTCGTCCTGCTTGCGGCTGTTGGCGTCGAGTTTTTTCTTGCGCATGCGGATATTTTTGGGAGTGATCTCCAGCAGCTCGTCGTCTTCGATATAGTCCAGGGCCTGTTCCAGCGAGAACTGCCGCGGCGGCGTCAGGCGCACGGCGTCGTCCGAGCCGGCGGCGCGCATGTTGGTCAGCTTCTTGGTGCGGCAGACGTTGACGGTCAGGTCGTTGTCCTTGCAGTGCTCGCCGGCGATCATGCCGGCGTAGACCTGGACCCCGGAACCGATGAACAAACTGCCCCGCTCCTGCAGGTTGAAGAGCCCATAGGCCACGGATACGCCCGGTTCATGCACGACCAGCACTCCCTTGGTCTTGCGGTTCATCTCGCCCTTGAACGGCTCGTAGCCGGAAAAGCTGTGGTTCAGGATGCCGGTGCCGCGGGTGGAGGTGAGAAAATCGTTATTGAAACCGATCAGCCCCCGGGCCGGGATGCGGAATTCCAGGCGGGTGTAGCCGTCGGAACCGGGAACCAGGTTGCGCAATTCCCCTTTTCTCTGCCCCAGCATCTCGATGACCACGCCGGCGTATTCCTCGGCCACGTCCACAATGGCCAGTTCGAAGGGTTCGCACTTCTGGCCGTTCGTGTAGCGGTAGATGACCTCGGGTTTGGAGACCTGGAATTCATAGCCCTCGCGGCGCATGTTTTCCATCAGGATGGAGAGCTGCAGCGTGCCGCGGCCTTTCAGCAAAAAGGCCTTCTTGGAGTCGGTGTTCTCGAGCCGCAGGCTGGCGTTGTTCAATATTTCCCGGCGCAGGCGCTCGTGCAGTTGGGTCGAGGTCACGAACCTGCCTTCGGTGCCGGCGAAAGGCGAATCGTTGACCGCGAAGGTCATGGCCAGGGTCGGCTCGTCGATATTCATGGCCGGAAGCGGCAGCGGCCGGTCGATGTCGGCCACGGTTTCGCCCAGGTCGATGTCTACGAGGCCGGCCAACGAAACGATGTCCCCGGCTACGGCTTCGGGGACGCTGACCCGGTTGATGCCTTCATAGGTGAAGATGCGCGTGATCTTATAGGGTTTGCGTTCACCGTTCCTTTTTATCAGCAGCACCTCTTCGCCCTGGACCACGGTACCGTTGTGGATCCTGCCCGTGCCGATCTTGCCGAGGTAGTTGTCGTAACTGATCGCCGAAGCCATGAACTGGAAGGGGTTGACGCGGTCGCCTTCGGGTTCCTTGACGTGGAGGAGTATGGTTTCGAAAAGCGGCTGCAGATCGCGGTTTTTATCGCCCAGTTCATAGCGGGCGATCCCTTCCTTGGCTGAGGCGTAAAGCACCGGGAAATCGAGCTGCTTGTCGTCAGCGCCTAACTCAACGAAGAGATCGAACACGGCATTCAACACCTCGTCGGGACGGGCATTGGGACGGTCTATTTTATTGATCACCACGATCGGGAGCAAGCCCTGTTCCAGAGATTTTTTCAGCACATACTTGGTCTGCGGCATGGGGCCTTCAAAAGCATCGACCAGCAGCAGCACCGAATCGACCATCTTCATAATGCGCTGCACTTCGCCGCCGAAATCGGCGTGGCCGGGAGTGTCGACGATATTGATCTTGTATCCCTGATATTGAAATGCGGCGTTCTTGGAAAAAATTGTGATGCCCCGTTCCCGTTCCAGGTCGTTGGAATCCATCACCCGCTCGGCGATGTTCTGGTTGTCGCGGAACACGCCGGCCTGCTTCAGCACGGCGTCGATCAGGGTGGTCTTGCCGTGGTCGACATGGGCGATAATGGCGATGTTCTTGAATTTTTTCATTTTTATACTGCTGCCTGCGTTTTTGTCAAGTGGAAATCACTCTTCCGGTTTTCGCGATGATGTCTTTAAATCGGGACGGGCATTTCCCCAGTAGGGTTATTATACAACAATTCGCAGGGATTGTAAATCGAAATGAATCCTCATAAAATACAAGTTAACGATCGAATCGACTTCAACCCTATGCAAAGGAGTGAAAGATGAACCAAAGATGTCGTGACTGGAAAAAATCTATCATGCTTCTACTGATTTTTGTCTCCGGGCTATTTCAGGCGTTTGCCGCTGAAAGCGCCCGGGATAAATTGGCGGAATTGGATAAGGCGCTCGACGCCAGGCTGACCAATTGGGAACAGTCGCTGGACGGCAGCCTCTGGGAAGTGTACAAACCCGGACGCAGCGTCAAGGCCGCGAATTTCCGCCTGCGCACCCGATTCCTGGCACCTGGCGTTTTTGCCGCCGCCCAGGTGGCGGGTACAGCGCTGCGATTGCAGGTAAAAATGAGCGCGCGCGGCCTGGTCCAGTCGACCTTATTCCTGGACGGCCGCCAACTTGAGCAGGCGGTCCTGCACGGCGAGGGAGGAACCGCCGTCGAATGGAGCGGCGATATCGCCCTAAGCGACAAAGCCGACGACCAGAAGCACCTGTTGGAGATCACCGTGGAAAACAGGGGCTTCGATCCGCCGCGGACCGGCTACTGGCCCGAGCGCCGGCACGGGGTGCCCGCCGATGAGGGGAGCGAATTCTACCTGCTCTCGGCCGAGCTGCGCTACCCGGCTGCCGAAAAGAACCTGGCCGCGTTGCAGGACTGGTTGCGTGCCTTTCAATTCGCCGACACCCTGCTCAACCCCGAACTGAAACGCTATACATTCACCGGCAAGCCCTACGACATTCCCGACAAGCGCCTGGTGGCCAAAGAGAAACTGACCCGGCTCAACCGCGCCTTCGACCTTGCCGTCGCTGCCCTGGATCGCCAGGCGCTGGACTCCGGCGACTGGACGCGCCTGCAGGCCTCGCTGAAACGCTCGCTGCGCCTGGCCGCCGACGTCAAGGCCTACCTGAAGGAATTCCGCATCAACCTGGTGGGCAACGCCCATATCGACATCGCCTGGCTGTGGCGCATGGCCGAGACCATGGCCCTGAGCAAGAACACCTATGAAACGGTGATCAAGAACATGGGCGAGTACCCCGAGCTCACTTACGCTCAGAGCCAGGCAGTGACCTACGACTGGATGGAGAAAAAGCATCCCGAGCTGTTCCGGGCCATCAAGGAGAAGGTGCGCACCGGCCGCTGGGAGATCGTGGGCGGCATGTGGGTCGAGCCCGACTGCAACCTGATCGCCGGCGAGAGCTGGGCACGGCAACTCCTCTACGGCAAGCAATATTTCCGCGAGAAGTTCGGCGTCGACGTGCGCATCGGCTGGAACCCCGACTCCTTCGGCTATAACTGGAACATGCCCCAGCTCTACAAGCAAAGCGGTATCGACAGCTTCATCACCCAGAAGCTCTGGTGGAACGACACCACGGTTTTCCCGCATTTCCTGTTCAACTGGCAGGGCGTGGACGGCAGCACCATCCTGACCTACATGCCGCCGCTGAGCTATGCCAGCGAGCTGCAGCTTGAGGAAGTGGCCAACGGCGTCTCCAAGTACGAGGCCACCACCGGCCTCAAGGAGAGCCTGATCCTCTACGGCCTCGGCGACCACGGCGGCGGCCCCAACCGCGAGATCCTCGACCGCGTGCGCGGCTACGGCAAGCTGGCGCTGGCGCCGAAGTTCGTCCACACCACGCCCGGCCCCTTCCTGCAGCAAAAGCGCAGGGAGAAGCTCGACCTGCCGCTTTGGAAAGATGAGCTTTACCTTGAGTACCACCAGGGCACCTTCACCACCCAGGGGGCGATCAAAAAGAACAACCGCCGCACCGAGGCGCTGCTGGCTTCGACAGAGAAGCTCGCCGCCATTGCATTCCTTCTGGGCGGAGACTATCCCAAGGACAAGCTCGAAAAAAACTGGAAGAGTGCCCTTACCCTGCAATTTCATGACATCCTGCCCGGCTCGAGCATCACCCCGGTTTATCGCGACGCCCTGGAGACCTACAAGGACGTTCAGAAGGAGCTGAAGATCCTGGAAAGTAAGGCACTCGAAAAGATCGCCGGGATGATCGCTTCTTCCAGTCTCAGGAACATATCTTCGCCGCTAATCGTCTACAACCCCCTTTCCTGGGAGCGCAGCGATGTCGTGACTCTGCGCAGTTCCGTTGCCGAGGGTTACTCACTGGAGGTTGTTGACGACTCAGGTCGGGAAGTCCCATACGAGGTCACCCCGGCCGACGAGAGCGGAATGATTGACATCTGCTTCATCGCCGAGAAGGTCCCACCCATGGGATACCGTACCTATGGTCTGTTCAGCACATCCCTCCCGGCGGCATCCGGGGTACCGCCAATGGCCGAGGCCGCTAATATCCTGGAGAACGCAGCGCTGCGGGTGGAGATCGACCCGGCCAGCGGCAATTTGAAAAGCATCTTCGACAAGCGCCTGGGCCGCGAGTTCGTGGCGCCGGGGCAGGAGGCCAACAAGCTGTGGGTCTACGAAGACCGGCCCGAGAACTGGGACGCCTGGAACATCGGCTACACCGGCCGCGGCTGGGAGCTGAACAAGGCCGACAAGGTGGAGCTGGTCTCCGCCGGACCGGTGAAGACCGTCTACCGCGTCGACAAGAGCTTCCTGGGCATCTCCAAGGAGCGCTACTATCCGACCGAGAATTTCCCCTCCTCATTTTTCAAGCAATACATCACCCTCTACAACGGGCTGGACCGCATCGACATCCGCACCGAGGCCGACTGGTGGGAGGACCACCTGTCGCTCAAGGCCTGCTTCCCGGTGGCGGTCGAGGCCGACAAGGCCTTCTACGAGATCCCCTTCGCCGCCATCGGCCGCACCACGCACTTCGAAACACTCTGGGAAAAAGCCCGCTATGAAGTTCCGGCCCTGCGCTGGGCCGATCTTTCCGATGAAAAGGGAGGGATCGCCCTGCTCAACGACAGCAAGTACGGCTACGACATTCACGGCAGCATAATCAAGCTGTCGCTGCTGCGCTCACCCACCTGGCCCGATCCCATGGCCGACCGCGGCCGCCACGAATTCACCTATTCCCTTTATCCCCACGCCGGCAGCTGGAGCGAGAGCCAGGTCGTGCGCCGCGGCCAGGAGCTGAACCAGCCGCTGCTGGCGCGCGTGCCCGATCGCCCGCTGCCGGGGAACCGGCCCCTGCCCGGGACCTATAGCTTCTTCAGCGTCGAAGGCTCCGGCGTGATCCTCGACGCGGTCAAGCTCGCCGAGGACGGCTCGGGCCTGGTCTTTCGCCTTTACGAAGCCAACGGCAAGGCCGAGACGGCCGCGCTGCACTTCTTCCGCAAGCCGGCCCGGGCGGTCGCGACCGACCTACTGGAAAACGAAACAGGGGGGTTGGCCCTCAAGGATGGCCGTCTGGAGCTGATGTTCCGGGCCTTCGAGATCAAGACCGTCAAGGTCCACTTCGATTGACAGGCAAAATGCAAACATGAAGAAACACCTGTTCAAGGTCAAGCAGTACCTGCTCTCGGGCGTTTCCTACGCTATTCCCTTCGTTGCCTGCGGCGGCATCCTGATCGCCGTGGCCATTGCCTTGGCCCCCATGGGCCTTGAGGGGCCTGACTTCTCGCAATCTCCCTTCCTGAAGATGCTGATGGACATCGGCAGCAGCGCCTTCTCGCTGCTGGTGCCGGTGCTGGCCGGCTACATCGCCTTCGGCATGGCCGACCGCCCCGGTTTGGTGCCGGGATTCGTGGGCGGGGCCATCGCCAACCAGATCGGCGCCGGTTTCCTGGGCGGGCTGGTCGCCGGCCTGCTGGCGGGCGCGGTGGTCATGCTGATCAAGAAGGTGAAGGTGCCCATTTATTTCAAGCCGGTCATGCCCATCCTGGTCATCCCGGTCGTCGCTTCGCTCGTCGTGGGTTTCGTCATGTTCCGCTTCCTCGGCGTGCCGATCCGCGAGCTGATGACCTCGATGTCGGCCTGGCTGCAGGTGATGGGCACGGGCAACCGCGTCGTACTGGCCGCCGTCCTCGGAGCCATGATCGCCTTCGACATGGGCGGCCCGGTCAACAAGGCCGCTTTTTTCTTCAGCGCCGCCATGATCAAGGAGGGCAACTTCGCCCCCATGGGCGCCTGCGCCGCCGCCATCTGCGTGCCGCCGCTGGGCATGGGCCTGGCCACGCTGCTGGGCCGACACTTGTGGACGCAGCAGGAGCGCGAGGCCGGCTACGCCAGCCTGGCCATGGGCATGATCGGCATCACCGAGGGGGCCATCCCCTTTGCCGCCGCCGAGCCGCTGCGCGTCATCCCGGTCATCATGTCGGGCTCGATGCTCGCCGCCGTGATCGCCATGCTGGGCGGTGTCGGCGACCACGCGCCGCACGGGGGACCGATCGTGCTTCCGGTTGTCGACAACCGCCTGGCCTACGTCCTGGCCATCACAGCCGGCGCACTGGCGGTAGCGCTGCTGGCCAATGCCATCCGCAAATGGCGCGGGGCCAAAATCTAGGGAGGAATGATGAAGATCGTTGCCGTAACCGCCTGTCCCACCGGCATCGCCCATACCTACATGGCGGCCGAACAGCTGGAAAAAACCGCGCGCCAGCTAGGCCACCAGATCAAAGTGGAAACCCAGGGAGCCATGGGCATTGAGAACGAGCTCAGCGCCGTCGACATCCAGGGGGCCGATCTGGCTATTTTCGCCGCCGATATCGCCGTGCAAAACCGCGAACGTTTCGCCGATCTGAAAATCGTTGAAGTGGCGGTTCAGGACGCCATCAAGAACCCCGCAGCCCTGTTCAGCCGCCTGGCCGAATGAAAGCCCGGCGCCGGCCATGATCGCCATCGACTTCGCCTTTCCGCTGGTTAACGGCCTGCACGCCAGGCCGGCCAGCCTCATGCAGGAGGCCTGCCTCCCTTTCACCGCCGCCTGCCGCTTTTGCAACCTGCGCAACGGGCAGCAGGCCGACGTTAAGAGCGTCCTGGAACTGGTGGCCAGCGACACCGCCGCCCAAGACGCTTGCCGCTTGGAGATCAGCGGTGCGGACGAGAAAAAGGCCGGCCGGGCCCTGCGTGCATTCCTGCGACAGGACCTGCCCCGCGCCGACGACAATCTGCCGCCGCCGGCCTCCGCCACCGTCCAAGCGGCCTGGCTGCCCCCGGTTTTCCAACACGGCACCGTACGCGTTTTGCCGGGCCGGGCACTGGCAGCGGGGATCGGCAGCGCCCGGGCACTGATTCTGCAGAAAACCCGAATGATAGCGCTTGGTTTTGCGTCCGGAAAAAAGGACGCGAAAAATGAACTGCGGCTGTTCCAGGACGCTTGCCGGGAAGTGGAAGCGGAATTGCGCAGCCAAGCGGCCACGGCCAAAAATGCAACCGCCGCCGCCATAATGAAAGCCCACCTGGCCATGATCTCCGATCCCGGATTCCGTGAGCGGATCAACGACCTGATCGCCAAAAGAAAAAAATCGGCCGGGCAAGCCCTGGGCGAAACAACCGCCCACTACACCCGCATCCTGCAAAAGTCTCATAGCGTCTATCTGCGGGAGCGGGTCGGCGATCTGCAGGATCTCGCCGCCCAGCTTGGCGAGAGACTTTATGGCCCCTCGCTGCCAAAAGCCCATCAGTCCTTGTGCGCCCCATGCATTGTCGTGGCCGCCACCCTGCCTCCATCTGAACTGCTCGGCCTGGAGCACAAGTACCTGCGCGGCCTGGTTTTAGGCGATATCGGCCTCACCTCGCACACCGCCATCCTGGCGCGTTCCTTCGGCATCCCCGCCGTATCGCTTTCGCCGCGGGAGCTGGGGGAAATAGTGAGTTCTGGTCAACTGGTCGTCGACGGCCGGCGCGGCCTGGTCATCCAAGAACCCGGCCCGGCCCTGAAGCGCTATTACCGGTTGGAGGAGATGAAGCTGCGCCTGCAAGCCGGACAGCTCGCCGCTTTGCGCGGACGTCCGGCGCAAACCACCGATGGGCTCCGAATCGAGATCGCCGCCAATATCGGCGGCACCAAAGAACTTGCAGGCGCCTGGCGCCACGGTGCGGAAGCCATCGGGCTTTTTCGCACCGAGACCCTTTTCCTGGAGCGCGATACTGCCCCGGACGAGGACGAGCAATTAGCCGCCTACCGCCAAGCGGCGATTTCAGCCAAGGGCAGGCCGGTTATCATCCGCACCCTGGATATAGGCGGCGACAAACCCTTGCCCTACCTCAACCTGCCCCAGGAAGAGAACCCCAACCTGGGCTACCGCGCCGTGCGCTTTTACGGCGAGCACGAAGATCTGATCCGCTGCCAGCTGCGGGCCATCCTGCGAGCCGCCCGCCACGGCAACCTTAAGATCATGGTGCCCATGGTCAGCGCAATTGAGGAAGTGCGCTTGCTGCGCCGGCTGCTGGCCGAGGCTGGAGCCGAACTTCGCGAACGGAAAATTCCCCACGCGGACAATATCGAAGTCGGCATCATGGTCGAAACCCCGGCAGCCGCCCTTTTTGTCGACCAGCTCGGCCGCGAAGCCGATTTCTTCAGTGTCGGCAGCAACGACCTGCTGCAGTATTTCCTGGCTGTTGACCGCGGCAGCGCCAGGCTTGGTGAGCTTTATAGCCCGCTGCACCCGGCCTTCCTGCGCCTGCTGTTCCAGGCGGCCGCCCAGGCCCGCAAGGCAAAACGCTGGCTGGGCATCTGCGGCGAAATGGCGGCAAACCCTGAATATCTGCCGCTGATCATCGGCCTCGGCTTCGACGAATTGAGCATGGCCGCGCCCGCAATCCCCGCGGTCAAGGAACGCATCGCCAGGCTGGACAGTGGCGCCTGCCGCGCCCTGCTGAACCAGGCTTTGCATTGCGCCAGCGCGAAGGAAGTGGCCCGGCTGCTGGGCGAATTCAACGGCCGCGGCGAAACCATGGAAGTCATAGCCGCCGAATTGATCCGCCTGGACTCCCCGAGCCGCAGCGCCGATGAGGCCATAAAGGAACTCTGCGACCTCCTGGAACTCGGCGGCCGCGTGCAAAACGCTCACGAGCTGGAGGAAGCTGTCTGGAAACGTGAAGAAACGTTCGCCACCGACCTGGGCTTGGGCTTCGCCCTGCCCCATGGCAAGGCAGCCACGGTCAGAACCGGCTCCGTCGCTTTCCTGCGCCCGCGCCGGCCGATACGCTGGGGAGGAAAAAGCTCGGCGCCGGTGCAGGCCGTCCTGATGATCGCAATCCCCGCCGCAGCCAAGGGCGAGGAACATCTCAAGCTGATCGCCCGCCTGTCGCGACGACTGATGCACGAGGATTTCAGGGAAACACTGCTCGCGGCAAAAGACGCGAAAACAGTTCTTGCCGCGATCCGCACTTGTCTCGCTGCAAAGTAAGTTGCATTTTCCTTGCAGCTTGTCTATAATTTTACATAAGCTGAAAATTCATGACCAGGGGAGTTTGAGCCCATGAACGCAGACCCGCAAAAAAAGTCCCGCGCCAGAAAACGACTGTTCATTTTGGTCGCCGTGATCCTGGGGCTGCTGGCCGTTAACGTGGCCGTACCGCGTAAAAAGGTGCCGCCCTACGTCAGCGCCCGCACCCTGAAAGACCTGGCCGAGCTGGCCACGGTCCAATACAGCGTGACCAAGATCGTTTCCTACAAAGACGTGGCCTGGTACGGCGACCGCAAGATCCTCTTTGAAACCGCGGCCACGGTCAAGGCCGGCATCGACCTGAACGAATTGGCCGACCAGGACATCAGGCTTGAGGGCGACAGGGCGGTGACCATCTCCCTACCCCGTCCCAAGATTCTCCTCTTTAACATGAAGCCGGAGCATATGCGGGAAATTTTCAACGAATCGGGCATCCTGCGCAGTAACTTTTCCAACCAGGAAAAGGACGGCCTGCTCAGCCAGGGGGAAAAGGACATCCGCGCCAAGGTCGCCGGCATGAATCTCCTCGAGCGGGCGGCGCGCAATGCCCGCACCTTGATCGAATCGTGGCTGACAAAAACGGGTTTTAAAACCGTGCACGTCGTGTTCAAGGGAAAAGGGGGACGGCCATGAAAAAAATCCTGTCTCTCCTCAATCTCATCGCCCTGCTGGCCATCCTGTTGCTGCTCTACAGCCCGCTGGCCAAGATCGGGCTCCTGCCTTCGCTGCCCTCGCTTTTCCGGAGCGGCACGCCAAAAATCGAAGAGACCCCGGCCATCATCCAGCAGGTTAAGAACATCGCCCAGATGTTCACCCAGACCTTCTACGACGAGTATGTCTACGACACCGGCGTCATGCGCACGCCTCCTTTCAATGCCAACAAGCGGCTGATCTTTATCGCCAAGGGCGAGGTGATCGCCGGCTTCGACCTGTCGGAACTGAACGAAAAGTCGATCATCCGCCGCGACAAGTCCATAGTGGTCAAACTGCCGCCGGCCCGCATCCTGGACGTGGTCATCAACCCCAGCGGCTTCGAGACCTTCCTCGAAGAGGGGGAGATCACCTTCGAGGAGAGCAAGAAATTCCGCGAGGACGCCCGGCGCATTTTCGACCGCAACGCCCGCGACAAGGGCATTCTGAAAAACAGCGCCGCACAGGGCCGGCAGATGCTGGAAAAATTCTTCCACCTGCTGGGCTTCGAAACGGTGGACATCATCATTCCCGAAAGCAGATAATAAAAACAGGAGAAGCGAGTGAAAATTAAAAATCAAATCTTTTTGTTTCTGGCCATTCTATTTGCAGGCGCAGGTTTCCTGGCGGCGGGCAGCAGCTACCCGGTCATTGCCGAAGGGGTGACCCTGCAAACGCCGGTACCTTTTTCTAATGCCGTATCCATCGGACTGGATGCGTATTCATGCCTCTATCCGGCCGCAGCCAAGCTCAGCAGTGAAGAGTTCGAGATCACTTTTGTCTTTTTCAGCACCCAGATGCAAAGCGATACCGGGTTCAGCGATCGGGAAATGCTCGATTACGCCAGGAGCACTTTCCTGGGATTGGGCATGCCGGCCAAAGAGAACAAAACCCGGATGTTTGCCGGCAAAGAAGTCAAGGGTGACGTGGATGCGACCTCCATCCCGCGCCCGGCCATTTGCGAAAGCTACCTGCTTTCCCTGGCCGACGGCCGCATGCTGGTCCTGGCCTTCAAAGCCTCGGCGTCCATGGACAAGGCCCTGGCCGAGACGATCATCGCTGCTGCAGTCGCTTCTTTCGCTGAAAAAAAATAGAAAAATCCTCCTGACTGGCTTCAAGGGCAGGACTAGTTCAGCAATATCTTTTTAACAAAAAAGCTTTTTCCCCCAGTCGGCGGAAACCGCGTAAGCCATACACCTTTCAAAAATTTCATAACTGAAATCAGGGGGAAGGAGACCGCCGGTCGCACGGTCGGTATTTTCCCTTTTGAAAATTCTTTGGTCCGAAATATAGGGCCGGTAGGCTTTGATGAAATGGTCAAAGAGTTCCTCGGGCGGATTTCTCATTTTATCCGCCGCGGCTGTGCCGATGACAACCTCAATCCCGCTTATTTTAAGAAAACG
>JALHTJ010000013.1 GCA_022865785.1 Candidatus Aminicenantota bacterium
GTAGCGACTGTCTTTAAAGTCAAGTGTTTTTTGAAGATTGCATAAAATGATTTCGCATCATTGCATTCAGCCGGACCAAGAGTTTGCGCATGACGGCCGTGATAGCCACCTTTGGTGTTTTTCCATTGTCGACAAGCCGTTGATAGAAGGACTCAAATTCAGGATCGTATTGGGTGGCCACCCAGGCAGGCATGTACAGGCAGCGTCTGGCCTCAAAGCGGCCACCTGAGATGAAGCGTTTACCTTTCATTTTTCCGCTTTCATTGGCGATTGGAGCGAGACCGATCAGGGAAGCGATCTTGCGCCGGTCGATTCGGCCGAGTTCGGGAACCAGGGCGACCAGGGCTTGAGCGGTCGCCTTTCCGACTCCTTTTTGCTGACAGAGGATCCGGATCTTTTGAGCGATATCAGGGTTTTGCGTTTCCAGAGCATCGATGAAGCGATTGATCTGTTCCACTTCATTGTTGATAGCGGCAATGAGGTTTTCATGGCTCTGCAAAATGGCACCAGTAGTCAAGCGCATCCTGCATTTTTCGGCTTGGAGGCTTTTCTTCAGTTCGATCCTGCGGGTGATCAGCTGTTTGAGTTCGATCTGTACGGGAGAAGCTTCAAAGGCAGCCGGGAGATTGGATTTGCGTGCAAATTCAGCGATGACAAAGGCGTCGACCTTGTCGGTCTTGGCCAGGATGCCATCCCCCTTGGCAAAGTGACGGATGCGGTTGGGGTTGGCGATGTACAGCTTGATGCCGGCCTGCATGACCCGCTGGGCGATCAGGAGTTCGTAACCGCCGGTAGCCTCCATGGCGCAGCGGGTAACCTTATGCCGAGCAGCCCAGGTGAGCAGCTTTTTGCAGCCCTCGGTCGTATAGGCGACCTTTTTGAACATGGGCTTGACATGTTTGGGTGATTGCAGGCAGGCATCCAAAGATTGCGAACTGACATCCACACCTAGAATGACTTCCATTTTTTCCTCCTGGGTGGTATAAAATAAGAAGGCAACCCGAGCCCATCCTTGTCATGCGGTCACGAGCCGTTCGACTGTTCGGGCATGTGGAGTTGCCTGGAGTATGGCCGGTGGCGCCCATGCTACGCCCGTATGTCGTGCTTCGTGTACGGTGGGCTATGCGGGCTGCCGCCGGTCTCTTTTTTACCACCACAGCTACATGTATTACCAAAAAACCATCCATGTTGGCAAAGCCCCGATCAGACCTTGCTACGATCGAGCATTCAGCTCCAGGGGCGATACGGTCATAAAAAACATCGGGGCGTTTGGAAATATTTTAATACTTAAAATATTTACAAAGAGTAATATACAAGGGGCGATCCGGCCGCACAAATCATCCGCCGACCTTGGCGGATCTGATTTGTCCGTCCTCGCAGGGGGCGGGTCGCCCCAGGATTCAAATTCCAAATCACAAGCACCAAATCCCAAGCAAATTCCAAGCTCCAATGACCCAAACGAAGACAATTCCGCACGCAGGTGCCGTTCTTCCTCCTTATCTCTTGGCCATGATCTCGGCTGCGACCTTTTTCATGTCGACTTCCCTTTTGTAAAGGGGGGATTTGTCCTTTTTGTAGACTTCAAGGTTTTCCTCGAATGTGGCGCGCTGCTCGCTTTTGTATATGATGCCCAGGGGAAACGGTTCTTCCTCAAGGGATTTTTTGAAGGCGCCGGCCCGGTCGGACGGATCATGATCATCGGGCAAATAGGCGGTGTGGTCCTTGAACCATTTAAAGGTATTGGTCTTGTTGAATGAAAGGCAAGGCTGGAATATATCCACCAGGGCGAACCCCTTGTGCAAGATCGCTTTCTTCATCACTTCCTTGGTTTGTTCAATATCACCGCAAAAAACCCTGGCCACGAAAGTCACATCCAGGGAGATGGCCAGGGCCATGGGATTCAGTGGTTTTTCAAATACGCCGAAAACCTGGACCGGAGTTTCCATGCCCGGCCTTGACGTGGGCGCGGCCTGACCCTTGGTAAGCCCATAGACCATGTTGTCGTGCACGAACAGGGCAATATCGGGATTGCGCCTGCTGGCGTGCAGAAAATGGTTTCCGCCTTCGCCGTACATGTCGCCGTCGCCACCCACGGCGATGACCGTCAGTTCAGGATTGCAGGCCTTGATCGCGGTCGCCGCCGGCAGTCCGCGGCCGTGCAGCCCATTGAAAAAACTTGTGTTTATGTATTGCGGCATTTTCGCGGCCTGGCCGATCCCCGAAACCAGCACCACATTTTCTTTGGCAAGATCGAGTTCCGTGAGCGCGGCCAGCAATGCCTGGCGAATGGCATAGTTGCCGCAGCCGGGACACCAGGCAATATCGATCTTTTCTGCAAAATCAAAAATGTTTTCCATGACGTCCTCCGGCTCAAATAAACCTTTGAATTTCTTTTTTGACTTCTTCCACCGCGAAGGGCAGCCCGTTGTATTTCAATATCTGCTGTTCAATGGCGACCCCGGTCGCCAGTTTGAGCAGCCGCGCGAATTGCGCCGTTGCATTGTTTTCCACGACGATCAGGTTGGCTGCTTTCCTTAAAAATGCGCCGGCCTTTTCCGGCAAGGGAAAGAGCCATGAGAAATACAAAACAGCGATATCTTTTTTTCCCAGAACGGCAACCGCTTCGCAGACGGTATTGAAGGTGGACCCCCAGCAAACGACCAATGTCTTGAAATTGTCACTTCCGACCAATCGGGGCGGAATGATATCCGCGCTGATCGCCGCGAATTTTTCAAGACGCTTGTCGACCATTTTGACCCGCAGATCGAGATCCTCGCTGATATGCCCGTCTTCGTCGTGCTCGTCGCTGTCCGCGCCGACATTACCGGAACCGTACCCCGGTATGCCGCGGGGAGATATGCCGTTTTGGGTCAGGGCAAAGCGCTGGTAATCTTTCCCGGTTTTAACGATATGTTTTTCGACTTTGAGATCCGTAGCATCGAAAGCTGGAGTATTGTACCTGCTGTCGACAAAAAATTGATCCGTGAGAATGAAAACCGGGACCTGGTATTTGGCGGCCAGGTTGAAGGCCTTTTGGGTCAAAGCAAATCCTTCCGCCAGGGTTCCCGGCGCCAGGATGATGCGCGGGAAATCGCCGTGACCGGCATGCAGAACCAGTTCCAGGTCGCCCTGTTCGGTCCGGGTGGGAAGTCCCGTGGCCGGCCCCGGGCGCTGCGCCAGGTGGAGCACCAATGGCGATTCGATCATGCCGCAGAGGCTTATGCCTTCGCCCATGAGGGCGAAACCGCCGCCGGAAGTCGTGACCAGGGCCCGGGCGCCGGCGTACCAGGCGCCAAGGGCCATGTTGACCACGCCGATCTCGTCCTCGACCTGCTCGACGATAATAGGGAATTTTTTGGAATAGGAGGCCATTTTTTCAAGGACACCCGTCGCAGGCGACATGGGATAAGCGCAAACGTAATCGCAGCCTCCGGCCAGGGCTCCCAGGGCAATCGCCTCGGAACCCGAGAGCAGCAGATCTGTTTTCACGGCAGCATCTTTTTCAATGGCAATGGCGATCCCGGCCAGTCCTTTTCCGGCCGCGTAGCCTTTCTTGATTGCCGCGAGATTTTTATTCCTGATTTCTTCGCTTTTCCCGGAGAAATATTCAAGTATGAAGTCGGCACATTCCTGTTCATCGACTTTCAGGAGTCCGCAAATACAGCCCGCGGCGATCGTGTTGGCATAAACGGCACTGCCTAGTTCCGTCGCCATCCCGGTGAACTGGATGTCGATCATGCCTTGGTGAGCGATCTTATCTTTTTCTCCGATCACGATCGTGTCCGCCGTGATCCTTTTTTTCAGATGGGCAATAGCTTCCTTGTGCAGCGGGATCAATATGTCGATGCGCTCAAGAAACCCGGCCGCCCTTTTGGCAGAGACGCGGATTTCGGTCGAATTGGCGCCTCCCCTTACCCGCGACATGAACTCGGATGCCGAAAAAAAATTGTAGCCGCTCATTTTCAACAATTGCGCCAGGATGCTTTCGATCGACTGTATGCCCTGTCCGGCTTCTCCGGCCAGGACGATCACCAGGTCATCAGATATGGTTTTTATCATGTTGTCCTCATCATCAAATTCATCCTGCACGGTTCTTGACTTCTTCGTTTAAGCCGCCGTTGCATGATTTACAATATCTTAGATCTTACTGACAAAGTCAAGAAGCCAAGCATCAAATTCCAATGACCCAAACGAAGGAAAAATGATCCGTAGGGGCGTGTCCCCATTTGTCGTGCCATGATCCGGACCGATTTTTCCTTTCACCCCACTTGAAAAACATTCTTAAAACTGGTAATATTCTTTTTGCAGATACTTAAAAGCAAATACAAACAACCTCCCACAATAGCGGCTTTAACCATGTCTACTTTAAATCCGCTCATGGCGTGGCGTTTCTCCCTGCGGGGACAATTGGGTTCAGCGAGCGGGTTTCAAAAACCCTTTTTGTGGCTCACTTGCAGACACCTTTTTCCCCGAATTCAGAATACAGGATAGTAAAGCATGTCCATGGTACATACACCGCGTCGGCAATCTATTTTCTACCGTCACCCCCTGCTGTACGACCTCGGCATCCATTTTCTCTATTTAAACAGGCTGAAGATCCTGAAAGAAATCGTGGGCCATGACATGAATGTTTTTGAACCGGCCTGCGGGTTCGGCCGCATGAAGAAATACCTCCACGAGGATTGTGTCTATTCGGGCATTGATTTGAACGAGAAATTTGTCAGCTTTGGGCGTAAAAAAAACCGCAACATCAATGTGGGAGATATCCTTAAAAAGGAAAACTACAGCCCGGCAGACATCATCCTGCTCTGCGACATTTTGCATCACCTGCAAATGCCCGAAATACATTGCCTATTCAGGATCGCCGGGAAATTCGCCAAAAAAATCGTCATCATTGAACCCACGTTCGTTGCCCTGGCCGCCAAAAAAAACACCTTTTCGCATCTGCTCGGGAAATTAATGACTCGTGTGGATTCTGACGGATTCAATGAAATCACCCATTGGATGTCCAGAGAGGAATACCACGATCTTTTCGTTTCACTTAATGCCGACATTCCGATCCTCAATATGACCATCCGCCACCACTACTATCACGATTTTGTGGAAATCGTGCTGGCCTGATTTCTGAATTTCCCTTGATTTCTTTCTGTCGTCGGTCATCTCTTTTTTCGAAGCTTCTATTTCCCGGCCGCCCGGAGAGTGGCCGCTTCAATAAAATGCTCATTATACGCAACATAATGCGTTTTAGCGGCTTTTAAGTGGTTTAAATGCAATTTATTGCGCTTTATGCTTGACATTTATTTTTTCCCTGTCAGAATAAGACCATGAACCTCGAAGCCATGAGCGACAAAGCCATCCTTGGCGAATTGGGGGGCAGGCTGCAGCGCGAGCGGCTGAACCGCAACCTGACCCAAGCCGATCTGGCTTTGAAGTCCGGAGTATCCATACGGTCCATCCAATACCTGGAAACAGGGCACCCTTGCACTCTGGCATCTTTGATCAAGATCCTGAGAGCCTTGGGGAATCTGACCTCGCTGGATGCCTTTTTCCCTGAACCCGGCATGAGCCCGGTACAGCTGGCCCGGCTGAAGGGCCGGGAACGGCAAAGAGCCTCCGGCAGCAAACGCGACGAAAAAGGGTGAACCCGCAATGGCCGCACGAACAAAACGAGTAAATGTCGCCAGGGTCCGGCTGTGGGACCAGGATGCCGGCGCCGTAGCCTGGAACGAGGAACGCGGCATCGGCGAGTTCGAGTACGAAGCCCCCTTTCTGCGGCAAGGCCTTGAACTCGCGCCGCTGACGATGCCGTTAAGGAGCGGAATATTCTCGTTTCCCGGCCTGAATCGCGACACCTTCCACGGCCTTCCGGGCCTGCTGGCCGACGCCTTGCCCGACCGCTTCGGCAATCGCATCATCGATGTCTGGCTGGCCCGGCAGGGGCGTTCCCCAAAAGACTTCACGCCGCTGGAACGCCTCTGCTACATGGGCAATCGGGCCATGGGCGCGCTGGAGTTCAAGCCGGCGATCGGCCCGCGGGCTCGGCAGTCCGTTCCCATCGAGATCTCGGAGCTCTCTCGGTTGGCCGCCGACATCCTGCATCATCGCACCGACTGGGCGGTGAACCTGAAGGGAAACCGGGCCGAAGCGCTCAACATGATCATCCGCGTGGGCACATCGGCGGGCGGCAACCGCGCCAAGGCGGTGATCGCCTGGAACCCGCAGACCGAAGAGGTCCGCTCCGGGCAGGTCCCGCCTCCTCCCGGTTTCGAACCCTGGATTCTCAAGTTCGACGGCGTGGATGATGCCGCGCTGGGCGACCTGGGAGGATACGGGCGGGCCGAATACGTCTATCACAGGATGGCAGTCATGGCCGGCATTGAGATGACCTCCTGCCGCTTGCTGAAGGAGGGTCCGAGAGCGCACTTCATGACCCGGCGCTTCGATCGTGACGAAAGCGGCAAGATTCACGTGCAATCCTTGTGCGCCATGGCCCATTTCGATTTCAACGCGGCCGGCCAGTACAGTTACGAGCAAGCCCTGCAAGTCATCCAAAAGCTTGCTCTGGGCTATCCGGCCTTGGAGGAATTTTTCCGGCGCATGGTATTCAACGTGCTGGCCCGCAACCAGGATGACCACACGCGCAACATCGCTTTTCTTATGGACCGCCAGGGCAAATGGCGGCTCAGTCCCGCCTTTGACATGGTCTGGGCCTACAATCCGTCCGGGGACTGGACCAGCCGCCAGCAGATGAGCGTCAACGGCAAACGGGACGGCTTTAGCAAAAAGGACCTGCTGGCCGTGGCCGGGCAATTCGGCATCCGCAACGCCACCGCCATCATGGAGCAGGCGGCGGAAGCAGTGGCGGCCTGGCCGCGCCTGGCGTCCGCAGAGGAAGTGCCGCCGGAGTTGTCCGAAGCCGTTCGTAAAAGCCTGCGTCTGGATATCATTAAAAGCAAGTAGGGGCACGGCGTGCCGTGCCCCGGTCATCGCGCCCCCATGTGCCGGACAATCCCAAAGGGCGGGATAACCCCGCCCCTATTTCGACACCTCGATCTCCATCCCCGCGGCCGTAGACGCGATCATGATGCCGCCGCGGCGGGCGGTGGTCAGCCAGCGGATGCCGCGTTGTTTCAGGCGCTCGATGACTTCGCGGTGCGGGAAGCCGAAGTGGCTGTAAGACGGGCAGGAGATGACCGCCAGCTGCGGGCGTACCAGGTCCAAAAACCGCGGTGTGGAGGAAGTCCGCGAGCCGTGGTGGGGCACCTTCAGGACCGTGGCGGCCAGCGAGGGACCCAGGGCAGCGGCGATCCCGGCTTCAGCATTTTTTTCGATGTCGCCGCTGAACAAAAAAACATGCCGGCCGTCGGAGACGCGCAAGACCATGGAATGATTATTGTCACTTTGAGCGGAATGAATGAACCGGGGTGGAGACAAACAAGCAACCGAACAGCCGTCGATCTTCTTGATGAAGCCGAGCTGGACTTTTTTTATAATCGTTTTCGCCGGGATGACTGCGAGCAATTGTCGGTAATATTCGTCATCCACAGCAGCCGAGGACAGCCATAATTCCTCGGGAGCGAGAATGGCGATGATCTCGATCAAGGCCTTGACGTGATCGGGATGGTAGTGGCTGATTGCCGCCCAGCGGATGCGTATCTTTTTCTGCAGAATGAACGGCAGAAGCAGGCGGCGTCCGACCTGGAAATCCGACAGGCTGGCGCCGCCGCCGTCGATGAGCAGGGCGTCGCCACCGGGGAAAACCACGATGCCGGCGTCGCCGTGGCCGACATCGAGAAAATACGCTTCCAGCCGGCCGGGCTGGTAGGGGCGCGGGGGCAGCGATATTAAAAGCAAAATGCCCGCCAACATCATGGCCAGGGCGATCCGCCAATAAATTTTCAGCCGCTCCAGGGAAATGGAGAAAAACAACAGGCCGATCACGGCCAGAAGCCACAGCGGCGGCGGCGGCCGAAAA
>JALHTJ010000092.1 GCA_022865785.1 Candidatus Aminicenantota bacterium
AGAGATCGAGATCTTGCCTTCTTCAGCTCCTCTCTTGCCAGAGCGCGGGGTCGACGAGGAGCCGATGCGGGCCGATCTGGCTGCGGTGCTGGACCAGGTGGCCGAACTGGACGCGGTGCTGGACAAGGCCGCCGGCTATTGCCGCAAGTTGAAGGAGGCGGCGTTCCGCTTCTATTGCCTGGAAAATGTCGAGGAGAAGGTATTGGAACGCAACCCCCTGAAGCAGATGGTGGAACCGGTCGAGCGGCGCTGGGAATACGACTACCAGATCACCGGCGCCAACGGCGAGATCAGAGAAAAACGGCGGCTGGTCCGCGAGGGGACGCGCAAGGTCGACAGGGAGAACGCCTCATTGGAGACGCGTTTTTCCTCCCGCTATTCGATATTCATGCCCGTGACCCTGTTGGCGGCAGAGAACCGTGGAAAATACCACTACCTGATCGCCGGACACCAGAAGCTGCAGAACCGGGATTGCCTCATGGTCGAGGTGCAGCCGCTTGACCCGAACGTCGGCGAGATCGCGCAAGGAAAGATCTGGATCGACGAGGCCGATGGTTCGGTGCTGAAGATCGAAATGAGTCCGCAGGGAATCACCGGGATCCAGGCGCTCGAGGAAGCGGCGCGCAAGATGTCGGCCGAACTGGTCATGGAGGTGATCCACTGGTACCTTGTGGATCACGACGGCCTGCGCTTTCCATCGCAAACCGAGTTCATCGAGCAATACCGGTTCGACAAATCGCTTGGCAATAGGAAGCAGATCGATGTGCGGGGCTACCATCCGTCCACGACCGTCCTGGAAACGCGGGTGCGATTGGTGGAATTTTATCGCTTGAATCAATTGTATGAAGATTACCGCTTTTTCGCTGTGGAGAGCCGCGAGGAGATCAAGAATCTGGAATGATCACGATCCTGCAGCGACATCAATTTGCAACAAGTGCTGATGATTTGCTGAATATTTTGCTTTGAGTCAATCTTGACTGTGATTAAACAAAGTATCCTAATATTTCGTTCAAGAGCAGGATCTTATCCGCGGGCACGGCAATATTTTTGCCCTTGCGAATGAGGAAGCCTTCGGTTAGCAAGAAATCGCTGGGGGCAGAAAAAGACTTGAAAGCAGATGCCGGGATACCGTCGAGCAAACGCAGGCCGGTGATGATGCGGCGCAGGTCGGGCTGTAGGGGAGCGGTTTTTTGCTCGGGAAGAATCCCTTTGTCCAGGCCGGCGTAATACTTTTTCAGGTCGGGATGATTGCGGTAATCCCTGCCGTCCAGGAAACCGGCAGCCGAAGGGCCAAGGCCGATGTAAGGTTGATTTTTCCAATATTTCAGGTTATGTCGCGAAGCCTTTCCCGGCCGGCAGAAGTTGGAGACTTCGTAGTGGTCGTAGCCCAGGTCAAGCAGGCTTTGCCGGGCCTGGAAATAGAGGCGGGCGTCCCTTTCGTCGGCAGCCTGGCGCGGTACCCCTTCCAAGATATAGACTGAAACGTGGGCGGGTTTCAATGTTTCGATTTGGCGAAAATTCCGTTCCATGCTTCTGGATGTCTGGGTTTCCAGGCCGATGATCAGGTCGAGGCTGATGTTGGTGAAACCGGCCTCCCGGGCCTGCTCCATGGCCTGCAGCGCTTGAGCGGCGCTGTGCGTCCTTTTCAGGCAGCGCAGGTCGCGATCCTGGAATGACTGGACGCCGATGCTCAGGCGGTTGACGCCCGCGCGCAGGAATGCCTTCAATTGCGGTGCATCAAGGTCTTCCGGGTTGGCTTCCAGTGTGATCTCGTTTTTTTTGTCGATTGGGAAATTTTTCGCCGTTGTTTCCAGCAGGGCCGATATTTGCGGTGGGGTCAGCAGCGAGGGCGAACCGCCGCCGATGTACACCGTGTCCAGCAAGAGGCCGGGATCCCGACGCCGGCGGATTTCCCGTGCCAGATATCCGAGATATTCGTCGGCTGCTAGCTGCCGGTGCTTTTTCTTGAAAAAATGGCAGTAAAAGCAGCCGCGGCGGCAGAAGGGAAAATGGATATAGAATCCGGTTTTAATCAAATCAGGGCCAGGCGCTTTTTCTCGATCCAGCCGGCGATCTGGGCCGAAGCGCTGACCTGCACCCAGTCACGGTAGCGGTCGATGATGCGGACTTCCAGGCCGGGGTCGACCTTGAACAGCACGGTGTTGTCCTCGCCCGGGCCGCTGCGCAGCAGGGAGTTTTCCTCCATGATCATGGCGCTGCCGTTTTGGCCGAGGGCGGCCACGCGGCTGATGTGATAGGCACCGAGGGCCATGATCAGCAAGAGAGAGCAGGCCGCGGCGTAAAGGATTTTTTTATTTCTTCCCCTGGTCAGCAGCAGAAAAAATGAGATGTTCAGCAGCAGCAAGGCCAGTAGCAGCATGGCGCTTAACGTGTTCAGGCTCAGTTTGCTTTCCAGGACCTGCAGGCTGCGGGTGACGAAATCGGGTTTGGCAGGGGGCGCGACGGCGGGGAAGTGGCGGTCGACCATGGTGATGTTTTTAGAGATGGCAGGGTCGAAGCGGCGCAATTTCCGGGCCTGCAAATAGTAGATCTTGGCTGACAGGAAATTTTCCAGTTTGTAGTGGCAGTTACCGATGTTGAACAGCACCTTCCAGTTCGTGACCTGGCGGCTGATGCCCAGGTAAAGGGGGAGGGCGGCGGCGAATTTGCCTTCTTCATACAAGCGGTTGGCGGCAGCGAAGTCCTCCTGGACTCCGGCGCCAGCGACCGCGGCCAGCAGTGCCAACAGAGCGCAAAAAAGGATCGCTTTTTTTTGTTTCATTTCATCTTCTTGTCGATTTCCCTAAGCAGTCCGCGCAGGGTTTCCAGGTCCTTTTTCAGCTCCAATGCCGATTTTTTGTGCTCCGAGAACTTGGCCAACTCGGACTGCGACTTGATGAATAGAAATTTATCGGCGCTGGCGGCGGCGACCTGCCGCTGGCTGAAGATCTCGGCGATCTTGCGGTTGGAGATCTCGGCCAGGCCCAGACCGCTCTTTGCCTGGAAGTAGGCCTCCAGGAGGGGAGCGATGTCTTCGCCGTGACGGACACGGGCCAGCCGCTTGAGGGTCCGGGCCAGGACCTGCCGGTTGCGTAGCAGCGGGCTGGCGGCAATGTGGCGGTCCCAGAGAAAGGTTTTCAGCAGCAGCAGCAGGTTGAAGGCGAAGAAAGCGAGAATGACGGCCGCGAACCACTTCTGGCGGTACAGGTGCCAGGATTGGTCATGGAGCCGGCCGCTGCGGATGAAATTGATGTCCTCGCCCTTCTGCACAATGGCGCTCCTGGGCAGGGTCAGGGCCTGGTCCGTTGAAAGTTTTTCACCGCTGACCCGGATCGGCAGGGACCGGCTGCGCAGGCTGACGATGCTGCCCCGGGCCGGGTCGAAATACCTGAACTCCAGGGGCGGGAAAGTGAGGGTGCCTGTTTTGTTGAAGGACACCGGGATCTCGGCGCGCAGGGTCCCGGCCAGGGCGGCCGAGTTATACGTGTTCTCCTGGGTGATCTTGGCCGGATAGGCAACGAACTGATCGCTGCCGGGCAGGGTCGGAGGAATAATGGCTTTGCAATTACCGCTGCCGCTGATCTCCATTTTCAGGGTGACGATGTCGTTGATGTCGGCCTGGGCCTGGGGGCTGTGCATCGAAAAATCGAATTGGCCCACCGGCAGTCCGGCCGCCACGGCCGGCAGTTCGCCAACCGTGATCTTCACTTCCTGGGTCGAGCGGCGGATCGGCTGCGAAGCGAAGAACATGGATTGCGCATCGGCCATTTCCAAATCGAACTGCAGGGACGGTATGGTCAGGGTGCCGCTCTCGCTGGCGAACAGCGCCGCTTTGCGGATCTCGTAAACCTGGTAGATGACGCCATCGACATTTTCGCTGCCCGGGGTGATGGATTGGGGGACAGGAAACCATTCCTGCCAGAAGCCGGCGAATGAAGCGCTGGAAATCATATTTACGGCTTGGATGCGGTTGCGGGTGTAGAGCAGGACACGGAACAGCAATTGCTCGCCTTTCAGGCATTTTTTTTTGGACAAAACCGCTCGCAAGTAGGCATCCACCTTCTGCGGCTGCCGGTCTTGCATGGGCGAAGTGAAAAAATCGTCACCAAAAAACGAAGGTTGTCCTGCCGGAGGGGGCTGGGCCGGATTCAGGCTGCCTTTGACCACTTCCACCGTGAACTGCCGGGTCTGGTAATCCTGGCCCTGGTACTGGTAGCGGACCGGCGGCAGGATCAATTTTCCGGTGCGCACCGGCATCAGGTAGTAGACGAAGCGGGTGGAGGTGGAGCTGGCACCGTTGCGGAATTGGAACTCGGAACTGCGTGTCGTCTGCAGGGTCTTGAAATCATCGAGGTAGGTCAGATCGGGCTGGCTGGGATTTTCGATGTTTTTAAAGATCAGGGTGTAGATCAAGGTGTCGTCCAGGCCGAGTTTTTCGGCGCTGACGCCGGCAGTGACCTCGGCGTCCACATCCGCCAGCAAGGTTGACGCGGCCAGCAACATGGCCAGAAGCAGGAAAAAACTGGCGCTACCAGTCCTTTTCATTTTTGACCGGGGCGATCTTGCGCTTTTTCTTTTCCATCTGTCGCTTTTCGTTCTGGTTGAGGAATTGCATCATGGCACTGTATTTCTGCTTTTGTTTTTCGGCTTCGGCCTGCGGGTCCTGCTGCTGGTCTTGCGGCTGCTCCTGCTGTTGCTGCTCCTGGATCTTTTTCAAGGTAAGCTCGAAGTTTTTTTTGCCCTGCAGGTCTTCGGGATCAAGGCGCAGGCATTGCTTGTAGCTTTCCAGGGCCTTGGGGAATTGGCCAAGCCGGTAGTAGGCGTTGCCCAGGTTGTAATGGAGACCGGCAGCCGCCGGCCCCAGCTTGGCGGGCTCGATGCGGGAAAATTCATCCAGGGCTTCCTGGTATTTTTTCAATTCGTAAAGCGTGGCCGCGGTGTTGTTCTTCAATTGCGGGGCCTCGGTTTTCAGCCCCTTGGCCGATAGGAATTGTTCCAGCGCCGCCGCGAATTTTCCCTGGCGGTAGGCCTCGATCCCCTTCTGGTTTTTGCGGGCGGCCGGTTCAAACCAGTGCCAGCCCAGCAGCAGGGGAAACAGCAGTAAAATGATCAGCTTTTTTGCCACGTGATCTTCCTGTCGCTGATGGCCATCTCGCCGACCAGAAAAAAAACAGCCAGCAGCAGGGGATAGGCGAAGCGGTCGATCTTTTTGCTTTTGACCTTTTTGGCCAGCAGCTGCCGTTCATAATCCCGCAATATTCCAATGAAGGCAGAGATCCCGGCCGCGGCGCTCAGGCGGTAGTATTGCCCGGCACCGGCAGAGGCGATCTCGATGAGCGTGGCTTCAGCCAGCTGCGATTTGATGATATTGCCCTGGCTGTCCTTTTTCCAATCCGCGGTCTTGCCGCTTTGGTCAAGGATGGGAATCGGTGCTCCGCTCGGAGATCCGACGCCAACGGTGAAAACAGCGATCTTTTGCTTTTGCAGTTCCGGCAGGGACGCGGCCCAATTTTTTTCCTGGTCTTCGCCGTCGCTGATCAAAACGATCAGCTTCTGGCTGGCCGGAGAATTCTTGAACATGCGCAGGGCCAGGGCGAACCCTTTGGCGAAGTCGGTTCCCTGCTCTTCTTCCGGACTGGTGGCCGAGGCCAGGGCCAGAAGTTTGAAGGCCTCATAATCCATGGTCAGCGGGCATTGCACGTAGGCTACGGCGGCGAAATTGACCAGACTGACCATGTCGGTCCTCAGGGAGTCGACAATGGTCGAGATCAGGTTCTTGGCCACTTCCAGGCGCGAGGGCTGCAAGTCCTCGGCGTTCATGGAGGTGGAAGTGTCGAGCAGGAAAACGATCTCCAGGCCGCGGATGTCCAGGGTTTCAAAGCGTTCGCCCCACTGCGGCCGGGCCAGGGCCAGGATCAGAAAAAAAAAGGCCGCCAGCAGCAGCGCCGCTTTGAAAAAATCCATTTCCCGGCCGCTGCGCACCACGCTTCGTGCTTGGGCCGCTGCCGAGATGAAATCGCGCAGGATGCGTCTTTTTTTGCGGTAGTTCCACACCACCAGCAGGGTGAAGGGGATGAGCAGCAGCAGGAGAAAGAGCACGGCGGGGTTGGCGAAGCTCATGGCAACTCGTGCCCTTTTTTTGTATTCATCGATTCAGCCATTTTCGTCATTATTATAGCAAATTGAAGCCGTTAATAAAAGGAGAGCCTGGTTTACGGTTGGGTAAAATGGTGAATGGGTAGATTGTTTAGGTAGGGGCACGGCGCGCCGTGCCCCTACAATCCCGACCCAAAATCCTTGACATTAAATCCCCAATAGGTTAATCCTTAAACAAATCACCATGAGCAAAACCTATGATCAGGGAAGAGAAGAGATAGCCAAACTTTGCAACTACTTCGCCACCAACCGCCAGGCTTTTTTCGCGGCCGGAGTCAAGGAAGCCCATATCCGCCAAAGCCTGATCGATCCTTTTTTTGAAGCATTGGGTTGGGATATGCGCAATTCGGCTATGGTTGCGCCGCAGTACCGCGAGGTCGTTACCGAGGACAGCCTGGAAATCGAAGGCCAGCAGAAAGCCCCGGATTACACCTTCAGGGTTGGCACCCTGGCCAAGTTTTACACCGAAGCCAAAAAATGCGGCATCAACATTAACGCCGATCCGGGACCGTCTTACCAATTGCGCCGCTACGGTTGGAGTGCCAAGGTGCCCCTCTCCATCCTCACCGACTTCGAGGAACTGGGAGTTTATGACTGCACCATCAGGCCACGGCCCGTTGACAAAGCCAGTTACGGCCGTATTCAGTATTTTCGCAGCGAGGAATATGCCGATCGCTGGCGAGAATTGTGGGATATTTTTTCACGCGAGGCGGTGTGGGCGGGGGCTTATGATCGTTACGCCGCCTCCAAGCGCAAGCGCGGCACTTCGGAAGTGGATAGCGAGTTCCTGAAGGAGATCGAAGGCTGGCGCGATTCCCTGGCCCGCAATATCGCCCTGCGCAATCTGTACCTGGGCTATGACGATTTGAACACTGCCGTGCAACGCACCATCGACCGCATCATCTTCCTACGCATGGCCGAGGACCGCGGCAGCGAATCATACGGCCAATTGCTCAAGCTCTGCGAACAGCCGGAGATATACGTCCGGTTCATGAAACTATGCCGCAAGGCCGACGAGAAATACAATTCTGGTATCTTCCATTTCCAGAAAGAGGAAGGTGTTTCTGAACAGCACGACCGCCTTACCCCGGCGCTGACCATCGATGACAAGGTGATCAAGCCCATCCTGCAGAGCCTATATTTCGAAAATGGTTCGCCCTACCATTTCGGCGTTTTGCCGGTGGAGATTCTGGGCACGGTGTATGAACGTTTCCTGGGCAAGGTCATCCGCCTGACGCACGAGCACCGGGCCAAGGTGGAAGAAAAACCTGAAGTGCGCAAGGCGGGCGGAGTATACTACACTCCGGCCTACATCGTCG
>JALHTJ010000093.1 GCA_022865785.1 Candidatus Aminicenantota bacterium
ACTGTTGTCTTTCCCGCCTGCAGCATGCCGCTGCCGCCGCTGAATGGGGTGCGCGCGGTGTTTTCATCTATCCCGGTCTCATGGTCGGAAAGCTCATTGAAAAGGTTCACGGCCATATGGGACAGCACCACTCCGGCCAGCAGCAGCAGGGAATGGCCGAGATGACCGAAGCCATGCCAGTGCGCCGTGGCGATACCGACCAGGGTCAAGGCCACCGACAGGATCAAAAAAGGAGCTCGTATCTGCTGGATCCAGACGGTGAAGCGATTGTCTTGCGGCACAGGAACCTCCTCGCTGTGGGCGGCGGTTTCTCGATTTTAAAGCAAGTTTGTAAGTAATGCAATGCGGTTCCAGCGGTTTTTATAGGGGTTTGCCGTAGACCACGGCAAGCAGCCAGGCGCCAACCGTTGCGGCAAAGAGCGCTTTCTGCTACCATTTAATCATAATGCGCCAAATCGCACAATTCTTCACTGCCAAGGGGTCAGACCATGATCGCTAAAGCCCTGCTTTGCCTGTTCATCCTGCTCCAACCCGGACCGATCCTGGTCGACAAGATCGCCGCCACGGTCAACGAGGAGATCATCACCATCCACGATATCGAGCGGGCCATTGCCTTTTTCCCCATGCTCAGGCAAAACAAGGAATCGGAAGAGAATTTTTATTTCCGCATCCTGGGCGACTTGATCACTTACAAAACGATCGCCCTCGAATTCGGCGATGAATTCAACCTCAGTGAAGAGGATTTCGAATTGGTGCAAAGGCAGATCCTGAAAAAGGCCGGATCCCTGGAAAAATTACTGGCCATGCTGAACAATTTTGCCATGAACTGGAGCGATTTTGAAGAATTCATCAGGGAAAAAGTCCTTTATGAAAAAGTGCTCAGGGAAAAATTCCAGATTGAGATCACGATACCCTTCAATGAGATTGAGGAGTTTTTCAACCAAGAGTACCTGCCCTCGCAGAAGCAGCTCGGCCTGGAACCGCGGATCCTGGTCGAAATGGCTCCGGGAATCGAAAAATACCTGCGCAAGCTGCGAACGGAAAAGCAGCTCTCTGCCTGGCTGAACGATATTCGTTCCTCTTACAAGATCGAGACCAAGCTTAGGAGTCCCCAATGAATCTTTTTGATAAAAACAAGGGAGCCCCCCGTTTCATCGATAGCCTGCAGACCGGCGAAAATGTGAGCTGGTTTTACCGCCTTCAGGAAATTGTAAAAAAAAAGACCAAGAACGGCGACGATTTTCTCGACCTGACCCTAATGGACAAGACCGGACGCCTGCCGGCCAAGGTCTGGAACAACGTTGGAGAATATCACAAGCTTCTCCAGGCCGGAGGTATCTACAGGATCAGCGGTGAAATCAGAGACTACCGGGGGAAAAAACAGATCACCGTCACCCACTTGCGCGCAATTGTTTCCGGAGACCCCGGCTTCGATCCCGGCGATTTCAATGAAACCCCGCCTTTTGACAGCGAGGCGCTTCTGGCTGAAGCCTTTTCTTTGCTGGATGGCAACCTCAGCGATCCCCACTTGCGCAGACTGAGTGAATTGTTCAAAGAAGAATACGGGCCGGTCTTCAGTCAGGCCTACGGTGCCCAAAAAATCCATCACGCCTTTGCCGGAGGCCTGCTGCAGCACACCCATTCGCTGCTGAAGATGATCCTGGCTATTGCCCCGCAGTACGAACTGGACAAGGAATTGCTGCTCATAGGCGCCCTGTTTCACGATATCGGTAAAACCGCCGAATTCAAGACCCAACCGGCACTGGAGACAACCTTGGCCGGTGGACTTCTCGGCCACCTGGTCATCAGCCTGAAGATCTTTCTAGAAATGAAAAACAAGGTCGCTGATTTCCCGGAACCCTTAAGCATCCGCATCCAGCACCTGATCGTCTCCCACCACGGCGAAAAGGAATATGGCTCACCCGAAGTTCCAAAAACAAAAGAAGCATATCTTCTGCACCTGCTTGATCTGCTGGACTCGCGCCTGAACATTTTCAGCGAACAACTCAAGAACGGCGACGCCCAAAAACTCTTTTCAGATTTCAACCAGGCATTGGGAACCCGGATACTTTTAAACAAATGAACCAGCCACCGCCACGCTGCCCGGCCTGCGGCTCCAGCGCCACCCTGCCATTCGAAAACGAAGAGGCTTCCTCCGCTAACGAATCTTTTGCCGAGATCATGCTCACTGTATTCGTTTTTTTTCTGTCTCTTTTCCTTGTTTTTTTGCTTTTCCTGCTGAGCCGCGCCAGCCTCCCGTTCGCCATGATCCTGATTCTGGCGGTTTTTTTGTTTTGGCGCCGCAAAAAGGAAAAGCACCGGGAAGCAAAAAGACAAGCGCACGCCTTTGTATGTTTGGATTGCAGCCGGAATTTCAGGGCGTGATCAAAAGAAACGGGTGCTTTCCTTGTAAGATACTTCACCCTTCAGTACCCGGTTGAAAACCTTCTGGGCGATGGTCAGGTTCCCGCCTTCGGAGATTTTTTTGTCCAGGGCGGCAAGGTGGCTTTGTTGGAAGTGAACCCGATCCATGTTTTCTATGGTGAAGATCTCGTAGAAAATTTCATCGTGGCTGCTGCCGCTGGACTGGCATTCCGGACAGCCCTTTTCCTGAAAAATCTTGTAGTCGATGGTCAATTTCTTGTTTTTAAAGAGTTCGCGGGCTGATTGCGGATGAGCTGTTTTGCATTGCGGGCAAAGAATTTTCACCTGGCGCTGAAATACCACCAGGCGCAGATTCTCAACCAGAAAGGAAGGCGGGATTTCGTTTTCAATTTGCATTTTATCAAAAATTTCCTCATAGGAAAAACCCTGCAATTCGATGAAAAGCTTGCCCATTTCCACGAAATTCAGAAACTGGCGATTGTAACTTTTCTGAAAGTAATCAAACAAGAACATGGAATCGGGTTTGTAAAAAAGCAGGTTCTTGTACACGGCGTCGCTGACATCGCCCCCCTGGTTTTCGATCTGAAAGAAGCGCTCGTTGCGCAGCACCACGGCGCTTTCCACGGTGGCGAGCCGTTCGCCGCTCAGGGTATTCATCAGTGCGTAAAGGCTTTCATTGGCTTTGTTGTAGGCAGGCCCCGCCACAATGAACAAGCCGTTTGGTTTTTGCAAGATAGACTGGATCCGCTCCACTTCGTCGCGCTCAAGATTCAACTCTGCGATCTTCTTGGCAAAATCCTTCAGGTTGTTGAATTTAAAACGGATGTTTTCCTGGGCACCGCCTGAATAGTAAAGCACCTTGACTTTCAAATGGCTGAATTTTTTGCTCAAGTTTAGCCAGGATTCCAGTGGCGTTTGCTTTTCCTCGAGCTTGAACCCGCAGATTTCCTTTATCTTTTTAAAAAATTCCCTCGGGTCATCGATGGGCTGATCGAAGCGGGAGAGAGATTCTCCGTTGCGAAAGAAAATAGCGAGTTGGCCGGATTTGAATTCAAAAAAAACATCGGAAACCTTGGCTTGAACCGCCGATTTGACCAGCGAATTCAAAATGCGGATATATTTGGTGCTTTCCAGCGAAGTATAAATCTTGATATCCTTTTCAGTATTTTTCAGGTTTTTCAGCAGGTTTTCAATTTCTTCTTTCTGGGCCAGGTAGGGGATCAGTTTATATTTTTGCAGTTCTCCCTGATTTTTTAATTTTGGGAGATCATTGACTGAATAAAAAGCGAAACGCAACACATGCCCGCCGGCGATCTCCTGGATCTCAATGGGCACGATCTTCTGGTCCAGACAGAATTCCTTGCCGATCTGGAATATCAATCCCGTGTCCACGGTGATGTTTTTCAAGTCGATCTTCTCGATGCTATTCTGGTTTAGCAGGTAAAGCTGAAGCTCGTCCGGGGTGATCAGCGACATCATGATCAGGACTTCCCCCAGCTTTTTGTTGACGATGCGCTGCTTGTCCAGGGCCGTATCCAACTGCTCGATGGAAATTTTGCCGGCCTTTACCAATATTTCTCCGATCTTCAAATACAGGGAATCACGGGCTGCTTTACTTTCGGCCAGCATATCCTTGGGACAATTCTTCACATACTTTTTTTTATAATCTTCTGAAGCGTTGCAAAAACACTTCAGACAGAAAGGGCAAATTTTTGTCGGGGTGGAATGGCTGCAGTCGGAGGCCGCAACCGCGTCAAATTCGGTCGTGCAATGCCAGCACTTGATGGTGTATGATTTGGTCATAACCATTACCCTATCTCAATATTCATCCACTTTACAGCATTTATAACAAAACTGAATAAAAAAATCAATAGTTTCGCTCCATCAGGTAATTCCTGACCAGCATACAGGATCAAGAAAATCAAAAAATCTGTTGGTAAAAAGATACCATTTATGATATATTTTAAAAATTGGAGGCCGAAGATGATCAACAAAAAACTCGAGACCGCGTTGAACAAACAGATCAATGAGGAGATCTTTTCCGCATATCTGTATCTGTCAATGGCTGCATATTTCCTGTCACTGAACCTGGACGGTTTTGCCGCCTGGATGAAGAGCCAGGCCCAGGAAGAGATGTCCCACGCCATGAAATTTTTCAATTTCCTGGACGAAATGGGCGGCCGCGTATCGCTGCTGGCCGTTAAGGAACCGGTAAAAAATTGGAAATCTCCCCTGGCGGCTTTCACAGCAGTGTCGAGGCATGAGCAGTATATCACCAACTGCATCAACGAACTCTACCGTTTGGCCGGCAGCGAAAAGAACAACCCCACCCAGATCATGCTGCAGTGGTTCATCAAGGAGCAGGTTGAGGAGGAATCCACCGCGGCCAAAATTGTTTTCAAGTTGACCCAGATCAAGGACAGCGTCAATGGAATGTGGATACTGGACAAGCAATTGGGGGCACGCGGGACCGGCGCCTGATATTTCCGGATACTTCCCCCAGTTAATGCGGCGAGTTGTTAAAAACATTTTTTTTTTGCTAGAATTCAATTTGGATAAATTGCATGATCCAGATCAGGGAGGCAACTGCGATGGATGAAAAGGTTTTTGATGTGACCATGATCTACATCCAGAACACGTCGGCCGGAAACTACAGTTTGGAATTCTACTGCCGCAACAAAAACATCAAACTCAATTTCAGTAATGTCGAGGGGATCGAATTAATTGCCAAGATCCCCCTGGAACTGAAAAGTTCTTTCATGCAGTTGGCTGAAAACCTGCCCAAGGTCTGGAACATGAAGCTGGGCTACCCCACGAATTTCAAGATCAGTTACAGCGGCAGGATCACCATTGAATCCATGTGAGCGCAATTTTGCCTGACCTGACCCGGCCATGATCGCCGAAGAAACCTTAAAAAAAATAAAAAGGATCGAGATCATCTCCCGCAAAGCAGCCCGTGATGTCTTTGCCGGGGAATATCATTCAGCCTTCAAAGGCCGGGGTATGGAATTTTCGCAGGTCCGCGAATACCAGCAGGGCGACGATTCGCGTTTTATCGACTGGAACGTTTCCTCACGTCTGGGCCGCCTTTATGTCAAGCAATTTGTTGAAGAAAGAGAGCTGACCATCATCCTGGCCCTCGACCTTTCCGCATCGCTGCAATTCATCTCAAGTTCCAAGAGCAAAAAGGAGATCGCCGCCGAATTGTCGGCGCTGATCGCTTTCACGGCCATGCTCAACAACGATAAGGTTGGGTTACTGCTATTCAGCGATCGCATCGAATTGTACATTCCGCCGCAAAAAGGCCGCACCCATCTGCTGCGCCTCATCCGTGACATCATAGAATTTAAGCCATTGGGTCGGGAGACCTCGATCAGCAATGCCTTGGTTTACCTGACTTCGCTGATCAAAAAAAAGGCGGTTGTATTTTTGATTTCCGACTTCCTGGACGACCGCTTCGACACGGCGTTGAAAATCGCCGGCCGCAAACATGACCTGATTGCCATCAATATTTCCGACCGCCGCGAACGGGAACTTCCGCAACAGGGCCATTTTCACTTGCGGGATCTTGAGAGCGGCCAGGATTTCAGCGCCGATTTCACCAATAACGCTTTACGCCGGGAATTTGCAAAAATCCGCAACGAAAAAGATCTTGCTTTGAGCGAACTATTCCGCAAGAACGGAATCGACTTCCTGACCATCCGTTCGGACCGGGAATACGAAAAGCCTCTTTTCGATCTTTTTTTAAGGCGCAAGAAAAAATTCGCCCGATGAAACCCCTGCCATTCATCCTGCTGCTCTTGCTACTGCCGCTGACCGCGGTTCCCGCCCAGGTGACCATGTCGGCCTCCAGCCAAACCGCCACCATTGCCGAGCACATCGATATACGGGTGGTAGTCCGCACCGACGGCGCCATCGACAGCATTGATATTAAGGTCACGGGCGGCGCTTATGAAATTATCGGCCGCAGCAAACGGCCAACGCTCAAAGCTCCCGGCGTCACCACTTTTGAAGAAATCATCACCATTGCTTTTTTCAAGACCGGTGAGTTCAATGTCGGCCCCTTCACTGTCGAAATGCTGCCGCACCAGGGTGCCCCGGACCATGAACAAACCGGCCAGCTGACCATCCGCATCCGTTCGCTGTTGACCGAGAGCGACCGCGACATCAAACCCCTGAAAGAACTGCTGGTCATGCGCGGCAATCCCAGGCACCTGCTCAAGTACGCTGCCGGTTTCATGATGCTCCTCCTGCTGGGGGCCTTGCTTTGGTTTTTGTTGAAAAAAATGCAGCAAAAGCGGTTGCCGGAGACCGCTCCCTTGCTGCCGCCTGAAATCGAACTGGAGATGCGCATCCGGGAACTGCGCCAAAAAAACCTGCCGCAGCTGGGTGAATTCCGGCAATTTTTCATCTCCCTGAGCGACATGATCAAGCATTTCATCGAGCGCGCCTACGAATTCAACGCCGCCGATTTTACCACGGTCGAAACCGTTGAGCATTTAAAAAACAGCGAAAAGGATGGGGAGATACTAGTCCACATGGAAACCCTGTTCCTGCAGGCCGACCTGGTGAAGTTCGCCCGACAGGTCCCGGAAAAAGAGACCGTGGACGTGGTTTTTCAAATGATCGCCGCTTTGATCGAAAAGCACAAAAACCGTCGTGAAACGGCAATGGCGGAGGCCCATGTTCAAACTGGCCGCTAGCATCCACCTGCTGCTTTTGCTGCTGCTGCCTGGACTTGTCTGGTGGAACCGTTTCCTGGCCCGCAAAGGTCAGCGCCACATCTGGTTCGCATCGCAAAAACTATTTTCCGCCGCCGCCCCGACTTTGAAAACAACATTGATCCGCAATCTCAACCGCCTGAAAATGGCGGCCCTGCTCTGCTTTATCGTGGCCCTGGCCCGGCCGCAGTTGCTCAATACCTTTCAGATCGAGGAACAAAAGGGCATGGATATCCTCCTGACCCTGGACATCTCGGGATCAATGGCCGCCATTGACTTCAAGCCAAAAAACCGGCTGGAAGTAGCCAAGGAAGTGATCGCTTCCTTCATCGAGAAGCGCAGCAGCGACCGCTTGGGGCTGGTCATTTTCGCCGCCAGCTCCTACACCAAGTGCCCGCTGACCGTGGACTACAGCATCTTGAAATTCTACCTGCAGGAAACCGATCTAGGTGAACTTGAGGATGGAACGGCCCTGGGCATGGCCCTGGCCACCTCCGTCAACCGCATCCAGCATTCCGCGGCCAAGACCAAGATCATCATCCTGCTCACCGACGGCGTGAACAACCGCGGCGAGATCGACCCGCGCGACGCGGCCAAGATGGCCCGCAACTTCAAC
>JALHTJ010000094.1 GCA_022865785.1 Candidatus Aminicenantota bacterium
CTGATAATGCTGGCCGGCTTGTCTCTGGGTATTTTTATAGCCAACGCCGTCCTTTTCTTCAACAGCCGGACCATAGGCGCAATGATGCCGGCCTTGTCTCCAGGGCTTTTCCAGCTTGGAAAAATCATCTTGCTGTACGGGGCATGCTATTCCGGGGTCATTCTTTTTGCCACTCTCTTTCATTTGCCTACTGCTGACGCCTATGACCGCAAAGCCGAAGAATTTGCCTCACTGGTTGATTTGAGTCAATCGATCACCGGTACAATGGAATTCAAGGAATTGGCTGAAAAAGTCACCATGGTTACCGCCGGAGTGTGCCACAGCGATTATTCCTGGCTGCTGATCATTCAAAATGATGAGTTCAGTGTCCCGGCTGCTTTCAATATCGGCAATCGCGAGGCCCGCGAACTCAGCCTCGCTCTTTTGGGTGAAACCGTGCTGGATAACCGGACAGTGAAACTTTTCCGGGATAAAAAGCTGAAGATTCATATCCAGAATGATGCCCTCAATTTTTCTTTCAGTTCCCTGGCTATCGCTCCGCTGCGGGTCAAGAACCGGACCACCGGATACTTATTCATGGCCATCATAAAGGATTCGTTTTTTGAAGAAGACGATATCCGGACAATCGAGGCTTTTGCCAGTTCCGCGGCCATGGCTTTGGAAAATGCGCGCATGCTGGAAACCCGCCTTGAAAAGGAAAGATTGCTCAAGGAGCTTGAGGTGGCCCGGGCGGTGCAGGGCCGCTTGTTGCCCCAGGCATCTCCAAAAACGGAATTCGCCGATATAGCGGTTTATTTCTCGCCGGCCTATGAAGTCGGTGGGGACTATTACGATTTCTTCCTCCTGGATGGCGGGTGTTTGGGATTTGTCATTGCCGATGTATCAGGAAAGGGCTTGGCCGCCGCTTTTATCATGGCGGAGTTAAAGGGGATATTTGAATCCCTGGCCGGCGTGGTCAATGATCCCGGCCAACTGCTGGCCAAGGCCAACGAGGTTTTAAGAAAAAGTCTGGAAAAAAATCGTTTTGTATCCGCCAGTTACGGCCTGATTGACCCGCAGGCCATGGTCCTGAGAGTGGCCCGGGCCGGACATATGCCTTTTTTTCTGAGTTCCGGCGGCAGGATCGAAACCCATGTACCTCCGGGATTGGCTTTGGGCGCGTCCGCTGAACCGCTTTTCAGCGAAAAACTCAAGGAAGCAACCATCACCTTATCCAGCGGCGATGTGATTGTTTTTATTACCGATGGTATTTCCGAAGCCAAGAACCTGATCGGCAACGAATTCGGGTATGAGCGTTTGCAGAGCGTCATCCAGTCCAATCCAAATGTCAGCGCCGAAGCATTGACGAAATTCATCATGGAGGAAGTCAAAGCCTTTGTCAATCAGCCGGTGCAGTATGACGACATTACCTTATTGGTCATTAAAATCAAGTAAGCCATCTCCCGGTTTCTGCCTTTGTTAGTGGTTGAAAACGGATTGCCCTTCTCTAAAATTCGATCTGTTTAGCCTGGAGACTGGTCCCCTCGATTTTTTCAAGGCGGGCCAGAGACAGGCTGTAATCGCACAGTGCCCGCAGCTCGGTGCTCTTGGCCAGGGTCAAATCACGCTGGTAAAGCAAAACCATGAAGCTGGTACTCAAGCCGGCGACTTGACGTTTTTCCTCGGCAGCCAGTTTTTTTTCGGCCAGCTCACGGGCGAAACGTGTGGCCTGGATACGCTGGAAGTTGCTGGCCACGGAACGGGCAACTGTGGAAACTTCCAGACTGATTTGCCGTTCCAGATCGAGACGGCGCAATTGAGCTTCGCGGCGCTCCATCCTGGCCGCGGTATAGGCTCCGCGTGAAAACAGAGTATTTAGTGGGATATCCAACGAAAGGTACAGCGACCAGTTTTTATAGGTGAATTCCATGGCGTTTTTAAAGGCGTCGGACACGGCTCCGGGAATGACTCCGATCACTTCATCGGTCAGCGGGTTGTCGTCCCGATATAAAATCCTGGTCCCTGACAAGCCGGGGCTCCAATATTGGAGGTTGAGATTCAAAGCCGGCAGCAGCTGATTTTTGGCATAGCCCAATTCCAAATCCTTGCTTTTAAGGACGATGTCAGCATTCAAGTATTCGGGCCGGTTGGCCAACGCCAGTTGCAGAGCTTCTTGTGTGTCCACCGTTATTTCCTCGCGAGGCGGCTCGTCGCCCGGGTGGATCATGATAGCGGATCCTCCGTTTTCAGCCCCCAGGTTTATCGTGGAATACAGTTCGTCGCGGCTGTTTTCCAGCAAGGCGCGGGCTTCAAGAATTTCCGTCTGGCGGCTGGCCGTTTCGGCTTCGGCGCTCAGAATTTCAATTTCAGCAATGACTCCAAGTTCTGCCATTTTCTTGTTTTTTTTCAGCAGATCTTCTGCCAGCTGCAAGGCTTGATTTTTAGCTTGCAGGTTGCGTTCGGCAAAAACCAGATTCCAGTAGAGTTCCTCGACGCGGTAAACGATGTCCAGCAGTGCCGACTTCAATTCGTTGGCCGAGATGTTGCGGTTGTGGCTGGAAATGATGATGCTCTTGCGGCTGATGCGGTTTCCCATGTCACGCAGCAGGGGCTGCACCAGTTTGAACATCACCGCACCCTCGTAACGGGGATTAATGGTCTGGAAGCGCTGGTTACTTTCATATTGGCTGGTATCGACTTGTAGCGTGAAGTTGCCGCCCAGCCACAGGTTTTGGCTAAGCAGGCCTGAGAGTTGCTGGCTTGCGGCGCTGATGGCGCCTTCGGCATCGATCCATGAATAAGAGGGAGTGTTGGTTTTGGCTTTGCCGAGCTGGAAAGCCAGGACCGGCAGGAACTTTTCTTTTGCCTGGTTTAGCAGACCTTCCTGGCGTTCGACCTGCACGACCTTGATACTCAGAGCGATATTGTGTTTTAAGGCGATGGCCAGGCATTCCTGCAGCGATAGTGTTCTTTCCTCGGCCCCAAAAGTGAACATACTCAGCAGGACAAAGAGCAGCAACAAAATGATGAGCAGCCTTTTCATTTTTTAGTTTTGGCGGGCGTTTTCATCGGCATCAACACGGCGGAACATGACCGGGATGTTGCTTTCGGTCGGCGAACCGATGGTCACCAGCTGCCAGTCATGGTCGTGCTCGCGGATCACTTTTCTCAGGACTCTCACTTTATCCTCGGAAGTGGGATCGGTGTTTTCCCAATTGACGATTTCCACCCGATAATGCAGCGTTTTTTTCCTGCCGTTGATACGGACCTCGATTTCAATGTTCTGTTCGGCTTCCATGGTCGGAATCTGCAAAACCACTTCTTTCATTTTAACCTCCAGGAGAAAAGAGTACGGAGGCCTGCAGCTTCCGATTTCCCCTTTCCTCTTTCTTTTTTTTCTTCAACTTTCGGTCTCCGGTTTTCGCTCTCCGGTCTCCATTCTTAGTTTTCCACTGTTTTCAGCTTGTACAACACCCGGCCGAGATAGCCGGCTTCGCTGATTTCGGCGATATAGAGTCCGGGCTGCATATGGGCGCTTGTCTTGAGCCGGGTTTCGGATAGGTTTTCCAACAAGACCTCCGCTTGCCATTCACTCTGGTTGTCGGCGAGCAGGACCTGGGTCTTTTCGCTGACCAGCTTCTGCAAAATATCTTTCAAGCTCATGTTTTGCCTCCCTGGCATTTTTTGAATGCTGGATTCACATTATAATAAGCAAAAATGGTGCCAAGCGCATAAGAACTGTTTTGCCTGAAACCATTGCAGGGAGAGCCTTTCCGGGATCTGATCTGGCGCCTTACGCCCCTCCCGCTGTCAGCCTGTCCGCTATTGATACAGCCCTGTCCGCTGGCGGACACAATTGACCAAGAGCAGGAGACCGAAAGAGAAAACAGAGGGAAAAGGAAGAAAAGAGCTATTTTCCCCCCGGCCTGCGGTTTCCTTTATTCATATCGCAAGCTATCGACCGGGTTGGCGCGGGCGGCGCGGACAGCTTGGAAACTCACTGTCAAGACGGCGATCAGCAGGGCCAGCAGGCCGGAAAGTAGGAACAACCCCAAACCGATATCGGTGCGGTAGGCAAAGCCCTGCAGCCAGCGGTGCATGGCATAGTAAGCCAGGGGCCAGGCGATC
>JALHTJ010000095.1 GCA_022865785.1 Candidatus Aminicenantota bacterium
CCGCTGTAACCCTGGTCGGCATAGCGAATCTCGCCAATACTTTTTTCGAGTGACTTTCCGAACAGATCGCAAACCTGAAGGAGTTCGAAGTTCTTCTGGCGGCTGGCGTCCTGCAACACACCGTTCAGTCCGCTTTTTACTTTGCGCAGTTGTTTGACAATGAACTCCCGCTGCAAGCGGTCGGAATCGCGGCGCAATTCTCTTTGGTAATAACCCTGAAAGCCGGGAATTTTATGAAGTATTTTTTCCAGCCAATTCAACTGGCCAGAGGCTTTTTCCTTGATGTCCATGCTGACCTCCCGGATGATTATAGGAAACCTCCCGTGAAAAAGCAAGTTTTTTTTAATTTTTCCTGGGCTGGATATTCTCCGCTGCACTTGAAAATTGGCGGCGATTGTGCTAATTTTTATTTCTTGGAGGTTACTCATGAGCATAAAAATTGCGATAAATGGTTTCGGAAGGATCGGCAGGCTTTTTTTGCGGACGGCATTCAGCCATCCGGGCATTGAGATAGCGGCGATCAACGATATTACCGATGCCAAGACCCTGGCCCACCTGCTGAAGTATGACTCGATCTTCGGTATTTTACCGGAAAACGTGGGGCATGGAGACGGATTCATCCAGGTTGGAGAGAAAAAGATCAAGGTGACGGCCATAAAAAATCCCGCTGAACTGCCCTGGAAAGAGCTGGGGATCGACCTGGTCGTTGAATCCACAGGACTTTTTACCAAACGTCCGGATGCGGAGAAGCATCTGCAGGCCGGGGCAAAAAAAGTCTTGATCTCAGCTCCGGCCACCGATCCCGACGTGACCATCGTTTTGGGGGTCAACGACGGCGACTACGATCACAAAAAACACCATATCATCTCCAACGCCTCCTGTACCACCAACTGCGTGGCGCCGCTGGCCAAGGTTCTGCACGATAATTTCAAGATCCTCAAGGGCAACATGACCACCATCCACTCCTACACCAATGACCAGCGCATCCTCGACCTGCCGCACAAAGACCTGCGCCGCTCGCGGGCGGCCGGCCTGTCCATGATCCCCACTTCGACCGGGGCGGCAAAGGCCGTGGGCGTGGTCATCAAAGACCTTAAGGGAAAAATAGACGGAACATCCATCCGGGTTCCGACTCCCGACGTGTCGGTGGTCGACCTGGTGGTCCATGTGGCCAGGGACACATCGGTGGAAGAGGTGCGCCAGGTGATTGAAAAGGCCGCCAATAACGGACCGATGAAGGGGATCCTGGGCTTCACCTACGAACCACTTGTTTCCATCGACTTCAAGGGAGATGAGCGCTCCTCAATTATCGATATGGAAAATATCCTGGTCATGGAAAAGAACCTGATCAAAGTGCTGGCTTGGTACGACAATGAATGGGCCTATTCCTGCCGGGTCCGCGACCTGATCATTAAAATAAGCGCGAATTGAAATGGCAAAAAAAAATATTAAGGACCTTGAGGTGCGGGGCAAAATGGTTTTTGTCAGGAATGACTTTAATGTGCCTCTGAACGACAGGGGCGAGATCACGGACGATACGCGCATCCGTGCAGCCCTGCCCACTTTCCGTTACCTGATCGAAAACCAGGCCCGCATTGTTTGTGCCTCGCACCTGGGCCGGCCCAAAGGGCACGTGGACCCCAATTATAGCCTGGCTCCGGTGGCCGGACGTTTAACTGAGCTGTTGGGGCAGGAAGTCCTGTTTTGCGGCGAAACCATCGGCGCCAAGGCGGAAAAAGCCAGGGCTGCGTTGAAGTCCGGCCAGATCCTGCTGCTGGAAAACCTGCGTTTTCACCCCGAGGAGACCGGTAATGATCCTGCTTTCGCCACCGAGCTGGCCAAGGGCATCGATGTTTATGTCGATGACGCGTTCGGCGCCTGCCACCGCGCCCACGCCTCGATTGATGAGATCACCCGGCATGTGCCGCTGGCCGTGGCCGGTTTACTGCTCAAGAAAGAGATCGACTATTTAAGTATGGCTGCGGAGACTCCTCCCGAGCACTACCTGGTCATTCTCGGCGGCGTCAAGGTCAGCGATAAACTGCCGCTGCTGAAGAACCTGGTAGGCAAGGCGGAAGCAATTCTGATCGGCGGCGCCATGGCCTATACATTTCTGAAAGCCAAGGGCATGAATGTGGGTTCTTCCAAGGTGGAAAACGAATGCATCGAACTTTGTCTGGAGATCATGCAGCAGGCCGAGGCCAAGGGCGTGCGTTTCATCCTGCCCATGGATCATATCGCGGCCACTAAAATGGAACCGAATATCACCGTCCGCATCATCCGGTCCGGGGAGGAAATTCCGGGAGAGATGATGGGGCTGGACATCGGCCCGGAAACCGTCGAGCAATACCAGGGTGAAATCCAACGTGCCGATTTGATCTTTTGGAACGGTCCGATGGGAGTGTTCGAGGTGGATACGTTTTCAGGCGGGACCATGGAGATCGCCGCGGCGCTGGCGGATGCCAAGGCCACGACCATCATCGGCGGCGGCGATTCGGTCGCTGCCGTCAACAAAGCCGGGGTCAGCGACCGCATCAGCCATCTATCGACAGGCGGGGGAGCGGCACTGGAATATCTTTCCGGCAAAAAGCTGCCGGGGATTGAAGCTTTGACGGAGGCCTGATGGGCAAGGAATACCTGATCGCGGGCAACTGGAAAATGTTCAAGACCGTTGCCGAGAGCCGGGAATTCGTCCAGGCGCTGGCCAAAGAGTTTACTGCCTTCCCCGGCCTGGAGGTGGCTGTTTTTCCTCCTTTTACCGCCCTGGCTGCCACACACGGTTTGGACCCGAAGATCAAGATAGGCGCCCAGAATATGTTTTTCGAGGAAAAAGGGGCGTTCACCGGCGAGATCTCGCCCCTGATGCTCCGGGAAACAGCGGATTGTGTGCTGATCGGGCATTCCGAGCGACGGGAAATATTTGCCGAACACGACGAAGACGTGAATAAAAAACTGAAAGCGGCCTTGCAATTCAATCTGCCGCCGGTCCTGTGCATTGGTGAAACCCTGCCGGAACGGGAAGCGGGAAAAACCCTGGCGAAAGTCAGACTGCAATTGGAAAAAGCGCTGCAGGGTGTCGCCGCCGCGGATATGGAAAAGATCACTGTGGCCTATGAACCGATTTGGGCCATCGGCACTGGCCGCAACGCCACTCCCGGCCAAGCCCAGGAAGTGCACCATTTTATCAGGCAAATGCTGCAGGAAATGGCGCCGGGGAAAAAAATTAAGATCCTATACGGCGGTTCGGTCAAGCCAGAAAACAGTCTGGAACTGCTTGTCCAGGAAGATATTTCCGGAGTTTTGGTGGGCGGTGCCTCCTTGAAAGTTGATCAATTTTCTGCTATAATCCAAAATGCGTTGAAACTTCTGCGCGCATAGGAGGCAACTTGGAAGGCGTTTTACTTTTTTTTCATATATCTGTATGCCTTTTGCTGGTTATAGTTGTTCTGTTGCAGAGCGGCAAGAGTGCCGACTTGGCCGGGGCTTTCGGAGGCTACGGCAGCCAGTCCACTTTCGGTCCCCGCGGTGCGGCCTCGCTGCTTTCCAAGCTCACCACCACGCTGGCGATTTTGTTCATGGTGACCTCGCTGCTGTTGCAGATCGTGGCGGCCCACAGGAACCGTTCCGGATCGGTGCTGGGCAAGGAAAAGCCGGCGGCCAAGAGCGAAACGTCGCAGCCGCTCAAGTCCGGAAGCACTGTTCCCCAGGAACAGCCAAAAAGCGAACCTGGCAAATAGGCGATCCGCTTTTCGCGGTCCATCGCAATTTCTAGGAAGTATTGAATTGTTGCATGCAGGCCGAGGTGGTGTAATTGGTAGACACGCAAGCTTGAGGTGCTTGTGGGCTTTGCCTGTAGGGGTTCGAGTCCCCTCCTCGGTATATATGGAGAGGTGCTGGAGTGGTCGAACAGGGCTGCCTGCTAAGCAGTTGTCCCGGGTAAACTGGGACCGTGGGTTCGAATCCCACCCTCTCCGTTTTTTTGAAC
>JALHTJ010000096.1 GCA_022865785.1 Candidatus Aminicenantota bacterium
ATCCTGGCGGCCAGTTCGTAGACCGAGGCGCACAGATAACGGCTGCCGCCCACGTCGACATAGGCCTCGTCCACCGACACTTCTTCGACCCGGGGCGAGAAGCGGCGCAGGCAGGCGAAAAACTGCCGGGATATCCGGCTGTAGAGGTGGAAGCGGCCGCGGCGGAAAACGGCCTGCGGGCATTTTTTGGCCGCGGTGCGCAGGGCCATGCCCGAGTGCACCCCGAAGCGGCGCGCCGCATAGGAGGCGGTGCAGACCACGCCCCGCTCGTGGGCCAGGCCGCCGACGATCAACGGCTTGCCACGCAGCGATGGATCCAGGGTCTCCTCCACAGCGGCGAAAAAAGCGTCGATGTCCAGGTGCAGGACCGTCGGGGTTTTCACCGGTACCTGCGTAAAACACCCACCACTCGACCCACCAGCTGGAAGGGGGCGGCAATGGGGGCGTATTCGGGATTTTCCGGAACCAGCACATAGGCATCCCGGATGCGTTTCAGCCGCTTGAGGGTAATGGAACCGTCGCCGAGGCGGGCTACCACCATCTGGCCAGGGTCGGCCTGCTCGGCGCGCTTGATCAGCACCAGATCGCCGTCCTGGATGTAGGCGTCCTTCATGCTCTGGCCCTGCACTCGAAAGGCCACGATGTCGCCCCCTTTTTCGGCCAACCACTCGGGCAGGACCACTTCGTCGCCCAAACTTTCGAACATCTCGAGCGCCGGGCCGGCCGGCACTATGCCCACCAGCGGCACGGTCAGGTGTTCAACGGCCAGGTCCCAGGAGCGGCCTTTCCTGAGCAGCGCCCCGCGCTGACGCAGGCGTGAGAGATAAGCGTGAATGGTCGCCGGCGAGGCCAGGCCGGTAGCGGCCGCGATCTCACGGACGGTAGGGAAACAGCCGTTGCGGCGGCGCAAGCCCCTGATCTTGTCCAAAATTAAATTTTGTTTTTTTGTCAGCATTTGTTCGCCTTTTGTTCGCCTTTTCAATAATAATATGGTTTTGTCCATTTGTCAACAATAATAAATATAAGGCTAGGGGCTATAGGTTAGAGGCTATAGGTAAGAAGGATGATCGGTTATGGGTGAGGGTTTTTTACTTATAGCCCCTAGCCCATCACCTATCGCCTACTGGCTACTAACTACTGACTACTTTCTTAATTTACTTTTTCCAGCCGCGGGCAATGATGAAAACGCCGAAAACGATCAGCAGCGAGGGCCAAAAGAAGTGGCGGACGAATTGACGGGCCCAGCCGTAAAAAGGATGGAAAATCGGCAGGTTATGCAGCAGGAAAACTCCGCCGATGAGGATGAGCACGATACCCAAAAACAAGGGAACGGCGTCACTGGGGTTCTGGGAGGCCTGGACCTGAGCCGCGGCCGGTGCGGCTTCTTTATTGGCGCCGACGGCCGTTTCAAACGATTCGTAGGGAATGACGATCAGGGCGATAACATAAGCCAACAGTGCCGATCCGCCAACGAAGAACAGGGCAACCACAATGAGGCGTACAATGACCGGATCAATGTTGAAATATTCGGCGATGCCGCCGCAGACGCCACCGAGCATGCGGTTTTTGCGACTTCTATACAGTCTTTTCATTTGACCTCCTTGGCAGGGACCATGCCCCAGATGTTTAGAACGAAAAAACCTCCGCAAAAGTTCAAAATTGTTTCTCAGGTTATGGGTCATGGGTCACAGGTCATGGGCAAGAAGACAGGCTACGGAGAAATTTCTGACCGCTGACATCTGTCTTCTGGCATCTGCACTCAGCCCTCTCCTCGCCTTCTTTTTCACCTATCGCCCATAGCCCATCGCCTCTTGCCTCCACCCCATAACCCTTCACCCATGACCTCTCACCTCTTGCCAAATCCAGCCATTCGGTTATAATGTCAGGCGCATGGAAAAGATCACTATCGCTATATCCGCCTCATCCGAATTGCAGATCGATTTCCAGGATTTTCCCGAGCTGAGTTCGGAAAACAAACTGGTAAAAAAAAGTCTGGCGGTCGTCAAACGCTACACGCCGGGCATACTGCGTTACCTCTCCAAACAAAAAGTCCTGGCCCACTTGCCCATTTACCTTATCGAAATTCATTCCCAAGTAGACATTTCGGAGGCGGAAGCCCGCAGGCGGCTGGGGAATTGGCTGCGGCGCAAAATGATCAGGCGACTGTTTTACGTGCTGATCGAACTCCTGGTCATGCCTTTTACGGCTTTCGTAGCCCTGCTCCCCGGTCCCAACGTGATTTTTTACCTGTTGTTCGTCCTGTTCTATTTCCACCTGAAGGCGTTTCTCAGCTTGCGCAAAATAAAGAGCGAAAACCTGAATATCTCACTGCAGAAGAACTAAACCAGAACTCGGTATACGGTGTAAGGTGTACGGTTGACGGTCGAAGAAAAAAGAAATCCTTTCGAAATATTTCTTATATCGTTCCTATTTTTTACCGTAAACCGTCCACCATGTACCGTAAACCAATTCTAGTGTTGGCCGTATGCCGTATGCCCTACGCCGAGTTGGATTAAAATTGACTACAGCCCTAGCTTCTTCCTGGCCTGGTCATTCAAGGTCTTGAATTCGGCTTCAATGCGCTGCTGTTCTTTCATCAGTTCCTGGGCCACGGCCGAATTGGGATCCTCGGACGATTGGTTGTTGCCAGCTTTCAACTTGCTGATCTGTTCC
>JALHTJ010000097.1 GCA_022865785.1 Candidatus Aminicenantota bacterium
CCTGGCCGCCAACAACAAGCGCGAATGGTTCAACGCCCACAAGGCCGAGTATGAAACGGCGATCCTGGCTCCGGCCAGGGCTTTCGTGCTGGCCATGGGCGAGCGGCTCAGGCGCCTGACTCCGGGGGTCCGTTTCGATCCACGCGCCAACGGCTCGCTCTTCCGCATCTACCGCGACACGCGCTTCAGCGCTGACAAGTCCCCCTACAAGACCAACCTGGGGATCCTCTTCTGGGAGGGCGGCGGGCCGCGCCTGGACAGCTCGAGCTACTACTTTCACCTGGAACCGCCAACCCTGATGCTGGCCGCCGGGCTGTACGTCTTTTCCCGGCCGCTGCTCGAGCGCTTCCGCCGCACGGTCGCCGACCCCGAATTCGGTCCCGAGCTGGCCGCCATCGTCAGTAAGCTCACCGCCCATCCGGGCTATACGCTGGGCGGCGAGCATTACAAGCGCGTGCCCGCCGGCTACGACGCCGCCCCGGAGAGCGCCTTCCTGCTCCGCCATGCCGGTCTCTACGCCGGCTGCGAGATGCCCATTCCCGCCGAACTGCACTCCCCGGCCCTGATCGACTATTGCTGGAAAAAGTTCAAGCCCATGGAACCGCTGCACCGCTGGCTCACCGCCATGATCGGCGGCAAGTTCGATCTTTAGGCAATTGGTTGGAGGCTATGGGCAAGGGGCTATAGGCGATAGGTTAGAGGTTATGGGTTAGGGGCAAGACGATATCGGCGTACGGTAAACGGTGGACGGTTTACGGTAAAGAGTAAGATAAAATAAAAATCGAAAAGATGTGCAAAGACGGCTGTTTTGGACATTTGAATTTGGAACTTGGAATTTATTTGTGATTTGGTGCTTGGGATTTGGAATTTATTTCTTCCTCGTCACGTGTTACGCGTCACGCGTCACGTATTTCATGTATTTTTTCAACTTCGAACTCGCTTTACTGGAGCCGGGCCACGACCCCTTGCAGGTAACTCTTGGAATCGCCCCAGGAACCATGGTGGTTGTGATTTAAAAGTCTTCCCATCAACTGGACGACCGCCGGACGCGCGGCCCGGTCGTTCCTGGCCACCAGCATCTCCAGCAGCCTGACCAGGGATTCGTCAAAGGCAATGGCCGCGGATGGATCGGCAAGCCGCTCCAGGTGCCGGACCAGGATCGCGCGCAGCGCTGCCGTGGCCGCTTGTTCCGTGAAAAGCTCCAGGGACCTGAGCACGGCCAGCCGCCAATCGCTCCAGGGCAGGGCCTCGTCGTACAGGCCGGCCATGACGGCCAGGGCCTGGGCGCGCCCCCAGCAGGCTTCGACCAGGCCGGCCACGGCAGGCAGAAAATCCGACTGCTGCAGGGCCTCGTTGAAGGGGGCGTCCAGGGGATCCTCGATGGCGTAGAGCATGTCCTTGGACGTATCGACGCGCCCGGAAAAACTCCTCTTTAATTTATCCTGTTCGGTCTGGGCCAGGGCCATTTCGCCCCTGATCCGGGCGCTCGAGTAGCTCTCGGTTTCATAGCCCCCATTTTCGACCCAATAGCTTTTGCCGACCGCCTCGGCGCTGATCCGCACCTGGAAAACCGGAAAGGCGACCGGGTCATTTGTGACCTTGAGGCCCAGGCCGCCAAAAACCCGTTCCAGGACCTTTTGCACGTAGGTTTTGAAGGGATAAAGCCCTTTGGGCTCAACCTCAACGCCGATGGAGATCTCCGTTGCCTTCCTGATCTGAGCGAGGGCCGCGGGCGAGATTTTCCAGCTTGCGGAGTCGCCGCATGAGGTCAG
>JALHTJ010000098.1 GCA_022865785.1 Candidatus Aminicenantota bacterium
CCCTTGCCGATATCATGGAGAAGGCTGGGCTGCCCTACCTGCCGCTTTGCGACCCCATGTCGCTGATCGGCTGGGAGAGATTCAAGAAAGAGGCCGTTCGCCGCGGCCTGAAACCGCTGCTGGGCACCGAGATCAAACTGCCGGAAAAGGGCGCCCTGCTGCTGTTCCCGCTTTCCGGACACGGCTACCTCTCCCTGGTCTCCTGCCTGAACCGCCGCGCCCTGCCCGCCAGCTTGCGCGACCTGGTGGCGGTTTTTCTGCCGCTGCGGCCCGACGGCGATTTCCTGCTCCGGCTGCAGGCCAAGATCGGCCGGGAAAATTTTTACCTGGGACTGGAATGGCAAAGCGGCCAATGGCTGAGCGCCTGGAGCGCGGAATCCGGCGTCCCCCTGGTCTGGGCGCAAGCCCTGCGCTGGATCGGCGACGCGCGCAAATACGCCGTGGCCCGGGCGGTTTTCCAGCACCTGCCCCTGCCGGAAACCCTGAAAACCGACGCCGCCCTGGACGGCCTGCTGCCGGCGACGGCCATTGCTCGACGTTTCGGAGAGCATGGCCGGAGTGCCATGACCAACACCGTGCGCCTGGCCGAACGCGTGGCCTTCGGTTTCGACCGCCTGGACGAACTGTTTCCCGACGGCGGCAGTGACCTGGAGGTCCTGGTGCGCAAAAAAATGGATCAGCGCCGCTCCGGACCCATTCAACGCGAGCGCGCCCTCCATGAGCTCCAGGTGATCCGCAAGACCGGGGCGGCGGCTTATTTTCTCATCGCCGCGGCCATTGCCGATTTCTGCCGCCGCCAGCGCATTTTTTTCAACCTGCGCGGCTCGGGCGCCTCCTCATTCGTGCTGTTCCTGCTGGGCATGTCGCGGGTCGACCCGCTGGCGCACGGCCTGCTGTTCGAGCGCTTCGTCAACAGCCAGCGCGACGACCTGCCCGACATCGATATCGACATCGATTCGTCGCGGCGCGGCGAGGTGTTCCAATGGCTATTCCGGCATTACGGCGAGCGGGCGGCCTTTGTCTCAAGTCACAAGTTTTTCGGCGCCCGTTCGGCCCTGTACGAAACGGCCCGGGCCTTCGGCTTCAACCCCGAGGAGGCCCACGCCCTGACCAGGCCCCTGCCCATGTTCGCCGAACCGGCCGAACTGGCCGCCAGGGGCAAAGGAGCACACTCCGGGGTTTACCAGGCGGCGGCACTGCTCGACGGGGTGTTCAAGGAACTTTCCCTGCACGTGGGTGGCGTGGTTTTTTCAGGGCAGGCCGTGAGCCGCGCCCTGCCCCTGACCCGGTCACCCGAAGGTTTTCCGCAGTTGGTCTGGGACAAGGACACGGTCGAGCGCCTGCGCATTTTTAAACTCGACCTGCTGGGCGTGCGCGGTTTCGAGGTTATCGCCCCCCTGGCCCTGTCCCTCCCCTTGGGGGGGCGTCCCCTTGAGGGACTGAACGGGGAGGCTGCGCCGGACACGGCGCACGGCGGCGACGTCCTTGTCTGGCAGAATATCCAGCAGGCCCGCACCCTGGGCTGCTTTCAATTGGAAAGCCCGTTGGCCCGGGAAAACCTGCTGAAAGCGCGACCGGGCAGTTTGCAGGAACTGGCCATCGCCGTGGCCATCATCCGTCCCGGCCCGGCTAAGTCGGGGATGAAGGCAGCCTACCTGGAGCGCCGGCCTCCCTGCCACCCGCTGCTGGGACAGCTTTTCCCGCACAGCCGCGGCGCCCTGATCTTCGAGGAGCAGATCGCCGTACTGCTGCACCACGTCTGCGGCTGGAGCCTGGAGCAGGCCGAGAAGGTGCGCAAGGAGCTTAAAAGAAGAAGGGGAGAGGAATGGCGCGATGATTTTTTCGCTTCGGGCCAAAAAAACGGCTGGAGCGGGGACGAGCTCGAATTGTTCTGGAAGCTGGCCCTGGATTTTTCACTCTACGCCTTTTGCCAGGCGCACAGCCTGGCCTACGCCTACGCCGCGTACCTTTCGGCCTGGCTTAAAACCCGCCAGCCGCTGCAGTTTTTCTGTCGGCTGCTGAACGCCGGCGGCGGTTACTATCAGCGGCCCGATTACATTGCCGAAGCGAAAAAATGGGGGTTGGCCATACTGGCGCCGGACGTCAACCGCAGCGGCCTGGGTTTTACATGCGAGCAGGGCGCCATACGCTGCGGTTTGCTGGCGATAAAGGGCATCGGTGAAAAACTGGCCTCGCGCGTAGTGGAAGCCCGCGGCCAAGGCTACGCGAGCCTGGAGGATCTCCTGCTCAAAACGCGCCTGGGCGAACGCGACCTTTCGGCGCTGCTGGCGGTTTCGGCTTTATATTGTTTGGGCCGCGACGGCTTCAGCGCCAGGGAGAAACAGGCGAACTGGGACAAATACCTTGGCTTTCAGCCCAGCG
>JALHTJ010000014.1 GCA_022865785.1 Candidatus Aminicenantota bacterium
AATCGCCAAAATCAGCCAAGTAAAAACTGAAGATTCCAGATAAATTTGACAAAATTCTTCTTATATACTATATTTTATATATTAAAAAATATTAGGAGGACCCATGAAAAAATGTCTATTGATTCTGGTGGCACTGTCGCTGATACTGATGTTCAATGCCTGCGGGAAAAAAGCCGCCAAGGTCGCGCCCGTTCAAGAGCCGGTAGTGGAAAAAGTGGAAGAGCCGACGACTCAGGTCGAAAGACCCGTGTTGAGCGAGGAAGAGATCTACCAGCAGAAATCCCTGGAAGAACTGAACAAAGACCAGATCCTCAAAAGGATCAACTTCGACTTTGACAAATACACGGTCCGGGAAGACATGAAGGCCATTATTCAGGCCAATGCCAATTGGCTGCTCAAGTTCGCCAGCGTGGAAGTCTTGATCGAAGGCCATTGCGACGAAAGGGGCACCATTGAATACAACATCGCCCTGGGTGAAAAAAGAGCCGAAGCCGCCAAAAATTACCTGGTCTCCCTGGGCATGAAAGCCGCCAAGATCAAGATAATCTCCTACGGCAAAAACAAGCAGCTGGTTCAGGGCGAGGACGAAGATTCCTACTTTCAGAACCGCCGCGCCGAGTTCGTCATCACCAAGAAATAGCCCGCATGAAGTTAAAGCTCATTCCGGCACTGATAGCGCTGCTGTTGTTCAGCCTGCCGCTCCAGGCGGTAAAAAAGGACACCCAGATCATCCTGGACGAAATCCAGAATTTGTCCGAATCCATTGCCAGACTTTCCGCCCAGGTCGCGGAACTGCTTAAAAAATCAGGCATCAGCGATGAAAAAATCAGTGCCATTGCCAGGAACCAGGCCGATTTAGCCCAAAGCAAGGAAAATTTCATGCTCAGCATGCAGTTTTTCAAGGAAGAATTGAACGATCTGAAAAATTCCCTGAACAAACTGGACGACAAAATTTCGAATTTCCCGGTGGGAACCTTGCCAGCGGCGACGGCCAATTCCGCCAGCCCAGACGAGACCTCTCTGACCCAGGATCCTTCCAGCATCTATTACGCGGCCTATTCCGATTACATCAAGGAAAATTTCGACCTGGCCATTGAAGGATTCAGGCAATTCATCCAAAGTTTTCCGGAAAGCGGCCTGGCCGACAATTCCCTGTATTGGATTGGTGAATGTTTTTACGCCAAGAAAAAATATCAGGACGCCATCAATACATTCAATGAACTGCTGGCAAAATACAAGGACGGCGACAAGGCCCCGGCCGCCATTCTAAAAAAGGGCTACGCCCTGATCGAAATGGGCCGGCAAAGCGAAGGCATTGCCATTTTAAAGGAATTGATCTCCCGCTTCCCCTTGTCCGAAGAAGCCTCGCTGGCCGGACAAAAAATCAAGGAGTTCAGCGAATAACATGAGCCAAGTCCGTAGTTTGAACCGAGTTATTCTGGTTGGCCGAATGGGAAAAGATCCCGAGATCACCGTGTTGGCGAGCAGCGGCCGGCAACTGGCCAAGTTCAGCCTGGCCACCAACGAAGGGTATTTTGACAAAAACAGCAATGCCTGGAAAGATTTGCCCACGGAATGGCACAACATCGTCGCCTGGGGACCGCTGGCCCAGAAAGTCGAAAAAAGCCTGGGCAAGGGCGACATGGTGTTGGTCGAAGGCAGCATTCGCACCCGCAAGTGGCAGGACAAAAACGGCCAGGACAGGTGGAACACCGACATCCAGGCCGACAACGTGATCGTCCTGGACCGTCGCAAGGACTCGGCCGGTCAGGGTTCGCGATCCTCCTATCCCGGAGACAAATCCCACAGGGATTCTTTCCCGGATGCGAACGGCCAAAGCGCCCCCCCATTTGAAAGCGCCGGGGAAGACACCGCTTACGAAGAGGATCCATTTTAATGGCTTTCGTCAATTACAATAACAAGGAGATTACGGCCAAGATCGTGTATTACGGGCCGGCGTTGAGCGGCAAAACAACCTGCCTTCGCTATATTTTCAACTGTGACGAGGTCGAGAACAAGGGCAAACTGATTACCCTGGACACCGATGGCGACCGCACCCTGTTTTTTGATTTTCTACCCATGGAGATCGGGAAATTGGGCAATTATTCCGTAAAGATCCAGCTTTATACAGTTCCCGGACAGGTGGCTTACGACACAACCCGCAAACTGGTGCTGCAGGGAGCCGACGGCGTGGTTTTTATCGCCGATTCCCAGGTCATCCTGCGCGAACAGAACATCGAAAGCTTCACCAACCTGAAAAAGAATTTAAAACTCAACAACCTGCAATTCGAAAAAATACCTCTGATCTTTCAATTCAACAAGAGAGATCTCAAGGAGATCCTGCCCATCAGTGCCCTGAATAAGGACCTGAACCTGGACAACAAGTCTTTTTTTCCAACCGTGGCCACAAACGGGGAGAATGTGCTGGAAGGTCTGCACGCCATAATCAAACTGGTCATCCTGCACTTGAAAAACCAGTTGTCCATTTTCCAGAAAGACAAGACCGTCATGTTTTCCCGGGAAGAAATCACATCCTCCACGCCCAAACCAGAAGAAAAAAATGTTGCTTCAAAGAACATGGTCGAGGAAATCCCGGTTGCTGATACCGAGGCTGAGGAGGTTTTTGAGTTGTCTTCCCCCATGGTGGACGCCGAGGATTCCCTGAAAGCGTCCGGCGATGAAGACATATTCGATTTGGAGGACGCCCAGGAATTATTAAGTGAAAAATCGGACATCGAAATTCCCGGGATCGATTTCTCCGATGAAGAACAGAAAGACACAGACTCGATCAAGGTTACCGCGATAAAGACCGACGAGGATACCGGCGAGAGACCGTTTCAGGTCATGCCGGCAGGAAAAAGCATCGACCTGCCAATCACGCTGGAGATCCCCAATGATTCCCAAGACGTAAAAATCAATATCAACTTGAAAATAACCTTGAAAAAAAAGTGATCCAAGCCGCATGAAAAAAGTGACCTGTTCACTACTACTGCTGCTTTTTTTATATGGCAGCAGCGCTTTGGGCCAGGAAAGTGCCGAAACCCTGGTCACGGAAAGCGCCGCTTTCCTGAAAGTTTTTTTTAAAAACAGGTTCGATGTCCAGGTGGCGGTCGTCCACTTCGAGAATGATTCGGAGCTGACCGACACGGCCATGCAAAAGTTCTACCAACTGCTGATCTCCAGCCTGGAAAACGAAAAAAATATCCGCATTTCCGACCTGTTGATCAATTTCACCAATGGCCGGGGCGAATTCAATCTTGGCCGCGTCGAGGATCTCCATTACCTGCTGGACCTGAAACTCATTCAGAACAAAAGTAAAACCGGCCTAGGCTTGACCATCTTTTCGCGCCTGCAGGACAAGATCGTCTCAGTTAAATACTTCGAAAAAGCTCTCAGCAAAGGGGAAATGGATTTCCTGAATGCAAAAAACTTCGCTTTTTCCGAACTGGGTTTTTCCAAACTCCTTGAATTTGAAAGCAAAAGAAACCTGATGGATATCCAATCCATTTCGGGGAGTGACGGGCGAGAGCAATATTTTTTTTACTATCCCGATGAGATCGTCATTTACCTGGCCAGCAACATGCGGCTGGAAAAAGAGTCCCAGATCAAACTTGGCTGGACCAGGCCGGTTTATCCGGCACTTCACTATGAAGGCAAACTCCTGCTGCTGCAAACGAATCAGGGGCTTGTTTTGACGGCCGGAAACAATTTCTCCTCCTCCGCCAAGGTACTGGCCTTCCGCGACAGCCTGTGGCAGGAAATCCAGAAAATCTATTTTGTTCCCTTTAAATATCTCATTTTAAACCAGATCCCCTACCTGGTCGGCGCCAGCTATGATGAAGGCAGGAATTTTTTCAAGGACAGAATCTATTTCATGCCGTTCAGCGATCCGGCCAACAGATCGGGCATCATTGAAAAAAAAGCTGCCCCGGCCATGGCCCTGGATTTCTCCGTCCAGGACGGACAGCTGCAAGCCGTTCACCTCATCGACCGCAACTACAATTATCATCTGTTCAGCGCGGAATTCGAAGAACAGTTTTCGGCTCCAGAAAAGAAAGGCGCGTCCCTGGCCGCCCTCGGGGGCGAATGGCTGGCCGTAAGTGATTACTCGCGCGCCTCCGACCAATTGTTTTTTTATGACATCCAAAACGGCGGGCAAAGGCCGACATACTCGGAAAAAATCATAGGTGAAATTCAATTCATCTCCGCAGGCGTCTGGCAAAACATCAAGGGCTTTTGGACCGGAATCAGGCAAGAACGGGACGGCCAGGAGCGGTTCATGGTCCAGTTCTGGGGAAAACGCGATGGACAAAAATAAGCTGCTGTTCATACCGCTGGCGCTGACGCTGATTTTTGCCATCAAGCCCTATTACGGGGGAGAGATCACAATCCGGCTGAACGAGCCGACTTCCTTTACCCTGAACACCGCCAATTATTCGAACCTGATCTTCTATTCCCTGATCTACGAAAATTTCTTTTACTTGAAAAAAAACGGCGAAATATTCAGCAATGTCTTCCAGGAATACCACTACGATGTCTCCGGCAAAACCCTGAGCCTGACGATCAAGGACAATCTCAGCTTCTCGAACGGCAAGCCGCTGACTGCCAGGAATATACAGGTTTCGCTTAAAATATTCATGAATTCCGATCTTTTTGCGGCCAGCAAATTGAGCAAAACGGTCAAGAACATTCGCGTCAACGAAAACCAGGTCAGGATCGAGCTGTTGGCCGACAATCCTGATATCCTGAGCCTGCTCACCGCCCCGGAACTGGTGGTGCTGGCCGAGAATGAACAGTCATTTTCAGGCATTTTTTTTCCCCAGGAATGGGAGAAGAACCACCACCTCATCCTGAAAGCCAATCCATTTTATGCCGGAGGTCGGACCTATCTGGACAAGGTCAAGATCACTTTCAACGATAGCACTCCGCCTGACCTCTTCCTGGCCAATCCGAACCAATTCAAGGAAAATTTTCAGGAATTTGATTCCGGCATTTTCCAGAACATTTACCTTTGCTTTCTGCAGAGCGATATGGGCCAGAACACCAAGATCGCCCTTTTCACCATTTTAAAGAGGTTCAACGAGGCCACGGGAAACAAATACAAGGAATTGCGCACCCTGACCAGCGACGAGGAATCGCCGGTTTCCATAAAGATCAAGACCTTTTCCCCACAAAAAACCGCCTCCATCCTGAAACATTCCGAGACCAAACTCTATATCCTCGCCTCGCTTTCCAACCTGGAAAAAGACCTGACCGCCTTTTTGAAAAACAGCAACCTCAAGATCGAGACGCTATTCATTGATGACAGTCAGTTAATGGGTTTCCTGAACTCGGCTGCCATTCAGTACCTTCTCATCGACAAGATCTTTCAAAAAAAGGTTCCCGCCGAAGAAAAAATCAGCCGCATCCTGAAAGAGTCCAGTTTCAACCAGTTCAACGCCAGGTATCTGCGCATGCTCAGCGAACTTGACGAGGTCAAATTCAGCAACTCCCAGGAACTGCTGATGGAACAGATCGCCCGCATCAGTGAGGCGATCGTCAACGACGGGATTATTTTTCCCCTTTTTCAGAAAAACTATTCTCTATACATTCGCAAAGTATGGCCGGCAATGGAAATAGATTATTACGGCAGGCCGCTGCTGCAAAAAGTGAGCAAAAACAATGATTAAAAAAACAATGATCGTGACCGGTTGTTTCTTCCTGGCCCTGAACGCCCTGGCCCTGGATGCCGGATTGATCGCCGGTTCCATCAGCCAGCCATCCAGTTTTTTCTATGGCCTGTCGGCGGGTTCCGGTACCATCGTCCCCCTGCTTAAATTCGAGTTCGAAGGCTACCGGATCGGGGAATCGGGTTGGAACAGCCTGAGCGCCGCCGTAAAATTCCGGCCCAAGTTCGGCAGATTCGCTCCCTACGCCGTCCTGGGAGCGGGAAGCGAATTCGAAAAACTGAATTTCCGCTTCAGCGAGTACCGCTTCTATTCCATGGCGGGCGGTGGTTTTCATATTTTCTTCACTTCCATGTTTTCGCTGCGTTTCGACCTGCGCTTCCTCCATTTTTCGGATATTAACAAGACCCGCGTCAGCGGCGGGATTTTCCTTCACCTGTAAAAGCCTTTTTCCAACTGTTGATTTCGGCCAATATTGACATGCAGCCACTTTTCAGTTATAAATACTCCTTAAACTGCTAAATTCCATAAATTCAAGTTAATTTCGTCGATTTTCAGGAGGTACTAATGAATATTTACGCTTGCATCAAGCAAGTTCCCGATACAGAAGCCAGCATTCTGATCAAGGACGGCAGATCGATCAACGAGGCCGCCATCAAGTGGATCGTCAGCCCCCATGACGAATACGCGATCGAAGAGGCATTGAAACTGAAGGAAAAAATCCCGGGCTCCACGCTGACCGCCGTGTGCCTCGGGCCGGAAAGGGTGCAGAACGCCCTGCGCACCGCCCTGGCCATGGGCGCCGACCGCGCCGTACACGTGGAAAGCTCCGTCGCCTTGGATAGCCAGAACACGGCCCGGGCCCTGGCCCAGGTCATCCGCGCCGACAAGGAATTCGGAGTCATTTTCATGGGCAAGCAGGCCATCGACGATGACGCCTACCAGCTGCATATCCTGCTGGCCGAAGAGCTGGCTATCCCCGTCGCCACCAATGTTATGGCTTTCGTCTTCGACGGCGGCAAGGTCCGGGTGGAGAGGGAGATCGACGAGGGCGCCAGGGAAGTGATCGAAATGGCCGTCCCCTGCGTCGTGGCCGCGGCCAAGGGATTGAATACCCCCCGCTACGCCTCGATGATGGGCATCATGAAAGCCAAGAAGATCGAGATCAAAAAGACCCCGCTGGCCGAGACCGGGGTCGACGAAGCCCAGAACAAGGTCCGGCTGCTCAAGCTGGCGTCCCCGGCTGAAAAACCTCAGGGCAGGATCATTGCCGGAGAAGCGGCCGACGCTGTGTGTGAACTGGTACGCTTGCTGCGCGAAGAAGCCAAGGTAATTTAGGAGACGACTATGGCCAACATAGGATTGTATATCGAACTGAAAGAAGGGGTTTTCAAGAAATCTAACCGTGAACTGCTCAGCCTGGCCAGGAAAAGCGGCCAGCCCGTGCATGCTGTGCTTTTTTGCCCGGACGTACAGCCGTATTTGGAAGAGCTGAAGGGCATCCAAACCGTCATTCAGGTACAGGGAGCGGATCTCACTTATCAGCCCGACCGCTATGCCCGCACCCTGGCAGCAATCATCCAGGAGTTCAAGCTTGATATTGTCTGCGGTATTTTTTCCGCCCAGGGCAAGGACCTGTTCCCGCGCCTGGCCGCCAAGGCCAAGGCCGGCCTGGTCAATGACTGTCTGGCCGTTGATCTCGACAACCGCAAAGCCATCAAGCCCGTATATTCGGGCAAACTGCTGGCCGAGTACCAGATAGACGCAGGGACGGCCCTGTTCACGATCAGACCCAACGTCATCGCTGTCGAAACAACGACTGCAACCAAGGCCCCGGAGATCAAGACCGTAACCCTGGACAACGGCGAATTGCAGACAAAAATCGTCAGCGTGGAGAAAAGCGCCTCACAAAAAATTGATCTGACCGAAGCCGAGATCATTGTTTCCGGAGGCCGGGCCATGAAAGGCAAGGAAAATTTCGCCATACTGGAAGACCTGGCCAAGGTGCTAAATGGCGGCCTAGGCGCTTCGCGGGCGGCCGTTGACGCCGAATACGCCTCGGCCGACATGCAGGTCGGACAGACCGGCAAGGTCGTCAACCCCAAGTTATACATTGCCTGCGGCATATCGGGTGCCATCCAGCATTTCGTGGGCATGAAGACCTCAAAGATCATCGTGGCCGTCAACAAGGACCCGGAAGCCCCCATTTTTAAAAAAGCCGATTACGGCATCGTCGGCGACCTGTTCACTATCGTGCCGCTTTTAAAAGAGGAATTCAAAAAAGTTCTGTCCTGAACGTGAAAAAAAATCAGGTTTGCGCGGTTTCCAGCAGGACCTTTTCATAATCACGCTTCAGTTGTTTGTTTTCGCTTTCCAAATTCCTGATCTGCCCACGCAGCGTCCGTAATTCCAGCAGCCATTGCAGCAATTGCCTGTCGGTCTGCTTGCGGGATATTTTTACTTTTACCAACTGAATTTCGATATAATTATCAAGAGTCATTAATTTTCTCCCTGCGAATTATAAAACTTTCTCGGCTTGTTTTCAAATGGCAAGCCGCCAATATCCCGCCTCTCCTGCCCGCGATTTGACTCTCCACTCCGATTCGGCTAAAATAAACTCTAAACAGAGGAGCGCTAATGGCTAAAAAAGCATTGATCACCGGCGTCACCGGTCAGGACGGTTCCTATCTCGCCGATTTCCTGTTGGAGAAGGGATATGAGGTCTACGGCATGGTCCGCCGTTCCAGCATGGAGAAATTCGACCGCATCGAGCATATCAAGGACCGCATCAAGATCCGCCAGGCAGACCTGCTGGACCAATATTCCATCAGCAAGATCATCGCTGAGGTCCAGCCCGACGAAGTATACAACCTGGCCGCCATGAGCTTTGTCCCCACCTCCTGGGACCAACCGGTGCTGACCGCGGAATTCACGGCCATCGGCGTTACCCGCATGCTGGAAGCCATCCGCGCCGTAAATCCGCGCATCCGCTTTTACCAGGCTTCCTCCTCGGAGATGTTCGGCATGGTCAAGGAAATCCCCCAAACCGAGCTGACCTCGTTCCATCCGCGCAGCCCCTACGGCGTAGCCAAGGTATACGGTCATTGGATCACGGTCAATTACCGCGAAAGCTACAATATCTTCGGCGTATCAGGAATCCTTTTCAACCACGAATCGCCGCGCCGGGGCATCGAATTCGTCACCCGCAAGGTTACCTACAATGCCGCCAAGATCAAGCTGGGCTTGAGCAAGGAACTGCGCCTGGGCAACCTGGTGGCCAAGCGCGACTGGGGCTACGCCCTTGACTACGTCGAAGCCATGTGGCTGATGCTCCAGCAGGATAAGCCCGATGACTTCGTTATCGCCAGCGGCGAGACCCACTCGGTGCAGGAGCTGGTGGAGATCGCCTTTGCGCATGTGGACCTTGATTACAAGGATTTCGTGGTCCTGGACAACAAATTCATCCGCCCGGCCGAAGTCGACCTGCTCCGCGGCGACTTCAGCAAGGCTAAAAAAATACTGGGCTGGCAGCCCAAAGTCCACTTCGCCGAATTGATCAAAATGATGATCGATTCCGACCTGGCCCTGCTCAAAAAGGACTACCGCTTATGAATGAAAAGGAAGAGCGGCCCTGGGGTTGGTTCGAGATCCATTTAGAAGAGGCGAACCTGAAGATCAAGCGCATCATGGTAAAACCTGGTAAAAGGTTGTCCCTGCAAAGCCACGAACACCGGGCCGAGAACTGGGTGGTGGTGCAGGGGCAGGCCCTGGTCACTTTGGGCGAGGAAACGATAAAGCTGGAAAAAAGACAGTCGGTCTTTATTCCGGAAAAAACCAAACACCGCATGGAAAATCCGGGAAAAGAAGAATTGGTCTTTATTGAAGTGCAGACCGGGACCTACCTGGGCGAAGACGACATCACCCGCTTTCAGGACGACTTCGGCCGCAGTTAGGCAAACCGCGCCCGTGTGAACGGTAAGGAAGGAATTCGCATGCTGGAAAAAGAAAAGGAGATCGGCCTGCAGGCGGTCGGCATGGCCATGACCATGGCGGCCATGATCCAAAGTGAGCTGACAGGCGCCGACACCCTGACCAAGAGCGACCGCAGCCCGGTGACTATCGCCGATTTTGCCGTGCAAGCCCTGATCTGCAAGATCGTCAACAGCCATTTCCCCGGCATACACATCGTGGGCGAAGAGGACTCGTTGGTCTTGCGCCAATCCGAAAATTGGGCATTGTTCGCCAAGATCAAGCATTACCTGAAAAAGTGCGACGCCCCCCTGAGGGAAAAAGAGATCTGCGACTGCATCGACCTGGGCGGCGCCGAGCCGGGTGGGACGTTTTGGACTCTCGACCCCATCGACGGCACCAAGGGCTTCCTGCGCGGCGAGCAATTCGCCATCGCCCTGGCGCTGGTCCGGGAGGGACGGGTCCTCCTGGGCATCCTGGGCTGCCCCAACCTGCCTCCGGGTTCCGACGGTACCCTGTTTTGGGCCATTCCCGGCCAGGGCAGCTGGAAGATCCCGGCAGCGAACGGCCAGGCCGAGCCCATACGGATCTCGGCCAAGACCGATTCGCGCCAGATGAAATTCGTGGAAAGCTACGAGTCATCGCACAGCGACAAGGACACTCAACTTGAGATCTCCAGGCTGCTGCAGATCTCAAATCCACCCGAACAAATGGACAGCCAGGTCAAGTACGGTATCGTGGCTTCAGGCGACGCCGACATCTACCTGCGCATCCCCAATCCCGCCACCCCCGACTACCGCGAGAAGATCTGGGACCACTCTGCCGGAAGTTTGATCGTAGAAGAAGCCGGAGGCTGGGTCAGCGACATTGACGGCAAGAAACTCGATTTTGCCGCGGGCAAGACCCTGCGCAACAACCGCGGCATTCTGGCCAGCAACGGCCGCATCCACTCGCGGGTGTTGGAGATCATCGCCGATCTGGACGGGCGGAAATA
>JALHTJ010000099.1 GCA_022865785.1 Candidatus Aminicenantota bacterium
AGGACCGTCCAGTCGTTTTTCAGGCCCAGTTCGGCCAGGATCCTGCCGGCCGTGACCATGGCCGCCGCCCCGCCCTTCTGGTCCACGGCGCCGCGGCCGTGCACGTAACCGTCGGCGATCCTGCCGGAAAATGGCGGCTCGCTCCAGTTCTCGAGGTTGCCCTGGTCCACGGTGTCAATGTGGGCGTCGACTGCCAGCAGGCGCTTGCCTTTACCGACCCGGCCCAGGACGTTGCCCAGGCCGTCGCTGCGCACCTCGTCGAAGCGGGCCTCCAGCATCTGTTTTTTCAGCTCGGCGGCCACTTCTCCCTCCCGGGCGGTCAGTGACTTGATCTTGACCAGGCGCGAGAGGTTCCCGGCCGTGTAGTCCCGGTATTGTTCGGCCAGTTGCAGCACTTGTCCGGCGAGTTTATCCATGAATTCTCCTTAATGTTCTTCGAGCCGCTCCGGGATTTTTTCGCCGACCAGCGGCAGCCCTGGCGCCTGCCGTCCAGGAGCTTTCCCTGTCCATTCCTTATGGCGCGGCTGCCGGGGCTAGAATCCTGTGGCGGTGAGCAGCACCGACAATCCCCAGCAGGCCAGGGTGAAGGCGGCGGCCAGGGGCAGCAGCAGTTTTTTTCGCGAAAGCCACAGGGGGAAAAAACGCTTTTCCAGACGACGCCCCAGGGCATAGCCCAGCGGGAAAAGCACGGCCGCCAGCAGGGCGGCGGGAAGGACGCGGGTCAGCAGGTAGGCTGCGGGACCAGCGGCGTAGCTAAAGGAGAGCAGATGGCGGCAGGGGGCAACGAAACGGCCGAGAACGAAAAATGCGGCACCCGAGCCCAGGGCCGAACCGAAAGCCGCGGCACTGCGCTGCGGCCAGCCTTTGCCGACCTGCTTGCGGAACAGGCTTACCCCGGCGTAGAGAAAAGCGCCGTGAAGCAGGATGGCCAGGAGCGAATTGGCCTGGCAGAGCAGGGGCAGGCCCAGCAGCGGCACGGCCAGCCATTTGCTGAATATGGCCAGCGCCGTGATGCCGGGGATCACCCGCGGCTGCTTGAACACTGCCAGCCCCAGGGCCAGCACGGCGAAGCCGACGCCGGTGACAATGGCGCTGCGCAGGGGCAGACCGGCTTTTTTAATAAAACCGCCCAGGGCGATCTCGACCACGGCCAGGATCGCCCCCAGCACCACGATATTCAAAACATAAAATTTCCAGGACAGAGATTCGTTATTACCAGTCATTCAGCACCTCTAAGCTCATTGAAAGCTCCAAATATATTATATAACCAGCACTGGTTTGTCAACGACAAGTGTCAGTGACAGTGCCAGCAAGAAAATAAATCGAAATCAGTGACACTGACACTGACACTTACACTTACACTGAAGAGGCTTTGCTGACACTGACACTAACACTAACACTGAATATCGTTTATAATCAAATCATGAAAAGTTATCGCAAGGAACTATGGTTCCAGACACCGGGCCGCCGGGCGTTCCTCAACATCAGCGGCGACGTGGAGCAGGCCCTGACGGAAAGCGGCATCCAGGAAGGGCTGGCGCTGGTAAACGCCATGCACATCACCGCCTCGGTTTTCAT
>JALHTJ010000100.1 GCA_022865785.1 Candidatus Aminicenantota bacterium
GGGCATGAACCGCGGCCTGAAACTTTTTCTGCAGGCCCTGTTCGGTCTGATCCTCGGCCTGCTGCTGCTGGCCTCGGACGCCTCTCCTTTCGCTCCCGAGATAGCCGGCAAGCTGTTCGTCCCTTTCTTGAAAAATCCACTACTCGACCTGGGTATCTTGTATTATCCCTTTATTATCCTGGTCATCATAGCCATCGCCAATTCCATTAATTTCGCTGACGGGCTGGACGGCCTGGCCACGGTTCCGGCCGGACTGCTGCTGGCGGTCTACGCTGTTTTCGCTTACATCATCGGCAATTCAAAGGCGGCCAAATACCTGTGGTTCCCTTTCATCAACGGTTCGGGCGAACTGGTGGTGGTTCTGGCCGCCCTGATCGGCGCCCTGGCCGCTTTCCTCTGGTTCAACGCCTACCCGGCCGAAATATTCATGGGCGACACCGGCTCGCTGCTGATCGGCGGTGTCATTGCCACCGCGGCGGTGCTGCTCAAGCATGAGCTGCTTTTCCTGATCGCCGGCGGCGTCTTTGTCATCGAGTTTCTTTCTGTTTTTATACAGGACTACATCGGCATCAAACTGATCAAGCGCCGCATCTTTTACCGCGCTCCCATCCACCACACCTATCAGTACCTGGGCATCGCCGAACCCAAGATCGTCATCCGCTTCTGGATCCTGGCGGTGATCTTCACCCTGATCAGCCTGATCAGCATCAAACTGCGCTGAAAAAACAACCACGGAGTCCATCATGTTCGCCAGAAAAACTCCTGAAGCTGAAAAAAAACAAAGCCGCCTGGACTGGCACTCGCTAAGCGCCGAAGACATCGCGCGCCAGCTGGCCACGCCGATCGAGAGCGGCCTGGACAGCCGCGAAGCGGCCAAACGTCTGGAAATGTACGGACCCAACCAGATCGCGGCCCTGCCCCGTCCCACTTTCCTGCAGCTACTGCTCGCCCAGTTCAACAACTTCATTGTTTTGCTCCTGATTGCGGCCGCGTCCATATCGGGGCTGCTGGGCGAATGGATCGAAGCGGTGGCCATCCTGGCCATCGTTGTCCTGAACGCCACCCTGGGGGTGATCCAGGACCGCCGCGCCGAGGAAGCGCTGGCTGCTTTGAAGAAACTTGCGGCCCCGGAAGCGCAGGTGCTGCGCGACGGCTCGCGCCGGGCCATTCCCGGCCCGGAGATCGTTCCCGGCGACATCGTTTTTATCGAAGCGGGAAACTTTGTCCCTGCCGACCTGCGCCTGGTGGAAGCGGTAAATCTGCGCCTGGAAGAAGCCGCCCTGACCGGCGAATCGGTGCCGGTGCAAAAAGATGCCAATATCCGCCTGGAAGCCAATGTGCCCCTTGGCGACCGCAAGAACACGGCTTTCATGGGCACTCTGGTCAACTCGGGCCGCGGCCGGGGTATAGTGGTTTCCACCGGCATGCATACCCAGATCGGCCTGATCGCTGAAATGCTGCAAAACGTAAAGGAGGAGACCACGCCCCTGCAGAAGCGCCTGGACGGACTGGGCAAGGTGCTGGGCGGGGCCGCCCTGGCGGTCTGCGCCCTGGTGTTTGCCATCGGCTGGATGCGCGGTCATCCGCCCCTGGAAATGTTCATGCTGGCCGTGGGCCTGGCCATCGCCGCCGTGCCCGAGGGCTTGCCGGCGGTGGTCACCATAAGCCTGGCGCTGGGCATGCGGGAAATGGTTAAGCGCCACGCCCTGATCCGCCGTTTATCTTCAGTGGAAACCCTGGGCTCGACTACCGTCATCTGCTCGGACAAGACCGGAACCCTGACCCAGAACAAGATGACCGTCACCCGCATGTGGGCCGACGGCAAATTCCTTGATGTGGGCGGATCGGACCATACCCTGAAGGGTGATTTCCTGGCCCAGGACCAGCCGGTGCAGCTGACCGACTTTCAGGCTATCCTGACCGCCCTGTGGGTTGGCGCCCTGAACAACGATGCCCATCTTGAAGTCTCGGGTGAGAGCAATAGCGAGGGCATGAGCTACCGCATGGTGGGCGACCCGACCGAGGGCGCCCTGCTGGTGGCGGCGGCCAAGGCCGGGGCCCTGCCCCGGCCGTTGAACCAGGCCTACCCGCGCGTGGCCGAGATACCTTTCGATTCGACGCGCAAGAATATGGTAACGGTGCACCACATCCTGCACCCGCATCCCGAGGACATCTCCCCCTTCGACGAGCAAAAACTCTACAGCGGCTACGTGATCGCCGTCAAGGGCGCCCCCGACATGGTGTTGAACCTGTGCTCGCGCTACCAATGCCATGACGACAGCAGCGCCCCCCTGGATGACGCCCGCCGCCGCCGGATACTGGAAGCCAACGAGACCATGACCCGCGGCGCCCTGCGCGTGCTCGGCCTGGCCTATCGGGTCGAACGCGAACTTCCCGATGTCAGCGATATTCGCAACATCGAAAAGGACCTGGTCTTCGTCGGCCTGGCCGGCATGATCGATCCACCGCGCCCGGAAGCGGCGCCCGCCCTGGCCCAGGCCGGCAAAGCCGGCATCCGCACCATTATGATCACCGGTGACTTCCCCAACACGGCCCGGGCCATCGCCGAGAGCATCGGGCTGCTGCGGGCCGGCCGCCAAGTGCTGACCGGAAAAGACATCGACGCCCTGAGCGACGCCGAACTGGAAGAGAGCGTGAAGAACACCGATGTGTTCGCCCGCGTCTCCCCGGAAAACAAGCTGCGCATCGTCAACGCCCTACGCGCCAACCACGAGGTAGTGGCCATGACCGGCGATGGCGTCAACGACGCCCCCTCGATCAAGGCCGCCGACATCGGGGTGGCCATGGGCATCACCGGCACCGATGTGGCCAAGGAAAGCGCCGACATGGTGCTCACCGATGATAACTACGCCAGCATCGTTTCGGCCGTTGAGCAGGGACGCATCATCTACGACAACATCCGCAAATTCGTATTTTACCTCCTCTCTTCGAACGTGGCCGAGATCATGATCATCTTCCTGGCCATGCTGGCCGGCCTACCCTCGCCTCTGACCGTCATCCAGCTGCTGTGGTTGAACCTGATCACCGACGGCGCCCCGGCCCTGGCCCTGGCCATGGAGAAAGGGGACCCCGACATCATGCGCCGCCAACCGCGTCCGCCGCGCGAGCCGGTGATCAATGCCAACATGCGCCTGGGCATTCTGATCCAGACCTTCACCCAGACCGGGGCAGTATTGACGGCGTTCGCTCTGGGGCTGCTCTGGCACCTGCGCGCCGGCGACGTCATTCCGGTTGGGGCTAACCCCCTGGCCTTCCTGCTGCGCTACGACTGGCGCGGCCTGGACGTGCAGAGCGCCGAGACCATGGCCTTCATGACCCTTTCCCTGTGCGAGCTTTTCCGCGCCTACACCGTGCGTTCGGAACGCATCTCGCTGTTCAAGCTCGGGGTCTTCTCCAACCGTTATATGCAGGTCGCGGTCGGACTTTCCTTTACCCTGCTCCTGCTGGTTGTCAGCGTGCCCTTCCTGCAGCCGGTGTTCAACACCCATTTGCCAAGCGCCCGTGAGTTGGCGGTCGTACTCGGTCTATCACTGGTCCCCGCTTTGGCTGAGGAGTTGACTAAGTTGTATCTTAGGCAGAGAGATCGCAGGATAAAGACTACGTGACGCGTAACGCGTGACGCGTGACAAGTAGCAGCAATTAAATGAACATTTACAACTCACCCCCTACCCCC
>JALHTJ010000101.1 GCA_022865785.1 Candidatus Aminicenantota bacterium
ATGGAAATACCGACTAAGACCAGACCAACAATCAACTTAACCATTCTTTTTTTCATGTAACTCCTCCTTTGCTTTTTTTATTTATTTAACTCATGCACAAATCCATTTTATGGCCGGATGTCCCCCGCTCCTCAGCCATGATCGTCGATACCACCCTGGATAGTTCAGAATTGTTCCCAATCTTGCCCAGGATGCAGACCGGGTCGGTGCGCCAGGCGCGCCGCAACGTTTCCGCATCGGAATAGGCGGTTATGTAAACGATCGGCACCGTATGACGGCAGCGGATGATTTCCGCCACTCCGATGCCGTCCATGTTTCCCCTGAGCTTGATGTCGAGCAGGATCAGTTTCGGCCGGCCCCGTTCCACCGCGGCCAGGGCATCTTTGCCGCTGAAAGCCAGGCCCACGTCCTGGTAACCGAGCTCCCGCAACTGCTGCAGATAGACCATGGCCAGCACCGCTTCGTCTTCAACGATTAATATATCCAAAGAGTATCCAATCTTAAACCAACTTGTTTTTAAAAAAACGCCGCAAAGTTAACCAATGGTTCTTCTTGATCCTGACATCGCGGTCCAGGATCAACAGGCATTTTTTCCGTTCACCGTATTCGGCAAAACGCACGCTGGTTTCCAGACGCAGGATGATCAGTCCCAGGCCCGAAATTTCCGGCAGAATTTCCCATTCCCAGCCCAGGTATCGGGCTCCGTTGATGGCTGCCTGGGGCTTACCCTGTAGCAAAACCTGACAGCCAGCGACCTGCAGGTCTGCCTGGAGAATCACCTCAATCTGGTCCCGGTCAAAGCGGCCGATGTTCCGTTCCAGCAGGCGACGCATGACCTCTTCTTTCAGGTTCTGGTAAACCCCGAGTTCGAAAGTGGTTACGGATCCGACCTTCAAAACCGGCGGCGGGTTGAACAGTACCCTGTCCAAACAAAGACCGGCCGCCACCTCGGACAATTGCCGGGCCAGGTCCGACGGCGCAGCGGCAGCCACGGCCGGCGGCGCGTCGTTGATGAATTCCAGGGACATGGCCCGCAGTTTGATGGTGCGGGAATCTTCCAGGAAATCCATTTTCAGATCCAGGCCGGTGATGGCGTGGTCGCGCACGGCAATCCCCCGCTGTACCAGCTTGCTGAACCCGGAATAAATAACTTCCAGGGTATAGGAACCGGGCGGAATACGGTTGAACATGAAATAACCCTCTGTGCCGGTCACCGTGCATTGCTTTTCCGCCAGTTTGGCACCGGATAGGACCACCCGGGCGGCAGGGACCGGATAATCCATCAAATCGGCGATCTTGCCGCGAATCGCCGGCTGCAGGAATTTTTGCTCCATACCCAGCCTCATCATTGTTCTGCCACATGTACTGTCATGATTTTTTAAAGCAATTTGTCTGCCATCTTTTTAGTAAAAACCCGTATACCTTCTCTGGTAATGGTTTTTAAGGAAAAAATAAATTATTTCCGTTATCCCCTGGCAGGCCGGGGTGTCCCAATTTGGGACGGCGGGCGGGCGGCAGATGCTGCGAAGCCTTGTCCAGAGATGGTTCCGGCCCACTCCTCCCCTGGGTGTCCCATTTTGGGACAGATTGGGGATTTTATTCAAAACCATCATTCCAACAGGCTTTCGGGGTTTTTCGACTGTCCCATTTTGAGACAATCGGGGCCTGGCAGGCCTTATTCTCCCGGGTCCAATATCTGGCGTATCTTGGCCAGCAGTTGGTTGAAATCATAGGGTTTCTGGATGAACCCCATGACCCCTTTGCTTAAAATTTCACTTACGCGGCCGTCCTGGCTGTATCCGGTGGAAAGCAGGGCCTTAATGCCCGGGTTGATTTTTTTCATTTTTAAAAAGGTTTCCTCGCCGCCCATTTCCGGCATAACCATGTCCATGATGACCAGAGCGATATCTTGACTGCGAACTTGGTAGATGTCGAACGCCTGGTCGCCGTCGGCGGCAAGCAACACCCTGTAGCCGTGGCTTTGCAGCACATCACGGATGAAATCGCGAATATCACTTTCGTCATCGACCACAAAAATCAGTTCGCCGCGGCCGCGCAAAGGTTCGGCCGTCCATATTTCCTGGGCTTCGGGCTTGCCGCTTACCGGAAAATAGACGCTGAACACAGTGCCCTGACCGGATTGGCTGCTGACCGTGACAAAACCCTCGTGCCCCTTGACGATGCCGTAGACCACCGACAATCCCAGGCCGCTGCCCTGCCCTTTGTCCTTGGTGGTGAAAAAAGGATCGAAAATCCTGGTCAGCACATCCTGGTCCATGCCGCTTCCCGAATCAGTCACACTCATCTTCAAATAGGTTCCGGTTTTGGCATCGGCAGGCGCCTTAGGATCATTGGCCCCGATGACAACTGTTGCGGTGGCGATTGACAGTTTTCCGCCGCCGCTCATGGCGTCGCGGGCATTGACGCACAAGTTCATCACCACCTGCTGGATCTGCCCGGCGTCAGCCATGATGGTGGGCAGAGATTCATCCAGCTTTGTTTCCACGCTGATAGACTTGTCGATCGTATGCAGGATGATTTCCAAGGTTTCCTTGATCAGTTTGTTTATGTTCAGCGGTTTGTAATTCACTTTATCGCCGCGGGTGAAAGCCAGGAGCTTGGAGGTAAGATCGGCGGCGCGGACGGCGCTGCGCTCAATGGTATCGACATACTTAAAAAAAGCGTGACTGGCGCCGATTTTAGATTTCAGGAAAGAGGCATATCCAAGGATACCGGCCAGGATGTTGTTGAAATCATGGGCAATGCCGCCGGCCAGGGTGCCCAGGCTTTCCATTTTCTGGGCCTGCAGCACCTGCTGTTCCAGACGGCGTTTTTCGGTGACATTGCGGATAAGCACCAGCACTTCGTCATTGCCGCACAAGACACAACGTGCTTCTTCATTTTGCAGCTGGCCGTTGATATTGACCTCATATTCATAGATCTGCAGGCTCTTGGTCTGCAAGGTTCGACAGATGTTTTTCATGGTCAAATCCGCCAGCCAGGGGGGCAGCACGTCAACGACCTTGCGGCCCAGAAACATTTCAGGCTTCATCAGCAGATCACTGTCTTTATCGGCCTTGTAATCCAAAAACACGCCGTCCTTGTCGAGCCGGAACATCAGGTCGGGTATGGCGCTGAGCACGGCCCGGTTCTTCTGTTCGCTACGGCGCAGGTTGGCTTCGGCCCGCTTGCGTTCGATGGCCCAGGCAACCTGATTGGAAACAAAGATCAGGATATTCTTTTCGTCCGGACCATAACGCAGGCCCGCTGAATATGTCTGCGCCACCAGCACGCCAATGGTCTTTTCCCTGATCTTCAACGGCACTCCCAGCCAGTCGATGGACGGAGTGCCGATCAGTTCGATCTCGCCTTTTTTTTCAAGCTCACTGAGAATTTCGGGAGTGGCCAGCAAGGGAATGCCGGTGCGCAGCACGTATTCGGTCAATCCTTTTTTTAGACCCCGCGTCTGCGGAGTTTCATCGAATTCATCGACAAAATAGGGAAAACTCAACATGCCGCTGTCCCGTTCAAACAGGGCGATGTAAAAGTTTTCAGTGCACATCAATCCGGAAATTATATGATGGATGGAGCGATATAGCTCCGGCAGGTCGTTGGCCAATTGGGTTGCTTCGGATATTTTATACACCGCGTCCTGGATGATTTCGGAACGCCTTTTGTCGGTTATATCGCTCAGGACGGACAGGATGGCCGGTTCATTATCATAAATTATTTTTTTGGCCTGGATCACCACGGTTCGCCATTCTCCTTTTCGGGTGGCGATGCGGATTTCATAACCTTGGGCCGCCTGCTTGTCGGCCAGGCGCAGGGCCATGTTTTTTTCGACGATCTCGCGGTCGGCGGGATGGATAACATCCAAAACCGATTTGCCGAGTATTTCTTCCAATGTGAAGTCGAAAGTAGCTAGGATATTGGCATTGACAAAAACTATCCGGCCCTGTTTTTGGACCAGCACCCCATTGGGCATATTGGAAACCAATTCCCGGTATCTCTCTTCACTTTCCTGCAGGGCCCGGTTGACGGTGACCAATTCCCGGGTGCGTTTCCGTACCCGGCTTTTCAGCTGTTTCAGTTTTTCCGCTTCCCCTGCCGGCGTCTGCCTGACGAGGGTTTTGCCTTTCATCCGCCCTCCGCTTTACTTGAAAAAGACATTATTTGACCAGTTTGATCAACTGTCCGGATTCGGGAACAGCCTGCAATCCCAGGGCGTTGAATACCGCCAGTTGTTTCCACAACTTGCGGTCCACACCGGCATTGTTCATCAGGTTCTGCAGGGTCTGGCGGCCGTCGGGGCGGAGCAGGGAGAGGTGCTGCGGCCGGCGGTTCAAATAGCGCGGGTCGTTCAGCCGCTGAAAAGAATGGATAGCCTGATCCAGGAGCGGCTGATAAATATCTGCACTTCCATAGGCACACAGGCCGGTGAAAGTATAGATCATGCTGTCTTTACGGATGCAGGTCAAACGGACCGCCAGCGGGTCGCTTTGCTCCTGGGGCACCCGGAAAAAGGCGTGCCTGGAAATAAAACGGTTTACAGGATCGCTCTTCATAAGCTCGGCCTGACCGAACTCCTTGGCTTTGGCTTGCAGATACTGGTCGAGGTTCTGGGTGGAGGTTTCGGCTTGCAGGATGAGCGCCGCCTTGCCTTCCTTATCGCCCACAATGACCTGCATGGGAGTGTTGTTCAAGGCCCAGCCGCTGGGGATGGTGAATTTGAAAGTCATTAGCGGATGATAGAAAACGCCGTTATCGGCAAAGCCCTGGCGGGGATTATCGCCATAGACCATGCCATCCACCTTACGCAGATAAGGTTCCTTCTTGACTGCCAGGCGAACATCCCGGCTGGAGACCATGGCTTTGACCTTGGCGATACGGTCGCTGGTCATGGGATGGGTGGAAAGAAAGGATGGAATCTTGTGGCCGCCCGTTTCCACGCTCATGTTCTCCAGGGCGGTGAAAAAACGCAGCATTTCAGCTGGAGAGTATTCGGCCTGGCGGGCATAGCGGACGCCCAGGGAATCGGCCTGGTACTCGTCGCTGCGGCTGAATTTCAAAAAAAGCAATTGCATGCCGACACTGGCCAGCCCGGCCACTTTGGCAATGTCCTTGCTCAGGACACTGCCCAGCACCAGGCCGATCGTCGCCAACATCTGGCCGCTCAGTCGCTTCATCGAATGGCGGGCGGTTACATGGCCCATTTCATGGCCCAGAACGGCGGCCAGTTCGGCTTCGCTGCCCATCAGGGCCATGATGCCACGCGTAACGTAAATGTAACCGCCGGGGGCGGCAAAGGCATTGACCACCGGCGTATCCAGGACCGCGAAATGATACTGCAGTTTGGGTCGATGAGAATAGGGAACCATTTTCTGGCCCACGCTGTTGACATAGGCATTCAAATCCTTGTCTTGGTAAATCCCGAACTGCTGTTTTATCTGGCGGTCGGTGTCCTGGCCCATGGCGATCTCGGCTTTTTCCGAAAAAAACATCAGTTCTTTTTTACCTGATACCGGATTAACGGCGCAGGCGATGGCTGCCATGATTGCCAACAGGGTTGCAATGACCCAGAATACGCGGTTGCTTCTTCTCATGATGCTTCTCCTCCAGGCAAAGGTCACTTCCGTCAATTTATAACATAAATATAATTTATTTTCTATTGAGCACAGCCCGGGTGGATTGCACCGAAAAAATCAGCGGCATATAATTCAAATCATGAATTGGAGGAAAAATGAAAAAATTATTCTGGCTGTCGATCTGCTTGCTGTTTCTGCAGCTTCCAGGGAGTGACCGCTTGACCGGACGCATGTTCGCCACCCGTTCCGAAGTCATAGCCTGTCAGGGCATGGTGGCTGCCAGCCAGCCGCTTGCCGCCCAGATCGGCATCGATATTTTGAAAAAAGGCGGCAGCGCCGTAGACGCCGCCATTGCCGTCAACGCGGCCCTGGGCTTGATGGAACCGTCCGGATCCGGCATCGGCGGCGACCTTTTCGCAATTGTGTGGGACAATAAATCGGCAAAACTATATGGCATCAATGCCAGCGGCCCGGCCCCCGCTGGGATCGACATCGCATATTTTCAAAAAAAAGGCATCAAAAAAATGCCCGAAACAGGCCCCCTGCCCTGGACGGTTCCGGGCTGCGTGGCCGGCTGGTTCGCCCTGCACGGCAAATTCGGCAAGCTGTCAATGGCTGAAGTGCTGGCCCCGGCCATCGCCTACGCCGAAGAAGGTTTTCCGCTGACGGAACTGATCGCCCACTACTGGCAACGCTCTCTGAAGGCCTTCAGCCACTACGAAAATTTTCAAAAATTGTACGCCCCGCAAGGCAAGGTACCTCGCAAAGGCGACATATTCCGCAACCCCGAACTGGCCGCGACCTACCGCATCCTTGCCCGTGGCGGCCGCGACATCTTTTACAGCGGCGAACTGGCCAAAAAAATCGTAGCCTATTCCAGGCAGGTCGGCGGATTTTTTTCGGAAAAAGATTTTGCCGGTTTCCAGCCCGAATGGGTCGCGCCCATGAGCGTCAATTACAGGGGATACGACGTCTGGGAACTGCCTCCCAACGGCCAGGGCCTGGCCGTCCTGCAGATGCTGCAGATGCTCGAAAACTTTGACCTCAAGGCCATGGGCCACAACTCGGCCGACTTCCTGCATACCCTGATCGAAATAAAAAAAATC
>JALHTJ010000102.1 GCA_022865785.1 Candidatus Aminicenantota bacterium
CGGCTTCAAGGAAAGCCGCTCCGATGCGCAGGGGCGGGTCAAGACCCCGCAGCCCAATTTTGTTCCCATTGAACCGGCGTATCGCCAGCCCACTCCGGGGCAGCTGTTTCTCGGTTCGAACCGGGCGGGCAGCGGCGGGGCTGACCTGCGCAATTACGTCAATGACGGCAATATGCCCAACATGACCCACGGGCCGGATAACTTCGATGATCCGCTGGATATTCCCACTTTTCAGAGGTTGAACCCCATCAAGAAAAAATAAGCGGGTTCCATCCGTTTTTTTTTGCGGCAATTGAGAAAAATGACAAATAGTGGAGATTGGGGACATTGAATACAATGATCTGTTTTGTTGAAATCCGCCATAATTTCCCTTACAATGGTTCCATGAATTCAGGTATTTTTACTCCGGGAAAAGAAGCATGACCGCCGTCGATGCGGTCATCCGCAATATCAGTCAACTGGTCAATCCCGGCTCCGACCGCGTGGCGCGCGGCAAGGAGTCCGGTTCCCTGCGCATCCAGGAAAATGTTTGCATCGGGGCCCGTCAGGGGATGATCAACTTCATCGGTTCCGATGCCGATTGTCGCAGTCACTGCCAGCTGGAACCGGGAGGTCTGGAATTGGATGCCGGCGCCTGCGTGGCATTGCCCGGGCTAGTGGATCCCCACACCCATCTTCCATTCGCCGGCACGCGCCAGGATGAGTTCAGTCTGAAGCTGCAGGGTGTCAGCTACCAGGAGATCGCCAACCGCGGCGGCGGCATCAAGGGGACGGTTGCCAAAACCAGGGCCATCAGCCTTCAAGACCTGGTTGCGGTTTGCCGGAAACGACTTGACCAGATGCTGCTCTGCGGCACGACGACCTTGGAAGCTAAAAGCGGTTACGGCCTGGACCTGGAAACCGAATTGAAACAATTGCAGGCATTGCGAATCGTGGCCGAGCAGCACCCCTTGACCATTGTTCCCACCTTCATGGGTGCTCATGAGATCCCGGATGCTTTCCGGGGGAAAAACAGGGATTTTCTTGATCTTCTGCTTGGCGATATCCTGCCCAAGGTGCAGGAAAAACAGTTGGCCGACTTCGTGGATATTTTTTGCGAAGACGGTTATTTTTCTTATGGCGAAGCGGAATATTACCTGAGCCAGGCCGCGGCCCGGGGCTTCAAGATCAAGATGCATGCCGACGAATTCACTTCCAACGGTGCCGCCGAATTGGCCGCCCGGCTCAGTGCGGTTTCCGCCGAGCATCTGATCGCCATCAGCGATGAGGAAATCGCAAAAATTGCCGCTTCCAAGACGGCTTGCGTGCTGCTGCCCGGGGTTTCCTTTTTTCTCAAACTCGGACGCTATGCTCCGGCACAGAAAATTCTGGCTGCGGATGGCATCGTGGCCCTGGGAACGGATTTCAATCCCGGGAGCTCCATGATCTCCTCGCAACTGCTGATTTTCCATTTGGCGGTATTCCAAATGGGATTGACCATTGAACAGGCCTTGAATGCTGTCACTATCAATGCGGCCTATGCCATCGACCGGCAGCATCAGGTCGGTTCGCTGGCCCTGGGCAAGAAATTGGATCTGCTGCTTCTGGATATCCCCGATTATCAGTATCTGGCCTACCACCTGGGCATCAATCCGGTGCATACAGTGCTCAAGGCGGGGAAGCTCGTGGTGCAGAACCGGCAGATCATAGTTGAATAAAGGCAGGAGGATGGCATGATGTTTCGCAAGAGCGCCTGGGCTGGAAGTGGAAAGTTTTATCAGTCCGACAAAAAAATCCTGGAAACAGAATTGCAGCAAATGGTCCGGCCCGCTGAAAACCGGCAAAAAGTCCTGGGCCTGCTTGCTCCCCATGCCGGTTATATGTACTCGGGTGCTTGCGCCGGCCAAGGCTACGGCCGCGTGGTATTGACCGAAACCGTCATCATCCTGGGTGTCAGCCACCGCGGCGCCGGGCCGGGCCTGGCAGTGGACGGCAATGATTACTGGGAAACGCCCCTGGGAAATGTTGAGGTCAATTCAGAACTGCGCTCGCGCCTGCTGGGCGCTTCCGGCCTGTTCCAGCTGGACAGTGAAGCCGGCCGCCTGGAACACTCACTGGAAGTGCAGGTGCCGTTCATCCAGTTTGCCAGTCCCGGATCGCGCATCCTGCCCATCGTTGTCGCCGCCTCCCGGCTTGAGGACTTGCTGGCGGCCGGTCAGGAAATCGCCGCTTTTTTAAAAGAAAACCGCAACCTGATGATGGTCGCCTCCAGCGATATGAGCCATTATGTTAGGGTGGCCCGAGCCAGGGAGCTTGATTTCAAAGCCATCGAAAAAATGCTGCAGCTTGACGCCGAAGGATTGTACCACACCGTCTCGGACAACCGCATCTCCATGTGTGGAGTGGCGCCGGCTGTGATCATGCTCAGCGCCGCCCGCGCAGCCGGAGCCTCCAGGGCCGAACTGGTCTGCTATACCCATTCCGGAGAAGTGACGGGAGAAATGGACGAAGTGGTCGGCTACGCCAGCCTCATCGTTTTTTAGTCCCAGGCCATGGCTGAAATAAAATCCACTCCGGCCGAGCCGGCTGAAGCGATCGTCCTGAGCAGGTCCGGGCATACGATTTCGCGACGGAATATCGATCCGGACGCCCTCAAGATACTTTTTCGACTCAACCGCCTGGGTTTTACCGCGTATCTGACCGGCGGCGCTGTGCGCGATATGCTATTGGGAAAAGAGCCCAAGGATTTCGATATTGCCACCAACGCCCGTCCGTCCCAGGTCAAGAAGTATTTCAGCAACGCCTTCATAATCGGGCGGCGTTTTCGCTTGGCCCACATCCATTTTCGCGGCGGTAAAATCATTGAAGTGGCGACTTTCCGCAGGGACCCCGGTCCCGACACATTGGATCTGTTGTCGGCCGGCACTGCCCACCAATATGCTTTCGGTACTCCGGCCCAGGATGCCATGCGCCGCGATATCACCGTCAACGCCCTTTTTTACGACCCGGTTTCGGCATCGCTCATCGATTATGTCGGCGGTCTGGCCGACCTGAGCTCGGGCCGCATTCGCGTCATCGGCGATGCCGGGGAACGCTTCCGCGAAGATCCCGTGCGCATCTGGCGGGTGATCCGCTACGCGGCCCGCCTGGGATTTGTCATTGAGGATGACATCGGGCGCGAGATCGTCGCGCAGCGGCACTTGCTTTCCGCTTGTTCCCCGGCCCGCCTGTTCGAGGAGTTCTCCAAGGATCTGCTGGGTCCTCAGGTTCGATACGTGGTCAGCGGTTTGAGAGAGCACGGGGTCCTGCGCCTCCTTCTCGGCCGCATTGGCGCAGCGTTCGAAAATGATCCATTATTGTTTAAAAGGGTTGGCTCGCTTCTGGATATTGCCGATCTTGAAAAATCACTGCGTCATGATCCGGGCCTGACGGAAATGGCAGCGCTCCTTTTTTGGCCCTGGGCCGAATCACTGCTGAGCGGCGCGCCGCCTGATCCTCACACGGTTCTGAAAAAGGCGTTGCTGAATGCCGAAATGGCCGTGGCCCTGCCCAAAGGCCTGCGCGCCCAGGTCATAGATATCGTGGCTCTGGTCGCCAGGATGATCCGGGCTTTGCGTACCGGGAACATGCGCTGGTCCATGCGCGGCCGGACGCAGTTCGCTATGGCTTCCCGGCTTTGCTTCCTGATCGAACAGAACCGTGCTCCCGAAGCCGGGGAGTCCTTTGAAATCCTTTTCCGTCAGGCCTTTCCCGAGCGCCCGGGTTTTGGGAGCAAACGTCGCCGCCGCCCCCGAAAAAGAAAACCGCCGCCTTAGTGAACTGCCCGCAGCGAGGCCAGGGCTTTTTCAGCCATTTGCTCTTGAAAGGCGGTCAGTTCGGCCGGAGTGTGGGAAAATTTTAAAAATTCCTCGGTAGAAGCGAATATTTCCTTTTCGGTTTCCAGCAGGCGGGGCAGGAAGCCTGTGCCCTCACGATTGTCCAGCCGTGTGGCCTCGAGGTATTCACGGCGGTCACTTTCAGGATGGGGACGGCCTATTTTTTTCAGGCGTTTCGACTCCAGGTACAGGGCTGCCTTGTCGCCCTGAGCCAGCGGGATGGCTGACGCGCCCGCTTCCACCCACATGGGAATGGCTATGGTGAACAGGGGTTCACCCAGCATGACCCAGAGGGTGGCCAGGGAATTTTTTTGATCGGCTTTCCGGCCGCAGACGACCACGGCGGCCGAAGTGGATTCGCGGTCGATGGTGTCGCGGGTGGCGATCCAGAAAGGTTTCTTGGCGGAAAAAGCTTTGAACTGCGAGTATACCGGTTGTTGCACCAATGCATGCCCGGTATCGCGGCTGATCCGGCCCAGGATCAGGTACGGCGAGATCTGCCCGGGAGGGATCTGGCCGAACAGCTGGCTCGCCCTTTCGAAACGGAGGTAGCCGGCTCCGGTTTCCGCTTCACCGCTGCGGGCGAAGTTGGTGTTAATGATATATTTTTCCGGAAAATCGGCTGCCGTGTATTTTTTGAAGGCGCGGTTGGATACCTCGAACAAAGCTGCATCCCCTTGCGCGTCCAACACTCCGAAGTTGGCCAGGCTACCCAGGCTGGGGCCAAGGTTTTCCTGAATGTAATTTTCGAAATCGGCCACGCTCGAGCATTTGCGCAGGGCGTCGGCCATGATGGTCCCTTCCATATCCTTCATTTCGCCGCTGCTTTCGGGCAGGTTGTAGGCCACGGAGTTAAAAATGGCGAATCCCGCTGAATTCAAACCGGCGTAGGCCCAGCGGCCGGAGCGGTCTTCAGCATTGACCAGGGCCAGGTAGGAAAAGGGACTTTCGCTGACGAAGATGACCTTGTTGTTCAGGAAATCGGTGTCGCGGTTTTTCCAGAGCAGGGGCCGGTCCGAACTGGAAGCGCCGGGGCTGATGACGGCCGTGGTGCAGGCATGGTCGGGAAACGGCAGGCTGGATAACAGGACCAGAATAATTGCCAGAAATGGGAGAATTTTTTTCATGGTCACCTCAAATTGTCAAAGTGCATGATAAAAGCAAGCGGGCCGAAAGTCAATCCGGCAATTCGCCGTGCCCGGCAGGCGATTTTGTGCTACAATGCCCTTGACCCTGACAAGAAAGGGAGGCGCGGATGAAAAAATTACTGCAGTTGCCGTTCCTCGGCATTTTTAGCCGTTGGTTCGAAGCCGCCAACAATGCCATTGACGGCATCATGCAGGCGGCCAAGACCCAGCGCCATTTGAAATTCCACCTGCTGGCCGCTTTTTCCGTCCTGCTCTTCTGTTTCACCCTGGGATTGAGTAAAATCGAGTTCGCTGTAATCGCCCTGATCACCCTGCTGGTGATCGTGGCCGAGATGTTCAATTCGGCGCTGGAAGCCGCGGTTGATCTGAGCACCCGGGAATCCAGCGAACTGGCACGGACGGCTAAAGATATTGCGGCCGGGGCGGTTTTGGTCAGCGCCATTGGATCCCTGGTGATCGCCTTTCTCATTCTGGGACCGCACATCGCCGGGATCTGGATGGGAAAGTTCAGCATCCCGAGCCATACGGCTGCAAACATAGCGGTCCTGGCTGTGATCATGATCATGCTGATGGTCATTTTGATCAAAACTCATTTCGGCCGCGGCTTTCCCCTGCGCGGCGGTTTTCCCAGCGGCCACAGCGCCTCGGCTTTTTCGCTGTGGATTTCGCTTCTTCATGTTACCGCCAATCCCTGGCTCATCGCTTGCGGGTTTTTGGCTGCGCTGTTTGTGGCTGCCAACCGGCTGCGCCTGAAAATCCACACTTTACGCGATGTGTTTTTCGGTGCCCTGCTGGGATCGGCTGTCACCCTGGTTTTGTTCCGGGTGTTTTACCATTGATGGACTCGGCCTGAATAGCGACCGTTTTTTTGTCCGGACAATTCCGGAATTCAGCCGAACTGTCCTCCCTTGACGACCGGAGATATTTTCCCTATAATTTTTAAGTATCATGAAGCATAAAATACTTTTATTAATAAGTGGATTGTTTTTTTTCTGCGGCTGTCGGGGTTCCCGTCCCGCCCTGATCCCCGAAATAAGCCCGCCGCTGATCCAGGAGGAGGTTTGCACCTGGTCAGGCCATTTGGCCGGAGACATCCTTTTCCCCTGCGCCGGGGGCGTCGGCTGGGTGGATGCGGCAGGCAAGATTGTCACCTGGGATGCTGAAAAAAAAGCCGCTGCCGTGATTTTTGAACTGTCGTTCCCAATAACGGTCCCCCCCTTCCGCCAGGGCGATTTCCTGGTCCTCAAAGACCAGGCTTCCGACCACCTGCTGGTGTACGATCTGGCTGAGCTCAAGGTGAAGTTTGAATCGCGTAACATGGGGGTGGGGAAAATCCTGGCCGTGGACCGCGACTGCCTGGTGTATTTGGATGGCGAGCATTTGGCCATTCATTTCTGGGAAAATCCGGCCGGAATATTCCGCATGACGGAACGGATTGAAAATTTTATCAATTGCTATTTTTCCCCGGAGCACATTTTGATATTCACCAGGGATAATTTGTTCACTTTTATTAAAAAAAAAGGTGAATTCCAACAAACGCCATTGCCGGTCCCGGCAGCGTCCGCGTTATTTTGCGACGGCGAAAATATTTATTATGGTTCCAGCCAGCGCCAGTTGGTGAAATTTTCGCTCACGCAAAAGCGCTTGGTCTGGAAAATGAGGCTGGGGCGAACCCTTGAGCGGCAGCCCTTCGCTTTCGCCGGCTGCATCGTGGCCAATCCAGCCGACAACAATATCCTGCAGGTGAACGGGCGCGGCAGTGTGCGCTGGTGGCTGGCACTACAGTCCACCATGCGTTTTGACCTGGTGCCCATGAACGACAATCTGGCCGCCTTCTTGCTGAATCATGAAATCAAATTCATTGATCTGTTTCATAAAAAGGTGACTGTGTTCAAAAGCCGGGGCAATCCGGTCAGCAATCCTCTGGCGTTGGGCCACGATCTGTACTTCATGCTACAGGAAGGAAAAACCTGCAAATTGCAGCGTGTCGGCAATCACTATGGAATTGAAGTGGAACTGGATCCGGCCAAAGTCAGGTGGACAGGGCAATCGATCCGTTTTTTCATTCAATCCCGCAATCTGCTTAAGCCCACTTTTAACCTTTTGATCAGCGACCGGGAAGGGCGGACGGTTTTGAGCAAAAATGCGGAAACGGCCGAACGAATTCAACTGGTCTGGATACCGCCTCACCCGGGAAAATATTTGATAAAGGTGACGGCCATGGGCCTGAACCGCAAAGCGGATGTGGAAGTGTCTTTTCAGGTCTTGGATCCCCAAAACATAATCTCAGGATTCTATCTGCATTTTTGACAAGGCAGAGTGGAGGTGTGATGAAAAGGAAATTGATCTTTTGGCTCGCTGCAGTCATGCTGGCGCTTGCGGTTCCGGCTCAGGAAAATAAAACATGCATCCTGGAGACCGAAAAAGGCACCTTGGTCTTCCAGATGTATCCCGGCGTAGCGCCGCGGACCGTGGCCCGGATCAGTGAACTCGCCGACAGTGGTTTTTTTGACGGGATCGTCTTTCATCGCGTGGTGGCCGATTTTGTCGTGCAGGCTGGAGACCCAACCGCTACCGGCGAGGGCGGTTCGGGCCGGACCATTCCCGCTGAATTTTCCCAACTGCATTATATCCGCGGTTCGCTGGGCATGGCCCGGGATGATGACATCAACTCCAACGACAGCCAATTTTTCATTTGCATCACGGATCAACCTCACCTGGACGGCAAGTACACTCTTTTCGGCCAGGTGATCCGTGGCGCTGAAGTGCTGGACAATATCCGCCAGGGCGATAAGATCCTGAGCATGCGCATGAAAAAGAAGTAGGATGTTTGCCCCCCTGGTCGCCTGGCTTCGCCAGCAGCAGATCACTTTCAGTGAGAATGCCGCCATCGGACCGCATCTGTATTTCAAGATCGGTGGTACGGTCAGCCTGCTGGTCACCTGCAATGCGGCGGCGCAATTGGCCGCGGTCATGAAAAAAGTAATTGCCGGCAAGCTGCCCTACCTGGTCATCGGTGGCGGATCCAATATCGCTTTTTTCGATGGCTTGACCAGGGTGGTGGTAGTGTTGGCGCAGGCGGCCTCATGTGGATCCACAGTTCCGATTCGATTATTGGACGACCGGTCATTGGCGGTGGAAAGCGGCGTCCGCAACCAGCAATTGCTTTCCTGGTGCGCCGCCAAGGGGGCGGGGGGATTGGAGTTCCTTTCCGGAATCCCCGGCACGATTGGCGGCGCCGCCGCGGTCAATGCCGGCGCCTTTGGTTGTGCTATGGCCGACGTGCTTGGCGGAGCCGACATCATCGATGCCCAGGGTAATTTGCGCACGGTTGATTCCGGGCATTTCGGCTTCGCTTACCGCGATTCGAGTTTCAAGTTCGGCAGGGATATTTTGCTGTCGCTGCGCCTGAAATTCAGTCCAGGGGATGAGGGGCTGATTTCAATAAAAATCAGGGATAATCTGGAGTACCGGCTGGCGCACCACCCTTCCTATAGCCAGGCTTCGGCCGGCTGTTTTTTTAAGAATCCGTGGCTGCGGGGTGTAAAGGCTTCAGCCGGGAAAATTATCGAAGAGTGCGGTTTGAAAAACATGACCGTCGGCGGCCTGTCCGTGGCTGGCGAACACGGCAATTTTTTACTCAACCACGGCAACGCTTCTTTCAGGGATCTTCAGTGCCTGGAAAAAAAAATCCAATCAGCCGTGGCCGCGCGCAGCGGCGTTGTCCTGGAAAGGGAAGTGATCTACGTAGCGGCGGATGGAAGCAAATACTGACCTTCCGACCAGGCCCGGGATTCCGGGAGAGCGCCGAGCGCAGCGAGCGCAGCGGCCGCTATTTTTTTTTGGCTGTCCAGTTCCCCTTGGCACCCGAGGTATGTTGAAAGGTGCCGCTCATGGTCGTCTTGCTGGCAAATGAGCCGACATATTGTTCGCTGACATCAGCGTTTTGGAATATGACGATTTTTGTATCGACAAAATAATATCGGCCTTTGCTGATCGTGCCCTTGATGTTCCTCTCGAACCTGCCACTCTTTTTATCAAAGCTTTCGTAAGGGGTGAATGTCCAAATGCTGTCATAATCGGTGGAACCCGCAGTGGTATAATCGTTGTGGAAATCCCAAACTCCGCTGACATCGTACTTGACAGCGGCAAGCAGCTTGACCAGGAGGAAGATCCCGACACCCACGGCCGCCACGCCAAGGATAATGGGCAGGATATTCTTTTTTTTGGCCTGGTAGCCGACTTGCTGTGCTTTTTCAATGAAGTTCGCAGCATGTCCCGCGCCTTCCAAAACATTCTCATCCTGGCTCAGTGCCTGCGCCGCCGGTAAGGGCATTGAGGAGATCAGCAGCAAAGTCAGAAAAGCGAAAGTCACGACCAGGGCGATAGATCTTTGGCATCTCTTAATCATGGTTATAGGCCTCCTTGGCACACATTCCTTAAAAATCAATTTTCGAAGAGAAAATAAGGGAATCGCCCCTGACTTTTGAGGACGAAACAAATCCCCGGGCCTGGACCGCTTTGAACGCGAAATGACCGCAGTGCTCCGGTTGATAATATAAACTACTTCTGTTTTTCTCCATTGGCGGTCTTGTCGACAGCGGCCGGAGTGCCAATGCTGGCAGTGGTGGCTTTCTTGACGGCCGACCAGGTCCCGTCATAGCCCCAACTGAGCATGGTACCGCTCATGTGGGTTTTGTCGGTGAATTCTCCGGTATAGATCGTCTGTCCGTCTGAATAAATCCACTGAACTTTCTTGGCATCGACCGTGTAAGTGCCGACACCTGAGCCGATAGTAAAAGAGCCGGTTTTCTTGTCGCCGCTGAAAGTGATGGTGTTGGAATTCTGGTCTTCGTCTTCGTACTTCCAGGTGAGCGTCCAATCCCCGGTGATGTCGTACTTGGTCTTGAAGACCACCAGGAACAGCACGGCGGCCACGGCGGCCACGCCCACGCCGATGAGGATGATGGGCAGAATGCTTTTCTTCTTGGCCGGGGATGAGCTGTCTCCCTCTTCTTCAATAAAGCTTGGCGCTTGTTCGGCATTGGTGGAACTGATCTGTTCCGGGGCAATGGTAGCGGCTACTGGCATGGTTGAAACCTGCAACAGCCCCATGAACGTCAAAGTCACCAATAGTGCGATCCATTTTTGTTGTTTTTTGATCACATTTGTTTCCTTTTGAGCATAATTTATAAAACTTAGCAGTGATTTAAAAAAATACTTCGAAAAAGAATATGAAAGCCGCTCCTGGCTCCATAAAAGCCAGGAGCGGTTTTCTTTTTGACTTTGTTGCCGGGTTCTTAGGCATGGCTCGCTTTTGATGCGAAAGAGCCGTGCCAACCCGGTTGTCTGGCTGAGCTTACTTCTGCACTTCTCCATTGGCGTTTTTATCGAACGCGGCCGGAGTGCTGATGCTGGTAGTGGTGGCTTTCTTGACGGCCGACCAGGTCCCGGGAGTTCCGGAGCTGATCATGGTGCCGCTCATATTGGTTTTGTCGGTGAAATCTCCTGTATAGGTCGTAGATCCGCCGCCTGAATAGACCCACTGGACTTTTTTATTATCGACCGAATATGTGCCGGTGGCACTGCCGATCATGAATGTGCCGCTTTTCTTGTCGCCCGTGAAAGTGATGGTGTTGGATAACTGGGAATAGCCCGAGTACTGCCAGGTGAGCGTCCAGGCGCCGGTAATGTCATACTTGGTTTTCAGGACCACCAGGAACAGGACCGCGGCCAGGGCGACCACGCCCACACCGATGAGGATGAGGGGCAGGGCGCTTTTTTTCTTGGGCTGGTATGAGCTATCTCCCTCTTCTTCAATGAAACTCGGCGCCTGTTCGGTATTAGCCGAAGCGATCTGTTCCGCGGCGCTGGCGGCGGCTACGGGCATGGTAGAAACCTGCAGCAGCCACATGAATGTCAGCGTTACCAATAGTGCGATCCATTTTTGTTGTTTTTTAATCATTTATTCCTCCAGGTGTAAGTATATTATAAATCAAAAATTATCTCAACATAAATAACTTTTATTAAAAACAGGATTGGGCCAAAGTGAGTGCCGTCACCCGGGCGCCGCCTTTTTTCAACATGGCGGCGCATTTTTTTATGGTGGTGCCGGTGGTGGTCACGTCGTCGATGAGCAGGATGTGCAGGCCGGATGGTTTTTTTCCGGCAGCCAGACAGAAGGCGCCGTCCAGGTTGGTTTTTCTTTGCGCCTGCGACAAGCCGACCTGGGGCGGGGTGGATTTTTTCTTCAGCAGCAAACGGGGCATGAATTCGATCCCCAGGCGGCTGGCCAGGACCCGGCCCATGGCGCGAACCGGCTGGAAGCCGTGTCTCCTTCGCAGGTCGGCCGGAACCGGGACCACGGCGTCGAATTCCGGGAAAAGTTCTCTTTTGATTATGTCCAGATAAAGAGCGGACAGAAAATTTTTTAGAGGCTCCATCTCTCCGTATTTATAGAGAATGATGATCTCGCGCAGGGTTCCTTCATAGGCGGCATAGGATAGGTGGCGGCGGTAGGGGGGAGGCCGCAGCAGGCAGGAGCCGCAGCTTTCAATTCCCTGGGCGACGAATTTACCGCAAATCCGGCACTGGTTTTCCGCGGTCGACACAATTTTCTCCCGGCAGTTCCGGCAAATCACTATTTCCTCGGTCAGGACCAGGTCCAGTCCGCAATTGCGGCAGCGGGGCAGAAATAAGCCAACGCGGACCATTTGCAGAAATTCACGGCAGTTCCGGAAAAATATTTCTTCCATTTTCAAGTTGCGGTCTATGCCACTCGTGCCAAAAGAGCAGGTGATTGGTGTTCCATTTTTCCTCATTTGGCGAATTCCTCGACCGGTGATCATTGTAAAGTGATTGCGGCGTTTATTCAATAGCCCTCAATAAGCAATTGGAGGCCCGACCTTTTTTATGCTAAAATCAGCTTGCCCGTCAAGCCGGGAGGAGTCAAAGATGAAAAAAAGCGCCTATGAGCAGGCCGGGGTCAGTATTAATCGCGGCAACGAAGCGGTCAAGCGCATCAAATCCATGGTCGGTCGCCTGGGGGTGCAGGAGATAGGCAAGTTCGGCGGTTTTTTCCCTTTGAAAGGCGGCATCAAGAATCCGATCCTGGTCTCTTCGGCCGACGGCGTGGGCACCAAATTAAAGATCGCTTTTATGACCGGCGTGCATAATACGGTCGGACGCGACCTGGTCAACCACTGCGTCAACGACATTCTGGTTTCCGGGGCCCGGCCCCTGTTTTTCCTGGATTATCTGGCTTCGGGGCGGGTTGAGCCGGGAATCGTCAGCGAGGTCATCTCCGGCGTGCTGGACGGCTGCCTGGAAAACGAAATGGTCCTGCTTGGCGGCGAAACCGCGGAAATGCCCGGATTTTACCAGGAGGGAGAATACGATATCGCCGGCTTCATCGTCGGCATCGTTGGTCGGGGAAATGTGGTGGACGGTAAGACCATCCGCAAAGGAGACCTGCTTGTCGGCTTGCCTTCAACCGGGCTGCACACCAATGGCTATAGCCTGGCCCGCCAAATCGTTTTTGAAAAACTCAACTTAAAAACCAGCAGCAAAGTGAGTGAGCTGGAAGCGCCCATCGCTGAGGAATTGCTGCGCGTGCACCGTTCTTACCTGAAACCGGTCCAGACCCTGCTCGAAGGGAAACTGCTCAAGGGCATGGCCCACATCACCGGCGGCGGGCTGCTGGAGAACATTCCGCGCATTCTGCCAGAAGAAACTGCGGTGGTAATTGAAAAAGCATGGCCTGTGCCGCCGCTCTTTTCTTTCCTGGTCCAGGCCGGCAATGTTTCGGAAGCCGAACGCTACCGGGTGTTCAACATGGGCATCGGCATGGTGCTGGTCATCGAACCCAGGAACCTTTCCCGGGTCGAGTTCGCATTGAACAGGATGAACGAGGATTTTTACCTGATCGGGCAGGTGACTGAAAACAAAGGCGGGGTAAGGGTGCGCATCAAATGATATCCTCCCTGGCGGCGCGAGAATTCTTTTCAGGTTAGGAGATAAAGTGAAAAAAGTTTACCTGGTTTTGGCGCTGGTTTTTCAGGTCCTGGTTTTTTCGCCTTCCCTGCCAGGCCGTGACAAGCTGATTTTGGCCTCGACCACCTCGACCCTGGATTCGGGCCTCTTTGACGCCCTGGTCCCGCCCTTTGAAAAAAAATTCGATTGCACGGTCAGGATCATTGCCGTGGGCACTGGCCAGGCCATGCGCCTGGCCCGCGACGGCAATGCCGATGTGTTGCTGGTCCATGACCGCGAGTCCGAAGAGCAATTCGTGGCCGATGGTTTTGCTGTCGAACGACTGGATGTCATGCATAACGATTTTGTTTTGGTCGGGCCGGTGGGAGATCCTGCTGGCGGCCGCGGCCTGCCGGTTGCCGCGGCCCTGGCTAGGATCGCAGCCGTCGGCGCCGCTTTTGTTTCCCGCAGCGATGATTCCGGAACCCACAAGAAGGAATTGAAATTGTGGGGGCAAGCCGGGCTCAATCCGGCCGGCCGCTGGTACATGGAGAGTGGCAGCGGCATGGAGGCGACACTGCGCATTGCCAACGAAAAAACCGCTTATTGCCTGGTCGACCGCGCCACCTGGCTGGCCCACCGCAAGGAGATCGACGTTCTGGCTGTCCTGGTCGAGGGTGACGCGCAGCTTTTCAATCCCTATTCGGTGATCGTGGTCTCAATGGCGAAATTTCCCTGGCTGAACGTCAAACTGGCCACCAGTTTCGCCGGATTCATCCGTTCGCCGCAAGGTCAGTCCATAATCCGGGATTTTGGCAAGGACAAGTTCGGCAGCGCGCTCTTTTTCCCCGATGTCCCGGGCTCAAGGTGAACTGCATACGGAAAAGGAAAAAACCAATTCGATTTTAGCCATGAAGTTAGCAAAAAAAATATCATGAGTTACATCTTGGAGGGGTTGAAACAGGGCGCAGCGCTTTTGCTGCCGCCCAGCAGCGAGATTCTGCAGATCGTAGCCCTGTCGCTGGCCGTTTCGGGAGCAGCCACATTGCTGGCCGCACTGGCGGCGGTCCCGGTCTCCCTGTTCCTGGCACTGAAGGAGTTCCGCGGCAAGCGCCTCCTGGTCGGTTTGGTCAACACGGCCATGTCGGTGCCGGCCGTGTTAATCGGTCTGCTGGTTTACGGCCTGATTAGTCGGCGCGGCCCCCTGGGAATCCTGGGACTGTTGTTCACTCCCGGGGCCATGGTTCTGGCCCAGGCGCTGTTGGCTTTTCCGCTCATCACCGCCCTGGCCCTGGCGGCGCTGAAAGGCATTGCCCGGGATGCCCGCGACCTGGCCTTGTCGCTGGGCGCCAACCGCCGCCAGTTGGCGGCGGTCGTTATCCGCCAGGGGCGCTTCGCTTTCCTGACCGCGATCA
>JALHTJ010000103.1 GCA_022865785.1 Candidatus Aminicenantota bacterium
CGCTCTGCCGAAAGAGGACGAATTTTTAACCATAGGCATTTCTCCGGAAAAACTGAAAACAGCAAAAAAAATGAGATGCAAATCGGAAATACCCGTCGGCAATCTATTGCTGTTTATAAATTAATAAAAGGCCTGACCCCATTGCCTCTCAACAAATGATCAGGGACGGACCGTGAAAATGCAGAAAATTTGGGGACGATGCCTGACTTTGTAACTCTGGGATATATGACGTTTAGGAAAACGCGAGCGCCCATGGTTGAATAATGGATCACACGGTGGAATTGAAATCCCTGGCGCGGGAGTTGGGGGTCGACCTGTTCGGCGTGGCCGATCTCAAGCGGTTGGAAGGGATTCCATTCGGCAGCGGCGGCGACTGCAAGTTGTGTGTCGATCAATGTCCGTACGGTGCATTAAGATTGGTGTCTTTTGCCGATCACCCCGAACGCCGGGAAGATGTGCTGGACGTCAAGACGCCGGAGGAGTACCGCCGGCTGTTCAAGCCCTGGGCCGTGAATTGAGGCGGGGGGCTTCCGGAATATCGGGAATGGTGTTTGAATTTGTGATTTTTAGAAATGGTTTAGGAGGAGTGAATCGTGGAATTTTATGAAGCGGTGAACAAGCGGCGGACGGTGAGGGAGTTTCAGGATAAACTGGTGCCGGAGGATGCCGTGCGCCGGGCGCTGGCGGCCGGGCTGCGGGCGCCGTGCAATGCCCACTTGAAGAGCTGGCAGTTCATCCTGTTGCGCGACCTGGAGAAGCGGGACAAGGCGGTCTTCGACGGGCTGAAGGCCAGGGACATGAAAGACCGCGACGAGATCGAGCGCTTCGTCGCCCGCTTCGACGAGCCGGAACTAAAAAAAGTCTACCGGCGCTCACTGCCCCTGCAGCAAACCATGATGTTGCAAGCCCCCGAGCTGCTGCTGGTCTGCTACAGGATGAAGAGCTTGAACGAATGCCGCACCCTGTTCGAGCTGAACCCGCTGGCCTCGGCCTGGATGTGCGTCGAGAACATCATGCTGGCCCTGGCAGCCGAAGGGCTGTTCGGCTGCACATATACCCCATACGATTCGAAGGGGCTGAAGGAGTTCCTGGGCGTGCCCGCGGGCTACGAGATCGCCGCCGTGATCCCCTTCGGCTATCCCCAGGAACCGCCAGGGGAGAATCAGGGCGAAGACCTGGATGCGCGGCTGCATGTCGACGGCTGGGAATAATTGCCGGGCGCGAAGGTCGATTGAGCGCTTTCTGCTATAATTGCAATCCTGGTCAAGGAGGATGCAAATGAAAACCATAGGGCTATTGGGCGGCATCACCTGCGAGTCGTCGCTGGTCTACTACAAGCTGGTCAATGAGATGACCAGGGAGAAACTGGGCGGCCACCATTCGGCCAAGAGCGTCATGGTCTCGGTGGATTTCGCCGAGATCCAGCCCCTGACCGAGCGCGGAGACTGGGACGGGGTGCTGGCCATCCTGTTGCGAGCGGCCAGGGACATCGAGCGCGGCGGCGCCGATTTCCTGGTGCTCTGCGCCAACACGGCTCACAAGCTCGCCGCTGAGATCGGCCGGGGGATCAAGATTCCGATCCTGCACATCGTGGACGAGACCGCCCGCGAAATCAGGAAGACAGGCCTCGACAAGGTCGGGCTGCTGGGCACGCGCTTCACCATGGAAGAGAATTTTTTTACCGGCAGGCTGAGGGAAAAGCACGGCATCGAGGCGCTGGTGCCGGAGAAGGAGGAGCGCCAGCGCATCCACCACGTCATCATTGACGAGTTGGCGCTGGGAAAAGTCGATCCCGCCGCCGGCAGGGAAATCTGGGGGATCATCGACGGACTCGTGGCCAACGGCGCCCAGGCCATTATCCTGGGCTGCACCGAGCTGCCGCTGCTGATCAAGCAGGAGCAGGGCCAAATTCCGCTCTTTGACACCACGCTGATCCATGCCCGCGCGGCGGTGGAGTACGCCCTGGGAAATTGAAATATCAGGGACGGAGATGCGGAGAGAAAATGGCGGCGGCGTGCCTGCGGCTTAAATATGATAAGATTGCCATATCATGAGGCAAGCAAAGACAAAACAATTTCGGCTCGCGGACGGGAATGCAGCAAGACCCGGCAATAAGGCCTGGCGGCGCCTGGCGATCGCTGGCGCATTGTGCGCCTGGATGACGGTTACCGTTTCCCTGGCCCAGGTTGCGGAACCGCAAGTGTGGCCGTACGCGGGCAGCAGCCAGTGGCATTGGGTCACTCCCCTGACCGACCTCACGCCCGAGCAGATCGAAGCCGTGTTCAAGAAAGCGGTCGCTGAGGAAACGGCGTTCCTGGACAGCAAGTTCGGCGCCTCGGTGTTTTTCGCCAGGAAGATGCGCACGACCAGGGGCAAGTCCGGGAAGAGAAAGGAATACAAGGACCGGCCCGAAAAAGCTGACGACCTCAGGATAGAAGCCGAATGGCGCAGCGGCTACCTGAACCAGTATCGCGGCCAGTCTTACTGCTTCATCGCCCTGGATGCCATCCGCGGCATGGATTTGCATTACCTGCCCAATCCCAGCGGGCTCTTTGCCAAGGCCCCCTCGGGCCGCAACTGGAATGTCAACATCCTGGCCGCGTCCCGCTTCAGTTTTTTCTTCGCGCTGGAGGATACTGCCCGCGCCTTCATCAATGCCGCGGCATCGCTCCTCGAACAGCGGGGCTTGGCATTGAGGTTTTCCCGGTTCGGGCTGATGTGGGAGAACGTGACTCCAGCCCAGGCCGCCGACATGGGCCCCGTCGGGGCGGGGCGGGACGGCAGACCGGTTGGCGAAGGCGTCCTGGTCACCATGGTGGCCCGCTCCGGGCCGGCGGGCCGGTCCGGCATCCTCCCCCTGGACGTGGTCCTGGAGGTCAACGGCGTCAAGGTGAAAAATTTCTCCCACTTCTCCCTGCTGCTGGACGGCATCTCTCCGGGGACCAGCGCATCGCTGCTCCTGCTGCGGCGCCTGAAAGACCCGCACGAATACCCTGAAGCGACTGCCTGGAATACCCTGACCGTGGAAATGGAGGCCAGGTAGGAAACTTCCGGGGTTGGGTCTCGCTAGCTACTGCTGCCGGGCCGTATTGAATGATCGCCGATTTTTGTTGTATTTGCGGTATTTTTGCATTATATAATATAGATAAGGAGTACAAAATGCATTGGATGGATGGTCATTGGGGGTGGGGTTTTGGGATGATTTTCTTCTGGATACTGGTCATCGTGGGCATTGTCATCCTGGTCAAGTGGATACTCGGCCAGAGGCCTCCGGCGCTGCCCCAGGGAGATGCGGCGCTGGACATTCTCAAGAAGCGCTATGCCAAGGGTGAAATTTCCCCTGAGGATTTCGAGCGCATGAAGAAGGACCTCGAAGGCTAATCGGGGCCGCGAAAAAGAAGGGTTGTATCAAGCAGCCGGACAGCCGTTTCCAGGTAAACATTTAAAATCAAGGCCCGACTCCGAAGCATTTCGACTTGCAGCGGTTCAACAATTTGAACCGAATTTTTATTGAAAAATAGTAAGTTCGGTTTTATATTGATAAAATGAATTGAAATGGAACAGAAGGGAGATGGAAATATGAGTGCAAAAGCAAATATAGAAAAAAACGAACACAGAGATCCTGTCTGCAACATGACCGTAGCCGGCGATAGCAAATACCAGTACCGCCATGCGGGCGAACAATACTATTTTTGCAGCGAACATTGCCTGCACAAATTCAAGGCGCACCCGAAACAATACCTGGAAAAGCAAACCTCGCCTGCTCATGAATCACACGGCGAGCCGCTACCCTACACCTGCCCCATGCATCCGGAAATCCGCCAGCAGGGCCCAGGCAATTGTCCGAAGTGCGGCATGGCATTGGAAGCGGCGGGTATACCGGCGCTGCAAACCAAAACCGAGTACACCTGCCCCATGCATCCCGAAGTGCGGCAGGACCATCCCGGGAATTGCCCGAAATGCGGCATGGCCCTGGAAGCGCTCACGGTCGGCGTTGAAGAAGAAAATGAGGAACTGATTGACATGAGCCGTCGCTTCTGGATCAGCGTCGCTCTGGCAGCCCCGGTGTTCATCCTGGCCATGATCGCCGACCTGGCGCCGGCCTGGTTGCCGGCAGGGCTTTCCATGTCCATGGTGCAATGGATCGAGTTCGCCTTGGCAACACCTGTCGTGCTGTGGGGCGGTTGGCCGTTTTTTGTGCGCGGCTGGCAATCGCTCCGCACCTGGAATCTCAATATGTTCACCTTGATCGCCCTGGGTGTCTCCGTGGCCTGGGTGTATAGCGTCGTGGCCCTGTTGTTCCCGCGGATTTTCCCGGCCATCATGCAGATGAAGGGCGGCAGGGTGGATGTTTACTTTGAAGCCGCGGCAATGATCACGGCCCTGGTGCTTCTGGGACAGGTACTTGAATTGCGCGCCCGCTCGCGGACCAATACGGCCATTCAGCTCCTGCTTGGCCTGGCTCCGAAAACGGCACGAATCGTGCGCATTGATGGGGCGGAAGAGGATATCCCGCTGGAGCATGTACAGGTCGGCGATACCCTGCGGGTGCGGCCCGGCGAGAAAGTCCCGGTGGATGGCACGGTTATCGACGGTGCCAGCAACGTGGACGAATCCATGGTCAGCGGTGAACCCATGGCGGTGGCCAAGGCCAAGGGCGCGAAACTGATCGGCGCCACGGTCAACGGAACGGGCAGTTTGCTGATGCGGGCGGAAAAAGTCGGCGCTGATACCTTGCTGGCGCAAATCGTCAGGATGGTAGCCGAGGCGCAACGCTCGCGCGCGCCCATTCAAAAACTGGCCGATGTTGTTGCCGGCTATTTCGTGCCCGCGGTCGTGACCGTTGCCGTGGCTGCATTTGTTATTTGGTCGCTATGGGGACCGGAACCGCGCCTGGCGCATGCCATTGTCAATGCCGTCGCCGTACTTATCATCGCCTGTCCCTGTGCGCTGGGATTGGCCACGCCCATCGCCATCATGGTGGGAACGGGGCGCGGCGCCATGGCCGGTGTGCTGATCAAGAATGCCGAAGCTCTGGAGATCTTGGAAAAAGTCGATACCCTGGTGGTGGACAAGACCGGCACTTTGACCGAAGGCAAGCCAAAGCTGGTGGCGCTGCATGCACAAGCGGGGTTCAGCGAGGATGAAATACTGCGCCTGGCCGCCAGCCTCGAACGGGCCAGCGAACATCCCCTGGCCGAAGCCATTGTGCAGGGGGCAAAGGAAAAAGGGATCGGGCTGGTCAAGGCCGAAAACTTCCAATCCATTACCGGGAAAGGTGTCACGGGTGAAGTGGCCGGACATGTTCTGGCGGCTGGAAACGGCAAACTGCTGGAAAGCCTGGGTATTCATGCGGGAGACTTGTCGCTGCAAGCGGACAAACAACGCTCCGAAGGCCAGACGGTCGTGTTGCTCGCCATTGATGGCAAAGCAGCCGGTTTGATCGGTGTTGCCGACCCCATCAAAGGCTCCACAGCCGAAGCCATCCGTGATTTGCATGCCGAAGGCATCCGCATCGTGATGCTTACCGGTGACAGCCGCGCCACCGCGCAAGCGGTTGCCGACAAACTGGCAATCGACCAGGTGCACGCCGAAGTATTGCCTCAACAAAAAGCCGAAGTGATCAAGGAGCTTCAAGCCCAAGGCCGCATCGTTGCCATGGCGGGGGATGGCATAAATGATGCCCCGGCGCTGGCCCAGGCCCAGGTCGGTATCGCCATGGGCGCGGGTACCGATGTGGCAATCGAAAGTGCCGGCGTTACCCTGGTCAAAGGCGACCTGCGGGGAATCGTCAGGGCCAGGCGCTTGAGCCGGGCCACCATGCGCAATATCAGGCAGAATTTGTTCTTTGCCTTCGTTTATAACACCGCGGGTGTTCCTATTGCCGCGGGGGTGCTGTATCCGTTCTTTGGGATTCTGTTGTCGCCGATCATCGCCGCGGCGGCAATGAGCTTCAGCTCGGTTTCCGTGATCAGCAATTCGCTCAGGCTCAGACGGGTGCAATTGTAAGGGGAAGGTCTGGTGTCTGCAGGTTCCGGAAATCGTAACTTCCGAGCTCAGGTCTCGCTTATGACTGTCGGCGGTGCGCTTACCGCACAAAATGATGTGTGGGTGTAAAAGAAAGGACCGGCGACAGCGCAGTTTTTTTATGGAAGGAGAAAATGCCCAACAGCAATATCAATCACTACCGACCCGGTCAGGATCGATTTTCTTGACAATAAAAAATCAGATTCTATACTTGTGCAGGGATTGCACTGACAGCAGCAAATAATGATTGCTGCTGCCATAAGGATCAAGCATGTCATTTTTAAATAAAATTTTTGAAATCATGGTTCTATTTTTCCCATTGTTATTGACGGTCCTGGGTTTCGGGGGGCTGCTATGGAGTGTGCATCGTATTCTTATCGGGCGGCATTCCAACCTCGGCAATGAACGCATGTTTTCCCGGCAACTGGCCATGCTAGGGTTGATCTTTGTGGGTATCGTGGCCATAACCCTGGCTTTGCCTGTAAGCGACAGTTCCCGCAATCAGGTCATCTGGATTATCGGCCTGGTTATCTCGGGCATCTTCGCCTTTTCATCAAGCACCATTTTCGCGAATCTCATGGCCGGGATCTTGCTTCGTATTACAAAACCGTTCCGCATCGGTGATTTTGTTTATGTTCGTGATTACTTCGGGCGTGTCGCTGAAAGGGGCCTGTTCGATACGGAAATTCAATCGGAGAATCGAGAGCTGATCGCTATCCCCAACACCTACCTGATCTCAAACCCCGTCTCCACGGTCCCTGGTTCCGGTGCCATCGTCTCTGCGTCTCTTTCTCTGGGTTATGATGTTCATCATGCCAAGGTTGAACCCCTTTTGCTAAAAGCCGCGGAAAAAAGCGGGCTGGAAGAGCCCTTTGTCCATATTTTGGAACTCGGGAATTATGCGATTACGTACCGTGTCTCCGGAGTTCTCAGCGAAGTGAAAGGACTTATCACGGCTCGTTCGAATCTATACCGGGCGGTATTGGATGTGTTGCACGGTCACGGCATCGAGATCACCTCTCCGGCCTACATGAATCAACGCCGTTTGGCAGAAGACCAGAGTTGCATCCCCGAACCGGTAATGGAAAAGCAGGGCGAAAAAGCGCCGGCCGCCGAGGAGATCGTATTTGACAAGGCGGAGCTGGCCCAGCAGAAAGAAGATACCAAAAATGACTTGCTGGAAAATATCAAGCAATTGGAAAAGGAGCTCAAGGAAGAAGCGAACCCGGATAAGGATAAAATTAAAAAGACGCTTGAAAAAGCCCGCGAGCGCCTGAAAGCCTTTGATGAGAAAGCGGCGGAATGAGAAAAAATGGTGACGCCCGATAAAAAAATTTTAGGCGGATTGCAAAAAGGCAATAAATTGTTGATTAAAAAAGATAAGGGAATGGATGCGATATGTGATTTTAAGAGTACTGGCAGCAAAGTCACAAAGTCACAATCCGTCCCTGAACATTGAAAATAAAGAAACGGTCCTGACCCATGCTTTTGACCGGAAAATGAGATTAAAAGGATATAAGGTCCGCTATCTTCCTGAAAAGATATCGGAAATCCTGTATATTGAACTGTTGAAAATGGAAGCAAAACTCAAGAAAGACAAAAGTTGAAAGAGGAGCGCTGAATGGAATTGTCCGCAGTGGCAGCCAGGCAGTGTTCAGCCGACTTATCTTCTCTGCGTTCCATGTCAGCGCTGGCCGTCGACCCAAAGACCATTAGGAGGAGTATATGCCAGACGTTTCAAGAGAAACCGTCACTTTGTTGCTGCAAGTCGCATTTCTGGTGGGCGCCGTCACCGACGGCCTTGCCGTCATCCCCATGTTGTCCCGGCGAATCGGCGCTGCGTTATTCGGCGGCGATTCAGCCCGCAATAACATTGAGCTTCGCATCGCTTGGGGCATCGGCGCCGCGCTTATGGCTGGCTGGACACTGCTCCTGCTCTGGGGGGCCGCCAGCCCGATCGAGCGGCGGGAGATTTTATTGTTGACCGTCTTTCCGGTCATAAGTGGAATCGTCTTTGCTACTGTGATCGCTGCCCGCCGGGGTGTCGTTCTTGTTTCCCGCATCATGCCTCTTTGGATACATCTCGCTGCCGTCAGCCTGTTCTATATCACGGTCTATATACTCTCTATTCCCTTCGCCCCCTGAACCGGCAGCCGGGGGCCAGGTCTTAGCTCACGACAAAACAGCGCGAGGGAGCTGTCAGGGTGGACCAATTCGCATATCATCCCTGAATGCTCAAGCGGCAGTTGTAATTTTCGCGAATATTTCTTACTATTCCTGACATGAGCCAAAAAAATCACTATTGCCCTGAAACCAAAGAAAACCGTTTTTGCGTATATCTGTTTATGAAACCTATACTCATCCTGGCATTGTTCCTGTGCCTGGGCGTGACCATGGTTATTGCCCAGGATGGTCCCACCTGGCTGCGCTATCCGGCCATTTCCCCCGACGGGCAGACCATCGCTTTCACCTACAAGGGCGATCTCTACACCGTGGCGGCAAGCGGCGGCAGCGCCAAGGCAATCACTTTCAACGAAGCCTATGACCACATGCCCGTCTGGAGTCACGACGGCAAATCGATCGCCTTCGCTGCGGACCGCTATGGAAATTTCGATGTATTCATCGTCAGTGCCGAAGGGGGAGAGCCCCGGCGCCTGACATGCCACTCGCGAAACGAGTATCCATACTCATTCAGCGCCGATGACCAGGCGGTGATCTTCGGCGCTCAGCGCCAGGACCTGGCCAGCCACCGGCAGTTTCCCAGCGGATCGCAGCCTGAACTCTATAGCGTTCCGGCCAAGGGCGGCCGCGTCGGCATGGTATGGACCTTCCCTGCCGAAGCCGTCCAGGTAAGCCGGGACGGGCGGCTAATGGTATACCACGACAAGAAAGGGGGCGAAAACGAATATCGCAAGCACCACACCTCGTCCATAACCCGCGACATTTGGCTTTACGACAGCCGCAGCGGCGAACAACGGCTGATCACCGTCTTCAAGGGCGAGGACCGCAATCCGGTTTTCGCCGATAACGATCAAAGCATTTGCTACCTGAGCGAAGAAAGCGGCAACTTCAACGTTCATAAACTCGAGCTGAAAAATCCCGGGCAGAACCGCCAGCTGACATCTTTCAAGAAGTTCCCGGTTCGTTTCCTGAGCAGCAGCAGTGACGGCACCCTTTGCTTCGGCTACGACGGCGACCTCTATACCTTGGTGCCGGGTGCTGAAGCGCATAAGGTTGCCGTGGCCATCCGCAGCGAGGACAAGCGCAATAACGACCTTTTCCTGGCTATCAGCGGCAACGCCAGGGAGATGGATGTGTCGGCCAACGGCAAGGAGGTCGTATATGTGGTCCGCGGCGAGGTTTTTGTCTCGGCGGTCGAGGGAGGCGTCACCAAGCGCATCACCAACACTCCCGAGCAGGAACGCTTTGCCAGCTTCTCCCCTGATGGTGAAGCCATCCTCTATGCCAGCGAGCGCCAGGGCAAATGGCAGATCTATCAAAGCAAAAAAACACGCCAGGAGGAGCCTTATTTTTACGCAGCCACCGTGCTCAAAGAAGAACCACTGTTCAGCAACGACAACAACAACTACCAGCCGCAATATTCTCCGGACGGCAAGGAAGTCGCGTTCATCCAAAATCGCGCCTCGCTCGCGGTCTACAACCTGGCCAGCAAGCAAGCACGCGTCCTGCTCACTCCGGACGAGCTCTACTACATGTCCGATGGCGACCAGTATTTTTCCTGGAGTCCGGACAGCAAATGGCTCCTGGTCGAGTATTGTCCGATACTTATGGTGGGGGATGTGGTTCTGATCGCGGCCGACGGCAAAAGCAAAATGATCAACCTCACTCAGAGCGGCCACAGCGATTACCGGCCCAAATGGGTAAACGCGGGCAAACAGATGCTGTGGTTCAGTACCCGCGACGGCCTGCGCAGCCTGGCCAAAAGCGGTGACAGGCAGGCTGATGTATACTCCATGTTCTTCAGCCGCGAGGCCTGGGAGCGCTTCAACCTGAGCAAGGAGGATTACGCCCTGCTGCAGGCGATCGAAGCAAAGGAGAAAAAGAAAAAAGAGGATGCTCGGGACAAGGGCAAGAAGGATAAAAAGGACAAGCAGGCCGGCGCTGAAAAAAAAGACGTCGCGCTTGTGTTCGATTGGGACAACCTGCGTGACCGCAAGGCCCGGCTGACCATGCACTCCGCCGTCATCGGCGATGCGCTGCTTGCCAAAGACGGCGAAACCCTGTACTACCTGGCCAGCTTCGAAAAGGGGCTAAACCTGTGGAGCAGTAATCTGCGCAGCAAGGAAGCAAAAATGGTGCTGCAGCTCGACGCCGACTCAGGGCAGCTGCAATGGGACAAGGAGATGAAGAACCTGTTCCTCCTTGCCGACGGCAAGATCGCCAAAATCGACCTGGACAAAGGCAAGCGTCAGGCCGTCGAACTCAATGGCGAAATGAGACTGGACCGGGCCGCGGAAATGAAATATATGTTCGAGCATGTGTGGCAGCGCACCCGGACCGGGTTTTACTCGCCGGGTTTTCATGGCGCCGACTGGGATGGGCTGCGAAACGCGTATCTGAAATACCTGCCCGGCATCGGCAGCGGTTACGAATTCACCGACCTGCTTTCGGAAATGCTGGGCGAGCTGAACAGTTCCCATTCCGGTGCCAGATACAATCCGCGCCCCAGCGACGGTGACGACACTGCCTCGTTGGGCATATTCATGGATTACGACCACAGTGGTGATGGAATTCGCATCGCCGAGATCATCCGCGGCGGTCCTCTTGACAAGGCAAGCATAAAAATCGGCGCCGGGATGATCATCGAGCAGATCGACGGCGAGACGGTCGCCGCCGACCGCGACAGCGCCGCTTACCTGAACCGCAAGGCCGGCAGGTTCACACTGCTGCAAGTTTTTGATCCGTTGACGAAAACCAGGCGGCAGGTTTCGTTCAAACCCATTGAGCTGAACGATGAATATGCTCTTCTGTACAAGCGTTGGGTCAGGAAGAACGAGGAGGAGGTCGATAAGCTGAGCCAGGGGCAGTTGGGTTATGTGCACATCCCCGGCATGGGCGACGGTCCCTACCGCGATGTCTACGAACAGATGATGGGCAAATACCACGACCGCAAGGGTGTGATCGTCGATACCCGCTTCAATGGCGGCGGCGACCTTGTCGCCGATCTGGCCATGTTCTTCAGCGGCAGCAAATTCCTCGACTATCGCACCGAAAAACGCTCGTTGGGCTACGAGCCCTCCTTCCGCTGGACCAAGCCCACCGTGGCCATGTTCAACGAGGCGAACTACAGCGACGGCCACTGCTTCGCCTGCGGCTACCAGGAGCTCGGCATCGGCAAGACCATCGGCATGCCCACGCCGGGTACCTGCAGTTTCGCGGGCTGGGAAAGGTTGCAGGACGGCTCCACCATGTGGGGCATGGTCCCGGTCAGCGCCCAAGACGGCAAGGGGCGCTGGCTGGAAAACCTGGAAACCGTCCCCGATTTTGTCGTGAAAAACGAACCGCTGATCATCGCCGCCGGCCGCGACCAGCAGCTGGAAAAAGCGGTCGATGTACTTCTGGAAATGGTGAAATGACCTGCCGCCGAAAATGAATTGCAGGCTGATCGCATAAGGGAGCGCACCGCCGGTTACCATTTTTGCCTGGTCCGGCGTTCCGGACCGATCCTGTTCCGGAGCCCGGAATCGTGTCGGTCTTCCCTCGCTCTTGTAATAAGGAAATCAATGTGGTAAGGAAAAAAAAGGGGTTTGGTCTGCTCCACGCAGAACAAATAAAAGACTGGTTCTTTTAGAAGGAGGATGAAATGAAGTTCAAGACACTGATGATTATCAAGGCGGTTGTATGTCTCGGTTTCGGGCCGCTGCTGCTGTTCTTCCCCGGTCCATTGCTGACCTTGCTGGGCAGCTCGTTCGGTCCCGGGGCGGCCATCACTGCCAGGGAGTACGGGGCGGCACTCATGGGCAATTTGATGCTTGCCTGGTTTGCCAGGAACGGCGAAGCATCGGTGCTGCGCCGGGCCATAATCCTGAACCTGTTCGTCTATGACGCCATTGCCTTTGTTGCCATGCTGCTGATCCAGCTCAATGGCGGCATGAATATGCTCGGCTGGGGCATTGTCGCCGTCTACCTTTTCTTTACCCTCACTTTCGGGTATTTCCTGCTGCCGCAAAAGAAAGCCGGATAAAACCGACATTTTCCCACTGTTATTGTTTAGCCTTTTGCTGAGGTGATTTTTCGGGGAAATTAAGAAATACTTTTGGCCTGGGGTTTCTCCCTAAATCCCGTTGCGGCCCTGCAGCAGCCCTTTCAGGAAAGCCAGCACGTTGACTCCCAACTGCCGGGTGCGATAGCCGCCTTCCTGGACCACTAATTTGGGCAGGCGGATAGTCCCGATCATCATGCCCATGGCATGAAAGTCGGCTGCTTTCAAGCTCCAGGTGCCGGTGGGATCGCCCTTGGCCGTATCCGCTCCAAAGGGAATCACCAGGAATTCTGGCCGGAAATCCGCCAGCCGCTTCAGGGCTTTTTTCAGCGCCATGCGGTGTTCGGCGCCGCTCAGATTTTCCGGCAAGGGGATGTTGAGGTTGTATCCCAGTCCCTCCCCCTCACCCCTTTCGTTGCGAAAACCGCTGAAGTAGGGATAGGCGAACGAGGGATCACCATGGATCGAAACGGTCAGGACGTCCCGGCGCCGGTAGAAGATCTCCTGTGTGCCGTTGCCGTGGTGATAATCCAGGTCCAGGATGGCGACCCTGCTGAATTTGGACAGGTATTGGGCTGCGATGGCGGCGGAGTTGAAATAACAAAACCCCCCGAAAACGCGGCTTTCGGCATGGTGGCCGGGGGGGCGCACCAGCGCATAGGCCAACGGTTCGCCTTGCAGCAGCTGGTCCGCCGCCGTGAGCGCGCAGTCAACGGCCCGGCGGGCCGCCTGGTAGGTGTAGCGGCTCAAGGGGGTGAAGGTGTCGATGCAATAGTAGCCGGCCGTCACCCAGAACTCCCTGGGCGGACGTTCGGGGTGACGAAGGGGGAATACATATGGGTACAGCGAACTCCCCGGGTCGATTTCCTTGCTGACCTTTTTTATGAAGCCCACGAGATGGCCGCTGTGGACATCGCGGATGAATTTCTCCGGGTATTGCTCGGTCGGAACGCGGACAAAGAAGTCTGTTTTATCGATCTCCGCCAGTATGGAATCAATGCGCACCGGAGACTCCACGTAGCCGCGCTCCCTGACGTGGTGGATGCGGTGGCCTTCGCTGACCACCAGCATGATCCGCCGGGCCTTCAGCCGCAGCGCCGTTTCGACGCTGGCGGGACTCTTTTTGGAATAGCGCGGCGGCCTTAGCTGCACCGGGTCGTCGCGAAAGGAATCCACCACCATCTGGATGTACTCAGCTGGGCAGTAATCGCCGTATAAGCGCTGCAGAATGGCTCGCACGATCGTTTGGGCAGTGTCTCGGGCCAGGGGGGTGCCGTGGCCCAGATCATCGAAGACGAGATAGGGAGGGCAGACATCACCGGGCTTGACCGGGGTTTCGTATTTCGTTCCCTGGATGGGCCGGGCGCCGAATTTTTCGTAGAAGCGCAAGCGGGCTGCGTTGTCCTTCAGAAAGTGGGACAGCTGGCATAGACCGGCATCGTCCGGCAGGCATTCGAAAAACAGGCCCATGGCCCCCATCTCCTCAGCTTCCTCACGGACGCGCTCGTAAATGGCGCTGCCGATGCCGCCGGCCAGGATGCCCTTGCGGGTGGCGATGAAATCCAGGAAGGCGAATTTAAGGTCCGGGGCGGCCAGCAGGATGGCGAATCCCTTGACGTTGCTTTTATCGTCTTCGGCCACAAAAAGCAACGTTTGAAACTTGTACTTGAGGGGGTTGTCGATCCTGGAGTTGAGCTCGTGGATCTTTTCCGGCTTCACGGCCGTGAAATGGCTGCGCAGAATGGCCAGCGCCTGGTCCAGGGCCTTGTGATTACTCGGCGTATGACGATCATATATCTTGCGTATGCGGAACATGGCAACCCTCCTTGCTCATTTTACGGCAATAAAGGGATTTTGTCATCCTAGCCACCCGGGAGCGCCTGGGTATATTCTTGAATTAGCGGCGCTGCTATTCAAAAAATTCAATTTGTTTCGTATAATTGAACCAAGGCATGAAAATAATGCCTGGCCTCAGCGGAGGGTATGGATATGAATAAAAAAAATGACCGTTATGTGTGCGCGATCTGTGGCAAGACCTTCCCCGGCAGCGAACTTGTTCCGGCCGCCGTTGTCCGCGATGTCGTTGCCAAGGAGATTGTCCGCGATCATCCAGACTGGTCGCCGCAGAGCTTTATCTGCCGGCCCGACATGACCAAATACCGGGCGCAATATGTGCACTCGCTGCTCGAGTCCGAGAAGGGGGAGCTTTCCACGCTCGAGGAGGAGGTCCTGCACAGCATCCGCGACCACGAACTCCTGGCCAAGAACGTCGATGCCGAGTTCGAACAAAAGTGGACCCTGGGTGAAAGACTGGCGGATCGCATCGCGGTTTTCGGTGGCAGTTGGGTGTTTCTCATTATTTTCGGCGTTTTCATCGCCCTGTGGATTGGAATGAACTCGCTCGTTTTGTTTTGGCGCCCAGCCGATCCCTATCCTTTCATCCTCCTGAACCTGATCCTGTC
>JALHTJ010000104.1 GCA_022865785.1 Candidatus Aminicenantota bacterium
GGTCTTTTTCGTCACCAGTTCTTTCCATTTGAGATTTTTCGGATCGAGCAGGGCGGTGATGTTGGGTTCGAGCGGCTCCACTCCGGCCGGGTAGAACTCATTGTAGGCCACGGCGGACGTATAGTATTCGTCGGCCAAACCGCTGAAGGAGTGGCCGAACTCATGCATCAATAGATAGTCGCGCCACTGGTTGTCCGACGTGAAAGTACAGTAGAGATTATAAATGCCGCCGCCACCGTAGCGCGGGGTGTTGACCATGATCATGACGGCGTCGTAGGGGATGCGGCCGGCGACGTCGCGCCAGGCGCGGTTGTCACCGGTCAGCATGTAGCGCTCCGAGCCGAAAGAGTCGAACGAGGCGCCCAGTGCCGTGTTTTTGAACGATCCGTAGCTCGGCTCATCGCAGCCGCTCTCGGTCGAGGGCAGGAACAGGCCGGTGACGTTGAAGCGGTCTTTATAGGTCTTGTAGGGTTCCTGGCTGAAGATGACGGTGGTGAAGCGAGCCAGGTCGCCGCGGAACTTCCCCCGTTCGGCCCCGGTATAGCCCTCGCCGAGGATGACCAGGTCGACTTTTTCGGCCGGCGGGCCGTTCTTTATCAGCTCGACCACCTGCACATCGGCGGCGGGTTTTTCACGTACGATGAACATGTCGGCCGGGTCGATCTCACTTTTAAAAATGGGCTGGGGGCGATTCTCGCGGTCGCGCAGCAGCACCTCCAGGCGGATCTTGTTTTTGGGAAAAGGCAAAAGCAGGGTTTCGGAAAAGGTTTTTTTGACCCCGTTCACGCCCGGCTCAGTGGTCTTGTATTCGCCGAAATAGCTGTCGAAGCCCTTGCTGTAAATCAGGGTGCCGGAAGCAGCATCGCTCACCCGCAGCAGGTAGCGGCCCAGCGCGAAGGGCACGACGGGTTGGCGTGGATTGCCGGCCCATGGCCCCTCCTGGATAACGCGGTCGATGGTGAACATTTCTTCCTTGGCGTCCCCGCTGTGGAACACATCCACGCGCATGGTCGGTCCTGCAAAATATTTTTCGAACTCGCTGGTCTCTTGGGCGTATCCGGCAAGAACCGCCAGCAAAAATATCGCCAGAAATATTTTTTTCATATTTTCCTCCGTGCTCTAAAAAAATCATAACACGCCGTCCGGTCGTGAGCAAGAAAAAACCAAGAAGTCCCTTTAATGACCGGAAACCGGAACAAAGAAGAACGGGGGTTGTGATTGTTTTTTTTTCCTGAAACTGCTAAAATTTAATTTCAAGTGTAATTTTACTTTTTAATATAGGGCAATTTTGGATAAAAGCGAAAAAACGTTTGGTTTCACTATTGGTCCCGGTTCTGACGAAGGCAGCGGGCCGCAGGAGCTTGCCTACCTGAACCTGGTCAAGCTGGCGGCGGGAACGATAATCAACGGGCGCTACCGGCTGGAGAAGCTGATCGGCCAGGGCGGCTTTGGCATCGTCTTTGCAGCCCTGGACCTGACCTTGAATTCGCGGCTGGCGGTCAAGTTCCTCAATCCCCGGCTGGCCAAAAATGAAAAAAAGTTCCTGCGTGTCAAGCGCGAGATCAACCTGTCGCGCCAGATCAGCGACACGCGCATCATCAAGGTCTTTTCCCTGGAGATGTGGCAGGGGATCCACTTCCTGGTCATGGAGCTGGCTGCGGGCCAGAGCCTCAAGTTCCACCTGAAGGAAAAGGGGCAGTACAGTTGGCCGCAATTTAAAAATATATTCCTGCAGATCCTGGAGGCGGTTGAGGTACTGCACCGGCACGGAATTGTGCACCGTGACCTGAAGCCGGCCAATATCCTGATCGCTGACGAGCAGAAGATAAAAATACTGGATTTCGGACTGGCCAAGGCGGTGGACGACATTGACAAAACTTCCACGGTCGGCGAGGTTGTGGGTTCGCCTTATTACATGTCTCCCGAACAGATCCGCGGTGAGACGGTCGACTGCCGCTCCGACGTCTACCAGCTGGGGCTGATCCTTTACCGCTCCCTCTCCGGCCGCCACCCCTTCGAGCACACAAGCACCATGGAGGTGATATTCAGGCAGCTCAACCAGCGGCCGGAGCCGATCGCGGCGGCAGGCCTCAACGCGCCGCGTTTTTTGCGTTTCGGGCTGGAGAAAGCCCTGGAAAAATCCAAGGCGCGCCGCTTCCGCGACGCCGGCGCCATGGTCCATTTCTTCCAAAGGGAGAGGCTGACCCGGCTGTCCAGGCTGCTTCATTCTCTGGGCCGCCGGCCGGTCAAGTGGGCCCTGGCCGGCACGGCGCTGGCCGTCCTGCTGGTCCTTGGTTATTTTTCGACCTTCGGCTCGCGCGTCGTCCACTCGCTGCGCAACGATGGTGGTGTCCTGGAGGCGCGCAACCGCTTCGGCGTCCGGCTTTGGCAAAAAGATTTCGCCCCTTTCAATGTCTACCATTCCTGCCAGACGCGAAGCATCCCCCCGGTCGAGTTGAATACCGGCTCCCTGGGTGATGATCTCCGCCAACAGCTGGAAGACAAGAAGGTGGTGGTCGCAATTCTGGCTCCTCCTGCCGACCAGGTCTTTCCCCCAGCGCGATCCATCGCCAGTTCACAATCTTTAGGCCAGTTGGTTATCCTGGACCTGGATGGAGAGGTCCTGAAGCGGGAGCCTTTCCTCAAGGAATTTGAGTATGAGGCTTATGATTATCTCGGGATCATCAAACCGAATTCGTTTAAGTTTTTGGCCCCAACCCCGGAGGGGGAAGGGCAAGCGCTGCTGACCGTCCAGCACTATCAGTGCATGTATCCCTGCGCTTTGATCTATTTGCGGGGGATCAAAAAATACATCTTCACCCACCCCGGGACTTTCGAGACCATTCCGCTAAAAAGCCGTGCCGGCCTTTCCAAGTTCATGCTATTCGGGATCAACAACCTGTTCTCCCATTTGTCGTTCATCGCCGAGATCGGCTTCGCCACGGCGAGCAATGACGACAAATTGATCAGGGGTATTCCCAATTTATTGCTGAACGAGCAGCAAAATATTCCTTATGAAAACAGGCTGTTCATGTTGCCGGCCCAAGTGCAGATGATCGAGAATGGCTGGCTGGAAAACGGCCCCATCCGCTTCATTGAAGGAAAAACCGGCGATGTTCTGGAGCTGGACCGGGAGGGGCGGCTGACGGTGCAGACAGGGAACGGCTCTTTTTCCTATTTTGATCCCTTCGATATCCTGCGCCGGGTATATACCCTTGTCAATTCCAGTTTCCAGGAAAAGGTAAAGAAACACAATTTGAAAAATGCCCTGGAATTGATCCGCCAGGCCGCCAGCCTGCCACTGCAGAACCCCTACTTGCTTTCGGGCCTGCGCTACCTGCAGGGTGACCTTGAGATCGGGCTCGGGCGCTATGCCGACGGGGAAAAGACCCTGCAGCAGGCCCTGGCATTCTATCCCGGCAACAACGACGCCAACGAAAGGCTATGCGAGATGGATATGTTGAAAGGCGATCCCGATGCCGCCATTCAAAGGTTGACGGATACCCATTCGGACAGTTCCGAGTTCTGGGGTTTTTCTAATTTCGGCGTGAGCCTGTTTAAAAGTTACATTTTTTTGCATGCCGGCATGTTCAGCAATGCCGAAGAGGAGCTTGGAAAGGTCAAGCTCAGTCTTCCAGAGCTGGCGATCTTTTGCCAGGCCATGGCCGACCTGTTCCAGGGCAAATATGCCGCCGCGCTGGCCATTCTGCAAGAACTTGAGAGGCGGCCGCTGGGCATCGTCGACTTGCGCGAACTTCGTCTGTTACTGGCAAGAGCCCTGCTCCTGGATCTTACGGACAGCACGAGGGCAAAGTTCCTTTTCGACGACATTTTTCGCAATTCTCTGGTCTTTGGGCATTTGGCCGAAATGTCTTCCTATTATTTCCTAGCCCAGGGCGGCCGCGCCGGCGAAGCAGGGCGCAGTGCCCTTCCGGCCTTCGATCGGCTGGTTAACAGGGCGCGCGGCGATCTCATGACCCGGTTGTGGCTGTTCTATGATGCCTATGTTTATGGCCGCACCATGGAGCTGGCCAGCGACCGGGCCGAGGCCGCCCGCGGCTACCAGGCCTGCATTGACGCCAACCCCTATACCGATTTGGCCGCCCGCTCGCGGCAGCGGCTCCGTTTGCTGCGAAAAACTCCCTGATCCTGCTTGCCTGTATGAACCGTTTCGGATACAATAGAGTTTTAGGAGGCGGCCATGGTGTGTCCGTATTGTCATCGTTTCACTCCTGATCAGGGATTCAAGTGCATCAACTGCGGGGCGGTCTTGTCCAGGAAGGATGCGGTTGCCGGCTACGAGGCTGTGGCGCCGCAGGGGCATGTTGACCGCACCTTTTTCAAACCATGGATGCTGTTGCTGCTGTTGCTGCTTGGGATTCTGGCCTATGTTTTTGTCTCCCATCAGGGCCGGAGCGTTGCCGTAAACGCCCATGATCCCGGAGCGGAACTGGCGATCGAGAACTATCTGCTGAAAGGAAAGACCAATATCGTTGATTTTTACAGCGACTATTGCCCGCCTTGCAAAAAGATCTCGCCGCTGCTCCAGGAACTGGGCAGCAAAAGACCCGACCTGGCTGTGCTGAAAGTCGACATCAACCGCAAAGGGGTCAAGGGCATCGATTGGGGCTCGCCCCTGGCCCGGCAGTATAAACTGGGTTCCATTCCCCATTTCCGCATCTACGACGGCGAAGGCGATTTGCTCATGGAAGGACAGGAAGCGACCAATGAAGTTTTACGTATGCTGCTCGCTGCCGGCATCCGTATGTGATTTTCAGTTTGCCGGCCAAAGCTGTTTAAATTTGCATGAGGAGAAAAAAACGTGGATATGAAGATCACTTTTCCCGGCGGCAAAAAAGTCAACGCCGAATACAACGGCTTCACCCATGAAACCGATCAGCCTGTGCGCGCGGGCGGCGAAAACAGCGCCCCGCAGCCTTTTGATCTTTTTTTGGTCTCTCTGGGCACCTGCGCCGGTATCTATGTTCTTTCCTTCTGCCAGCAGCGCGGCATCGCCATGGAGGGAATCGAGCTTCGCCAAAGTATGGAGTTCGATGCCCAATCCCACCTGATTGGTCAGATTAATATCGAAATTATCCTGCCCGCGGTTTTCCCGGAAAAATACCGGGCCGCCGTGGTGCAGGCGGCCCAGTTGTGTACGGTGAAAAAATACTTGGAAAACCCGCCCAAGTTCAATTTGTTCACTACCACCCGTTAAATTACTCTGCCGTTTCCTGCGAATCGAAAATTTCGATAACGCGGCCGCCGGCCACAAAGCGGACATTGCGGCCAATGGCCAGCACCTGGGCCAGTTCCGGCTGCTTTTTCAACAAAGCGAAATAGTCGTTGGAAGCGAAGGCGATGCGCCTGACCGGCAGTTTGGCCGCTGCCTGGATGCGGGCATCGTTCCAAACACCGTGGCTTGAGTAAAAAGCCTTGCCCCGGACGATTTTTACCTGCAGGTCCCGGTCCTGCCAGCGGCTGGCGCCGGACCTGGTTTCTGAGACAGTTTGGGCCTGGTTCAGCTTCTGCAGTTCGCTGCTGGCGCGCACGCTGCCTTGTCCCGACTTGTCCTTCATGCCGGCGAACTCCTCGCGGTGTTTTTGGGCCATTGCCGGACTGGCAGCCAGACTCCGGCCCAGGGTCATGTCGCTTTCGGCCAGGTCGCCGCGGTCGCGGCGGATCTTTTCATCTTCCACGATCAGGTAGCTGGTATAGGGAGTGACAATGCCGTATTGCCTGGCCAGTCTGACTACTTCATCGACTAGTTCCCTGTTTTCCCCGTGCAGGCGGATCTCGTCCAGCAGGAAGCCGACGCGCCGGGCCGCCCAAAGCGGCAGGAGAAAATCGTGGCCGGGATCAGCGGCAGGGAAATCGGCTTGAAAAGTGAACTCCTCGCTCCGGTTGTTCACCCGGCCGCTGACGGTGATCGCGGCCCGGCCTGAACCCCGGTAACGGCCGACCACGGTCAGGGCCGAGCCCCGGTACAGGTCGGGCAGGTCTTTGGGGTAAATCTGCAAAGCGCGGACATGGCCGGAAAAGGTCAGGCGAATGTCGCTCAAAACCGGCGAACGGATCTTGTCGTAAAAGCGGGCGATGCCGCTTTCGATATTCTCATTGAGCGCAATGTAGGTGCGGAATGTCCGGGTCTGTTCGGACAGTTTGTCCAGCAGGTGGGTGTTGATGTCGCTGCCGATGGCCACCGGAAAAATGCGCAATTGACCGGGCTTGGCACGGGCAATGATGCGCAGCAATGCCTCCTCATCGGTGGCGCCGATGGTCGGCTTGCCATCGGTGATCAGTATGACCAGGCGGGGACGTCCCGCAGTCCCGGCCGTGGCCAGTGCCGTTTGCAGCGCTTCTTCGCAGTTGGTTCCGCCGCCGGCCTGCCATTGGTGGACGAATTGTTCGGCCCGGCGCAGATTCGCGCCCGCGGCTGCCGTAAGGCCCGGGAACAAGGCTTCGGCCTCGGTGGCGAAGCGGATAACGTTGAAGCGGTCGCCGCGGTTCAACCGGCCCAGGCAATAGAGAATGGCATTTTTGGCCTGCTCCAAGTTGCGGCCGGCCATGCTGCCCGAAGTGTCCACGACAAAGGTGATGTCTTTTTCAGCGACGTTGCTGTCGGCGCTGCCGCTGTTCGGGCTGGCGCTGAAGAAAAAAACGCCATCCTGGCCGCGCGGGCGGTAGGTCAGCATGGAAAATCCGAAACGGCCCGAGGCGGGCGTGAAAAAAACCTTGAAGTCCGTATCCGGGAGGCTGTTCCTGCTCAGGTAGCTCACTTTGGCGCTTTTGGAAGTAAGGCGCTCGATGCTGACCGGGTGGGTAGGGCAATGGATGCCGGCCAGCATGGTGGATGAATGGATTTGTAATTCGATGCTGACCTCAGGTATGGCCCTGGCCGAAAATTTTTCCGTGCCCAGCGGGTAGGAATAGGCGATGTTGCCGTTGTTCATTTCCAGGACTTCATGATAGGAAATCTTGATCCTCTTTTTGCTGTAGGGTTCGATGGGAAAGACCCGCATTTTGAAAACGCCGCGGCCGTCGTATTCCAGCAGAGCCGGGTCGCGCAGCCGGCGCACGATGTCTTGGTAAATGTTCCGGGCCTTGACCGCATCGAGCAGTTCGGCCCGGGTTTCCCGGCCGTCGATCCACATGCTGAAGTTTTGGATCGTGGCGCCGACCGGCAGGGGAAACAAGTAATACCCTTCCAGGCGGGAATTGTTGGGATTGTAGAATTCCTGGTCCACGGTCGTGGTGGCCAATTGCTCGTTGATCTCGACCCTGACGTCGTGGCGGACGACCTGCAAGGGGAAAGGTGAAAGCGGACCGGGCCGCGGCGGCCGGGGGATGACGATGAAGCCGTCAGCCAGCAGTGCCGAGCCCGAGGCGGCCATCATGGCCAGGGTCAGGAAGAGCAGTACGGAAAATCGCAACTTTCTGTTTTTCATTTTCTTCTCCATGGCTGCGGCCGTTTATTTGTCAAAACTGAAGTTTTTTGCTTTGGCCTGGAGGCGCAGGGCGCGGATGATGGCCGCGTCCAGGGTACCGGCTGCCGACTGGTTTTTCAGTTTGTCCTCGACGAAGCGTTGGCGTTCATCGTGCAGCCGGGCGATCTTTTTCTGCAGCGCCTCGCGCTTGCCCTGCAGGGCGGATACGAATTCATTCCGCTCCTTCACGGTCAGGCCTTTCATTTCCTCCGGCAGTTCGGCTTCCGCCATTTCTTCCAGCTTGACCTGGCCCGTTTTTTTGGCGTCGACCAGGTCCCAGGCTGAATTACTGTATTGCGGGGCTGCTTTGGCCGCAGCCCGTTGAGCCGTGACCTCGCTGCTCAATGAGGCCGCGTTCTTGTCCTGTTCCTTCTGGCGCTCTTTGCCGCTGGCGCCCTCGCTTCCGTAGGCCAGGTAGGTCTGGTTCATTTCCTGGCTGAGGCGCGCGATCTCCTTGTCCTGAGGAGCAGTTATCGGCGGCGGAGTGTGGTTGGCGTCGATGGCCAGGTACTGCCCGTCGGCCAGGTCTGCGCCGCTTTTCCATCCCGTCTGCAGGCCTTCCTGGTAATTTCCGCAGAAGATGGTGTTGACCATGATGCCCCGGGCGATCGCTTCACGGCACGAGTTTTTATAATCGACCGCTCCCTGGCTGAACGGCTCGTTGCCGGCAATGGCGATCATTTTCAGGTCGCCATTACGGCGGCTCCACTCGAGATCGCGGACCGCGCTCTGGATGACCAGGCCGCAGAATTCCTGACCACCGTTGGTTTTCAGCTTGAACAATTGTTCGGAAATCCGGTCCAGGTCGTCGCTCAAGGGCACGATGCGGCGCAGGTAGCCGGCGGCGGCCGGGATGCTGTCCTGGCCGTATTCGTAAAGGGCCACCTGCAAGCGCGGCGCCAGGCCGTTTTTCCTGGCCGTGGCCAGTTCATTGACGATCTTCCACAGCCTTGACTTGGCCTGGTCGATCAGGCCGTCCATGCTGCCCGAGGTGTCCAGCAGGATCGCCAGCTGGATGCGGGCCGGTTGCGCAGCGGCCGGGAGCGGCTGGCCTTGCATGTTGAGTGCCATCCATACCGCCAAAACCAACAAAAGCATTTTTTGTCTTTTCATGTTTCCTCCTCAAGATGGGGTGAGACGGCAGGCAAAAAAAAATTTCTGCCGTGGAATAATTTTGTTGAAAAATGTGTCTGACCATGAACCTCAAGGAAAGTCTTTGGGCACCTGCCCGGTGAGCCCAACGGCCATCCCATGAGCGGGGTTCCTGCTAATATTTTTAAAGCCCGCAGGACGACGCCATGGGATAGTGCAGGCGAACCCCGGCAGGTCAAAACTTTCCGGGTGAATGGCAGACACATTTATCCAAACAAAATCAATTCAATAATAATGTTGGATTCACTGTTTTATTAGCCGGATAATTACCCTGAAAAACCTTGACACGCAGGCGGAACGGACATATAGTAAACCCTGACTCGCCGAGGAAAAAAATGAAAAAACCCTTTGCGCCGCGTGAAAATTACGAAAAAAGCAAAAAACGGGTCGGCTACACCCCGCGTCGGGAAACCAAACCCCAAACCTATGCCAAATTGGGATTCAAGTGCGGGCTGGAAGTGCACCAGCAGCTGAAAACCGAAAAAAAACTTTTCTGCAACTGCCCGGCCGGGAAATACCACGAACACCAGGATTACGATGCCGAGATCGTCCGCCACATGCGCCCCACCCTTTCCGAGCTGGGCGAATACGACGGCAC
>JALHTJ010000105.1 GCA_022865785.1 Candidatus Aminicenantota bacterium
CCGGTCGAGATCCCCCGGCTGCCCGCGAACACCTGGAGCGACACCTTGTTTTCGTATAGCCGGATGACCTCGGCCAGTGATGAACCATGGGCGGAGCTGACCGTGGCCAACTCTCCGTATTGGACGTCGTCGGCGCTGACGGTGATGACGTTGCCGGCGATCGCCTCGATCCTGCTGTAGACCTTTTTCATGCTGTTTTCCCTTTATTTTCCCCTTTCAAGCGCTTCCCGGATCTTATTGCCGCCTGCTTCAACCCCGACCTGCTGGGTTGCCAGTAAAGCCTTGATCCCACTCTCCAAGTCGTTGAACTCAGCGCTTTGCCATGCGGCGCCGTTGTAGTCGATAAACTTCTGGCGCAGCTGGTTGAAAAATCCCCGGGCGCTCTCCTTGCTGCCGAAGTCAAAGCGCGCGACCAGGACCGAGAAAAGAAGGCGAAAGACATGCCGCTGCCTTTCGGTTGATACTGCGGCGTCAACAGGGTCGTAGGAGTCCTGCTGCAGGTAGACCGAGTCGATAAAATCGCTCTTGAGGAACAGCTCGTAATCCTCCAGGGAGGTGCCTTCTTCACCGACGACCTTCATCATCTGGTTGACCTCGTTACCCCGAAAGAGGATATCGCGGGCGTATTCGGTGCCGCTCTCGTCGATCAGCCCCGGGTACTTGCTCCAGCTCTCCAGGGGGTGAATGGCGGGATACTTGCGGGCATCGGAACGCTCGCGGGAAAGGCCGTGAAAGGCGCCGACCACTTTCAGCGTCGACTTGGTCACCGGCTCGTCGAAGTTGCCGCCGGCCGGGCTGACAGTGCCGCCGATTGTGACCGATCCGCTGCTGTTGTCGCGCAAGCGTACCAGGCCGGCCCGCTCGTAGAAGCTGGCGATGACCGATTCCAGGTAGGCGGGGAACGCTTCCTCTCCGGGAATCTCCTCCAGGCGGCCCGACATCTCGCGCAGGGCCTGGGCCCAGCGCGATGTCGAGTCGGCCAGCAGCAGGACATGCAGGCCCATTTGCCGGTAGTATTCGGCCAGGGTGACCGCGGTATAGACCGATGCCTCGCGGGCGGCGACCGGCATGGAGCTGGTGTTGCAGATGATGATGGTGCGCTCCATCAGGGTGCGGCCCGTCCTGGGGTCGGGAAGCTTGGGGAATTCCTTGAGGGTCTCGACCACCTCGCCGGCCCGCTCGCCGCAGGCGGCGATGATGACGATGTCGATCTCGGCGTTGCGGCTCGTTACCTGCTGCAGGACGGTCTTGCCGGCCCCGAACGGCCCGGGGATGCAGTAGGTGCCGCCGCGGGCGATGGGAATGAAGGTGTCGATGATGCGGATCTTGGTGACCATGGGCTCGCCGGGCCGCAGCCGTTCGCGGTAGCAGGTGATCGGGCGCTTGACCGGCCAGCTGAAGCACATGGTGACCGGGAACCGCTTGCTATTTTCGTCTTCGAGCTCGGCGATGGTATCGCTGATGCGATAAGCGCCGGCCGGAGCGATTTTGACAACCTTCAGGGATCCTTTCATGTAAAACGGAACCATGATGCGGTGACTGAAGATGCCTTCCGGAACGGTTCCCAGCGTGTCGGCGGCCATGACCGCATCCCCGGCTTTGGCCACCGGGGTGAAAGGCCACTCTTTTTCCTCGTCAAGGGGGCTGAGGTAAATTCCGCGCTCGAGAAAGAAACCGCAGCGGGCGGCCAGTTCCGGGAGCGGGTTTTGCAGGCCGTCGTAGATCTGAGCCAGCAGGCCGGGGCCCAGGCGCACCGAAAGGAGATCCGCCGTGAACTCGACCTTGTCCCCGATGCCGATGCCGCGGGACATTTCGAAGACCTGCATTTCGGCCCGACGCCCGCGGATGCGGATGACCTCCGCCTTGAGCTTTTTCCCGCCGCTGGCCACGTAGGCGACCTCGTTCATGGAAACATCGCCTTCGACCTCGACGGTGACCATGTTGCCGTTGACCCCTACGACCTTTCCTTCAGTCATTTCGCTTCTCCGTATCTAATAGCGGGCTGGCGGCGCTCATCCAAGCGGCCGCGATGTCCAAGACCCGGGTATATTCCTGCGCGAACGCCTCGCGGCCCGGTTCGGGCCGCAAACGGTTTTTTCGTTCCAGGAGCAGCAGCTTCAGGCGATAGACGATCAGGCGTCCCAGGTCGAACTGGGTGGCGGTTTCGAGTTCTTCGAGATAAGACCAGCGCCTGCGGTCCAGGGCCATCTCTACCGCCATGGGCGTCCCGGCGCCCAGCGTTTCCCTTATCAGGACGGGCAACCCTGAGTAAAACGGCGCCTCGCGCAGGAACGGATCCGGGCTAATGCCCAAGCGCTGGGCGCGCTGCAAGGTCAGTTCATTGCGCAGCGCCGTCTCCCATGCGGCATAGGCGCGCCACAGGGCATGATCGTCAGGATGGGGGCGGAGCGCCTCGAAGGAGATGCGGGAGAGCAGGGCATGATCGCCTTCGGCCACCTGCTCCCGGCACAATTCAAGCCAGGCCCGGCTGCTGAATGGGGGGGCATCGTCAAAAAAGAGCAGGGGCAGTGAGGCTACGAGATAGTAGTATTGGGTCAAGTTCACCCGTCCTGCCGCAGGGCGTCCGAGACGATCTTGGCCATGGCCGGGTTGAGAAACAGGGACAGGCTCTCCG
>JALHTJ010000106.1 GCA_022865785.1 Candidatus Aminicenantota bacterium
AAACCCTGCCAAAAGAGCCCACAGAAAAAAAGGACATTAAAAATTTCCAGGAATTGCGCAGCGATATTCCCGAAATCAGGCCTGGAGACGAACTGAAGGTATTTTACCGGGTCATCGAAGCCGGTAAGGAAAGGACCCAGATTTATGAAGGCACGGTGATCGCCATCAAGAATTCGGGAATTTCCAAAACCATTACCGTGCGAAAAAATTCGTTCGGTATCGCTGTGGAAAGGATATTCCCCTTGAATTCCAAGTTGGTCCAGAAAATTGAAATTAAGAAACATACCAAAATCAGAAGAGCGAAATTATTCTACCTGAGAAAACTAAAAGGCAAAGCATCCCGCCTGAAAGAACTCAGGTAATGGCTGATTTTGCCATAGAAGCAGAATTAATCAAAACAAATTATCGGCGTATATGCGGTGTGGATGAGGTAGGGCGGGGATGCCTGTTTGGACCCGTGGTCGCCGGGGCGGTAATTTTACATCCCGGACGCCTTAACTACCAATATCGGGATTCAAAAAAACTCACTCCCGCACAAAGGCTGCGACTGGCACACGATATTTATGAAAAAGCGCTGGCATATTCTATCGGCTGGTGTTGGAACGATGAGATCGACCGCAGCAATATTCTTGAGGCCACCAAGCAATCCATGCGCCAGGCCGTCCAGCATCTGCAGATCAAGCCGGATTATGTCCTGGTCGACGCCATGGTTCCCGATTTTCTAAAGGTTAACGGCCGGTCCGTCATTAAGGGAGACGACAAGAGCCTATCCATCGCCGCCGCGTCGATCATTGCCAAGGTTTTCCGGGACTTTCTACTCGAAAAATTCGCTGAATTTTTTCCGGATTACGGTTTGGCCCAAAACAAAGGCTATCCTACCAAAAAACACAAAAATATGCTATTATTTAAAGAGGTAACTATTTTTCATAGAAAGAGCTTTAAACTAAAAAATGGCTGCTGAAAATCGCTTAAAAACTTTGCAGCTGGCCGACAAGCTGTTCAAGCAGGGAAAGATCGAGGCTGCGATCAAAGAGTATCAAAAAATAATCGAAATGAAACCCGACGACCTGGAGGTACGCAGGATCATCGGTGATTTGAATCTCAAGTTGAACCGGCTTCCCGAAGCTTTCAAACAATTCGAATGGATCTCTGATTTTTATTTAAAGGAAGGCTTTTTCACCAAAGCCATCGCCATGTACAAAAGGATCACCCGCCTCGATCCGCAGAATGAAGGGGTTTCGTTCAAGCTGGCCGATCTTTACTCCAAGCAGGGTTTGACGATCGAGGCCAAGCAAATATACCTGGAACTGGCCGAAGAATACAAACGGCAGAACAATCAGAAAAAAGCCCTGGGCATTTACAAAAAAATCCTTGAATTCGATCGCAGCAACATCAAGATGCGCATTCTTCTGGCGGACAATTATCTGCGCGAGGGAATGAAGGATGAGGCGATCAGCGAATATCTCACCGCCAGCGACATCCTGATGAAGAAAAAGGAATTTGCTGCCGCCGAAGAGCTATTGATGCAGACCTACAACAAAGTCAAACACCTGAAGGTCTTTGAAAAATTGATTTCCTGCTACATCACCCAGGGCAATAGTGGCAAAGCCATTCAAATGCTCAGGAACCTGGGCGACGAGATATTCAAGCACCTGAGCCTGCTGAAAATCCTCGGTGAACTTTATTTCAAGAACAATCTCATTGATGACGCCGAGCAGATATATAAGAAAATCGCCGAGATCGATTCCAATGAAACCGAAGTGATCATGAAGCTCGGCAAGGTTTACCTGCAAAGGGAAGAGATCGACAAGGCCTACCAGCTGTTTCTTCCCACCATCGACCACTTCATTGAAAAAGAAAAATTCGACGAAGCCAATTCGCTGCTGCGCTTCATCATAACTTCGAACAATGCTTATTTGCCGGCCCTGAACAAATTGGCCTCGATATTCAAAGCGACCAAAAAAACAAGCAGCCTGATCGCCATGTATGAATCCCTGCTCCCGATCTATGAGCAGAAAAACATGAAAAGCGAATTGATCTCCGTACTGAAGGAGCTGATCGAATTATCGGATTCGCCTTTCGCATACCAGGAGCAACTCGGGAAACTGACCGGAGAATCCTCGGCCGATGAAGAAGACGACCAGCAGGAGCGGGAGTTCATTTCCTTTCAATTGAACAACGCCGATCAGGCGTTGAAAAAAAACAATTTTAAAAAGGCGATCGATCTTTTGAAAACCGCCCAGAACGCTTTTCCCAACAATACTGATATCAGATTCAAATTGTTCGATGTCTACCAGATGAGCAACGATATCGAAGCTTTGCTAAGCGAGGGCATCGAGCTCCTGAAGATCTACAAGAAAGATAACAAAGACGAAGAATACAAGGTCATGCTGGACAAGTTGACCAAACTCAAACCCAACGATGAACGACTGCTGGATCTGAGCGGTCATGAGCGGACCAATATCGAAATTGATTTTGATCACGCCGAAATGATCGAACAGATCGAGGAACTGCAGCAACCAAGCATGGGTGAGATGGAAATCTCCGGGATCAAGTCGGAAGAGGAAGACATATTCCTGCTCAAGGGCGAAGACAGCCTGCAGATAAAAACCGATGCCGAAAGCAAAAAGGGTTTGTCTTCCCATCTGGCGGAACTCGATTTTTACATCAGTGAAGGATATTTCAGCAACGCTGAAAAAATTCTGGAAAAGCTCAGAAAAGAGTATCCGGAAAGCAGAGAAATCGTTTCCCGCCTGGCCCGGATAAACAAGGCCAAGGAAATCCAGCCCAGCAAAACAGACTCCATCAAAGTCAAGCCCGGGGAAACTGAAAAAATCGAAATCGAATCATCGATCGCACAGGAAAGCGATCTCCTGCAACAATTCGAAGATTCCAAAATTGAATTCAAGCTCGACAATTTATTGAACAAGTCAGACGAAAAAATCAACTCCGCTGATTTCTCTGAAATGGACAACATCCATTTTGAAATTGAAATGGAGGAACCGGCTAGCAAGGAGTCGGTCCAAATGATCGAAGTCGACCAGGAAGAGATCATTCAAGCTCCCAGCGGTAGCCCAAAAAGCAGCACGTCCGACCCGAATTACCTTGGTTCCAGCGCCGATTTTTTGGACATCGACAATATTTTTACCAGCGAAGAAGCTCCGGTCAGCAATGAATCCCCGTTCAAGGATATCGATGAAAACGAACTGGCCGAAAGCGAAATGGACATATTAAAAAGCGAGAGCCTTTTTCTCGAAGAAGAGGACTTCTACGAAATCGAAAAATCCGTTCCGGGCGAATTGAGCGCTATCAAATACTGGGTCGAGGAACTTCAGAAGCAACGGACTTCAACCATCGAAAAGAATATGATGGAAATTTTCAAGGAATTCAAAAAGGGGGTGGACGAAAAGATCGGCACCGAAGATTACGATACCCGTTACAACCTGGGCATTGCCTACAAGGAAATGGGACTGATCGAAGAAGCCATCCACGAATTCCTGATTTCTTCAAAGCACCCCTTGAAATACTTCGATTCGACCGGGCTGCTGGGGATCTGCTTCCGGGAAAAGGGCATGATGGATGAATCCATCGGTTGGTTCGAGAAAGCGCTGCAAACGCCTGGTCGCAAGGATGATGAATACAACGCCGTCAAATACGAGCTGGTCCAGACCGCCAAGCTGAAAGACGACTATTTGTACGCCAAAAAACTGGCCTTCGAGATCCTGAAAAATGATCCCAACTACCGGAACATCAAGGAAGTTTTTGAAGAACTCAAGGACAAATAATTTTTTCGAGTCGGAAAGCTGTTCTCAAAACCAAAATTGAAATCTGCCAGTTTTTCCCAACGTTTCGTAATCCAGGGTAGCCAGGCCATCGACCAATGGCACGATGAAAAACTCAGCTTGGTCACAGTTGCGAACTCTCCGGAAAATTTGGCCTGCCTCCACAAAATTTTCACTTTCCATTCCAATTTCATGCAGAATATCATCGCTTTCATTCCGGGCAACTTCCAGATCGACATCCTGACACAGCATTTTACTCCCTGCAGTCCCGAAATTCTGCGAGGACAATCGGCAGCCGCGGCGGAAAATATTTTCAGGCAATATCTTGTTTTCCTGAACGCCGCCAGGGAATGGGGCATGGATTTTGTTAATTTTTCAAAATTTCAGATATTGCCTGGCCCCAGCCTGCGATTCGGCTGGGAGCTAAACAGGCAAAACTTCCCAGCTGCAGCCGCTTTCCTTGCCATTTTTAATAAAAATCGCCATTTGCGCACTTTTACTGAAAATAATTATCTTTCAGTTTTGAGAAAATCAAATAAAAATACAGCGGCCGCCCTACCATCAGGATATCTATTCCGCAATGATGATTTCACCTCCAACCTGCTGCATGGCCAATCCCTGGGCAGCATGAAATCCAATGTTACAATCAGGATCAACACCAATTCCTCTTGCCAAAAAATGATCATCCGCAACAACTTGTTCCACACCCTGAACACCAAAGAAATCCTCCTGTTGAAAATTGACAACGCCAGCACGTCTTTAAGCGATTTTTTCTCGGTTCTATGCGGCCAGAAAAAAACCGGAAAAGAAAATCCCTCCGAACAAGTGCAGGAATTCCGTTTGTTTTTAAAACAATCGGTTTTTCAAAAAATCGTTTTGCTGATCGACAACCTGGCCCAGAAAGAAGACATCCGCTTCCTCAGATTCCTGCTTGAAGCCGGTGACATCTCAGGTTTGACCACTATCCTGTTCAACGACTCCGCGCCCTTTGATTGCGACCTTGAATTGCATGAAAACCCGCCGAACCAAATGGAAAAACACCTTCCCGCCTTATTCCCCGGTCAAAAAAAGTTTGCCGTAAGCAAAACTGAAAAGGAATTGTTGAAAAAAATCGCCATGATCGAGGCCCCGGTGCCCATGGCCGTTGCCCGCTTCCTGGCCGGAGGCAATGGCGATAGGCAAATCACGACATTATTGAAGAAACAATACCTGATTGAAAACACAAACCAGCAAACCCTTACCTTGAACGTCCCCCGTGATATTACTGGCGTAACCTTGCAGGGAAAAAAGGAATTATTGGAAATGCTGTCGGTGAAATCGGATTGGCCTTATGCGAAATTAGATCATTACATCACCAGTAAGCAATGGGCAGCCCTGGAACAATATTTAAAAATCAGGGTTGGCGAATCTCCCGGATTGGTCGCATCCGGTCCGGCTGCCGACCTGATCATCCGTCACTTGCCGGAATTGGCGCCGATTAATAAAATTCTGGAATATTTTGTGGAAATTTTGATCCTGGGCAACCGCCTGCCGTTGGCCGAAAAAGTGCTTGGCGAATGGGCATCTCCGGACTCCGTTTTCAGCCGGCTGAAAACAGCCCACTTGGCCATGAGAAAAAAAGAATACCAAAAACTGGGCAGCCTGCTTTCCGGTTTGAGCAAAGTCCCGGAAGCCTTAAAGGACGAATGGCTTTACCTGAATTTTTATTATCTTGAAAAGATCTCCCAGAATAAAAAAGTCGACGAATATGAAAAAAAAATAAAGAGCCCGTACTATCGAAACCTGAGCATCATGCAATTGAGTGACCGGAGCATTTATAACCGGGACTTTGTCAAAGCCCAGGATCAATTGAGCGCAGCCCTGGCCTATTTCGAGACTCACCGCCTATGCCGCGAGGAGATCGGAATCCAGAGCCAAATGGCAAAATTACTAAGAGAAAAAGGAAATTTTAAGGAAGCCGAATCCCTGTACAAAACCATCTACATTAAAAGTGAAGCCGAAGGCCTGGCATTGGAGTCGGCATTCATCGCCGTGGACCTGGGCAATTTATACTTTGAAAAAGATGATGACTTTCAAGCCGAGTGCTGGTATCAAAAAGCTTTGCGTTTGTTTGAAAAAGAAAAAAATACCGATGGGATTATGCTAGTTAATTCCAATTTGATAAATATTCTTTTCACCAAGGGCAATTGGCTGGAAGCCGAAAAACTTTTACGCGATATTCTGGCGACAAACGAAAAGAAACAATTGCCCAATTCCTGTGCCATTGACTATCTGAATTGGGCCAATCTTGAGGATTTACGCCTGCATGATGACAAAGCCATGAAATTACTCGAGCATGCCAGTGATATTTTTAAAACCGTGGGCAACAGCAAGGGGTTGACCGAATGCGCTTTCCTAAAGGGGAAAATATCATGTTTTTCTGAAAAATCTCTCCCCGCCAAGATGATTGAAGAAAAATGCTTCAATGCTGATCAAACAACAGTCTACAAGATTTTCAAGCAATTCGACATGGCATCCGACAAAAACCCGGGACCCTCCACGCTTAAAATGCTCGGCGATATTGAATCAAAAAAAATCAAGTTTGATACCCTGCGCTTGCTGTTGAAGAAACACCGAAAAAGCGCTTGGCTTGACTTGTTCAAGGAAATCGCCTGGGAACTGTCCCAAAAAGCGAAAAATTATTTCTATTATGAGTATTGGTATATGTATTTTGACCTGAGCGGCGAAACTTTTCCCGGCGACGCCGAGCTTGGGGAGAATTTCCTGGCCATGCACGATTTTTTCACCATGAACAAAAGAACCATTTCAACAAAACTCAACCGCTTGCGCCTGCAGGCGGAAGAAAACGAAAACCGACACGCTCTTTTTGACAATGCCCGTTTGGTCGGAAATTACAGGCAATGGAGGCTTCCCGAAGACTTTTTCAACAGTTTTTTTTACGAAATCAACAAGCCGGTGCAAATTGACTGGCTGGTTATGATCATCCATGAAAAACGCCAACCGCTTTTTAAATTCTCAAGTTCCGGACTTTTCAAGGAACTTGCAGAGCAGATGCTGAAGCATACCCTGGAGATGCCTGAAAATCGAAATTATGACCTGTCTGAAATAAAAAAAATTTTCAGCAGCCAGGAAAAATTTTTTTATCCATTCGCCAATACTAAAATGATCCGTTGGCCGCTGGGGGATCAACTTCTTGCCTGCATGGTTATCGGCTTCAAAGACGAAGAATGTTTTTTTCAGGATTTTTCCGAACGCCACAAGGAAACTTTAAAAAAATTCCAAATCCTGTTCAGGTACTTTCTGCAAAATGAATATCGTATCCACGAAAAACTGGATTTCATCGTTGGCGCATCTGAAAAAATCAAGCAATTGAAAACCATGATCGCCCAGGTCAGCAAGGTGGATTTTTCTTTATTGATCACCGGCGAAAGCGGCAGCGGCAAAGAGCTGGTGGCCAATGCCGTGCACTTGCTCAGCCCCAGGGCCAACCAGCCTTTTGTTTCCGTCAATGCCGCGGCCATTCCCGAGACCCTACTGGAAGCGGAACTATTCGGATATAAAAAAGGAGCATTTAGCGGCGCCGCCGAGAGTCGCATCGGTTTGCTGGAAGCGGCCGACCGCGGCACATTTTTTCTGGATGAAATCGCCGATCTGCCCCTGCTTTTGCAGGCAAAAATATTGCGAGTTTTGCAAGAAAAGGAAATTCGCCGCCTGGGAGAGAACAAAACCAGCAAAATCGATATCCGCCTGATCTCCGCCAGCAACAAAGATCTTGAAGGTCTTATAAAGAAAAATCTGTTCCGCGCGGATCTATTTTACCGGCTTCAGGACCTGGTGATCCATATTCCACCTTTGCGGGAAAGGCGAGAAGACATTCCACTGCTCATTGATTTTCTTTTAAAAAAATTCGGATATCCCCAGCAGAATCAGGACAAATTAAGCGCCATGAGCGACTTGTTCCGCAATGACCGCCTACCGGGTAATGTGCGAGAGCTGGAATCAAAAATAAAAAAAATGATCACATTCAATCCCGAACTTGAGGTTCCCGGCATAAAGGAGCGAGAATTATTCAGCTTGAAAAACGCTCGGCAGGCATTTGAAAGGAATTTATTGTTGAACACATTGGCTGAACAGTCATGGCACAAAAGCAAAACCGCCGAAAAGCTGGGAATAAGCCGCATGGCTCTTTTTAACATGCTGAAAAAATATAAAATAAAAAAATGCCATTCTGGTTGCTGAAAAAAACCGGCTTGCTTTTGCTTTTTCTCTGGGCGGCCGGCAGCTTGATATTTTTTTTGGTTCAGGCGGTTCCCGGCGACCCGCTTTTGTCGATTCTGGGGCAAACCCCGCGTTCGGCAGATATCCTGCGTTTGCAGGATTCTTTAAAACTGAACCTGCCTTTGGCCACAAGGTATGTGCACTTCATGGAAAGAATGTTTGTTTTGGATTTCGGAGAATCCTTGATCGACCGCAAGCCTGTGTTGACTTCCATCCTGAAATACTTGCCAAATACCCTTTTCCTGACTCTGGCCGCCATAATGATTTCAATTTTGATCGCTTTTCCGCTGGCTGTCATGGCTGTATTAAAAAAAAACAAATTTTGGGAAGGTCTGGCCTTGATTTTTTCGGCAATAGGACTCGCGGTACCCAGTTTTCTTCTCGGCATTTTACTGATAATAGTATTTTCAGTGGAATGGAAACTTTTTCCCATTTCTGGTAGCGGCAGCGCTAAATTCCTGGTTTTGCCCGCATTGACGCTGGGAATTTCTCTGAGCGCCTTCTTGACACGCATGATCCGCGCGGTTCTTAGCAAGGAATTGCAGCAGCCATATGTGCTTTTGGCCCGAGCCAAAGGGCTTTCCAATGGGCGAATCTATAGACAGCATGTTTTTAAAAATGCAGCGATTCCCATCGTCACTATCATCGGCTTGCAGTTGGGCGCCCTATTGAGCGGAGCCATAATTGTCGAGAGCATCTTTTCCTGGCCAGGACTCGGCACCCTTCTGATCACCGCCATCCGCCAGCGTGATTTTCCTATGATCCAGGGAACGGTCCTTTTCATGGCAGTCAGTTATCTCATCTTGAATTTCCTGATCGATCTGTCCTATCCGTTCTTCAATCCAAGAATCGGCCATGATCCGGCTAAATAAGAAAAACCTGCAGTTCCGTTTGGGCATTATGATTCTTGCCGGTCTGGGCATGGCCCTGGCCGGATTGGCCTTTCTCCAGGGGATCAGCTTGCAGCTGCACATCGAACAGCGTTTGCGCTCTCCATCAGCGGCACACATCTTCGGCACGGACGCTTTGGGCCGGGACATGCTTTCCTGCTTGCTGTTCGGCACCTTGGTCTCTTTGGCCATCGGCCTGGCCGCGGTCTTCATCGCCGCCGCCATAGGCGCCGGATTGGGATTTTTGGCCGGCTGGCATGGCGGCCTGTTCAACATATGCATTATGCGCGGCGCCGATTTCATCCTGGCCTTTCCGGGCATCCTGCTGGCCCTGGCCCTGATCGCTTTTTGGGGCCAGGGGGTCATCAATCTCGTTTTCGCACTGGTGGTCAGCGGCTGGGTCGGCTATGCTCGCCTGGTGCGCGGCGAAGTCCTGAAGATCAAAGACCAGGAATTCATCGTGGCTGCCAGGGGTTTCAACGCTTCATCGTGGCAGATCGCCCGCGGCCACATGCTGCCGCTGATCTTCCCGCTGCTGTTGACCCAGGCCGTTTCAGGCATTGCCGCGGTCATCATGGCTGAATCGAGCTTGAATTTTCTGGGGCTGGGTCTGGACCCGCGGCTGCCGACCCTGGGCGGCATGATTGATGCCGGCCGCGGCCATCTTTTCGACAAGCCGGCCATGGTCATCCTGCCCGGGGCCTGCCTGAGCCTGCTGATCGCCGGTATTTTGCTCCTGGCCGAAGGCTTGAAAATGGGGCCGGGGACCATTGCTTTTGAAAAAAATAAAAAATAAGATTATAATTGCAACAGTTAATTTTTTACGCTAACGGCAGAATCGGGAGGTGGACATGGAAAAAAGGAAAGAGATGCGCATCCGCAAGAGGATACTCTCCAGCCTGGAGGAGAAACCGGCCATCGTGGTCGACATGTCCCTGAGCGGCATCAAGATTTCCATGAGCCGGCCACCGAAAAGCCAGAATGTAAACATCACGCTACAGGTAGGTGAAAAGATCATAAACCTGAAAGGCGATGTTCGTTGGATCAACAGAACGGTATCCAACAAGGTTTCCAATAATATCGGCATCGTCATCCGCGAAGCCCCGCCCGAATATTACGAAATGCTGACGATTTCCGACTGAAAGGGATCCATTCCAGAAGCGTGGCGGTCGTGAAAATCTCCGGCTACTCTTCCTTGGCGCCGGCCAGCAATTGCTCGGCCGAAAGTGCGGCCGCGGCCGTTTCGGGGATGATTTCGATCTCATCGTCTTGCAGCCGGCAGACCAGGAAACGGGCATCGTCCCACTCTTTTTCCAGTGACAGATAAGCGATCTTTTCCAACAACTCTTTTTTCAGAACCCGGGTCAGATTGCGCGCCCCGTATTCAAGCGAATACCCCTTGCGGGCGATGTAGGCCAGAACATCATCCTTAATAACCAGCTCTTTGCCCTGTTTTTCCAGGTCCCGCCGTACTTCCCGCAGCTGGATGTCAATTATGGCCTTGATATTCTCATCAAGCAGGTGGCGGAAAATGACGATCTCATCGATGCGGTTGAGGAATTCCGGGGAAAAATACTTTTTCAGCGACTTGATCAGCGTGGCCCGGGAAACCTGTGCCTCTTCCTGACTGCCTTTGTAGCCCATGTTGGCCTTGGAAAAAAGGGATGTGCCGATATTCGAGGTCATGACGATGGTGGTTTTGGAAAAATCTATCACGTTGCCGCGGGCGTCGGTGAGGCGGCCGGCATCGAAAACTTGCAGGAAAATATTCAACAGTTGCGCATCAGCCTTTTCAATTTCATCAAGGAGTATTATCGAATATGGATTTTGCCGCACCTTGTCGGTCAGCTGGTTGGAATCGTAATAGCCCACATAGCCGGGCGCGGCACCGACAAAGCGTGAATAGGTGAATTTTTCCATGTATTCGGACATATCGATGCGGATCAGATAATCCTGGCTGCCATACAGGGCTTCGCTCAAGGCAATGGCGGTTTCAGTCTTTCCCACTCCGGTGGGACCAATGAACATGAACACGCCGTCCGGCCGGTTTTTTTTGATGTCGTAACCCAATTTGGAAGTGATCACCGACGAAACCATCTTGGCCACCGCCTCATCCTGTCCGACAATTCTTTGTAAAATATTGGCACGCAGCGAGGTCAAGCGGCTCTTCAAAGAAATTGAAATGTTGGTTTCGGGGAGATTGCCGATATCGGCCAATACTTCAACCACATCGGATTCTTCGATTTTAAGCGGCTCTTCCTGTGTGGCAATGTTCTTTAACTTGACCTTGGCGATGCACCTTTCCAGAAGCATGATGGCCGAATCGGGCAGCTTTCTTTCCCGGATATCCCTTTTGGCGCTTTCGACGATATCAGCCACAATCTCGTTGGGGACCAGCAGGTTATCGGCGCTGAGCACCTGGCTCACCAGATTTTTCAGGATTTTCCGCGTGCCTTCCGGAGATAACTCGTTGACAGTGATTTTTTGGAAATATCCCAACAATGAATTGTCCTTTTCTATGGTGTTCTTGTATTCCTCATAATCGGTGCTGGCGATGACCTGAATGGAATTATCACGCAGGAAGTTTTTGAGGATATTGACCAGATCCAACGATGTGCCCCGGGCCGCCCCGGTGGACATCATCAAATGCATGTCTTCCAGCACCAGGATGGCGTTCTGAGCCTTGAACTCCTGCAGAAGTTTCAAGACCTTTTCTTCAAACTGGCCGCGGTATTTCGAGCCGGTCAGCAAAGTGACAAAATTGATTTCTTTGATCTTTTTTTCTTTCAGAGCCGGCGGCACTTCCTCGAATATGATCTTTTGGGCCAGCAAGCGGATCAAAGCCGATTTGCCTACTCCACGTTCACCGATCAACAGCAGGTTTCTTTTTGAATTGGATATGAGAATCTCGATCATTTGCCGGAGTTCCTTGCTGCGGCCGATGATCCTTTCTTCATTCTGGATAACCGCTTCGGTGATATCAAAAAAAGCATCATTTTTCTGGGCTTCGGGCTTGCTCTTGCTTTTGTCGATGCTTTCCCTGATCTTCTTGATTTTTTCACCCAGGCTTTTGTTCTGGGCTATCAGCAGCGCCTTTTCATAAAAATTCAGGGCCAGTTCGCTGTTTTCTTCCTTGGCATACACATCGCCCATCATTTCGTGCCCTTCGGCATAAAATGGATAAAAAAGCAGGAATTTCTGCAATAAGCGCTTCATTTCCAGAGCGCGGTTCAAATTTGCCAGATTCCTGATCTGCAAGAGATAAATTAAGGGCATGTTGAAATCTTCGAAAGCGAGCTCCTCCAGCTGCAGCAGGCTTTCAGTGAACAGTTTCAGTTGCTGGTTGCGGAAGGCTGATTCCACTTCCCGCCATTTGCTTAAAAAACTGCCGGCATCCTTCGGCAATTGCGGCTGGAACCGCTCCAGTTCACTGAAACAAAAATTGGCCAGATAGAACTCTGCTATTTTCAGCCAAATGCCATCCGCGTTCATGCTGATTTCCGCACCACTGTCTATATTGCAGAAAATCACCTCTTTTTCGGCATGATGCGACAAAAAAAGGACCTGCTCGTTTTGAAAGATCACGAAGGGAAAAAGACTGAAATTCAACGTGGCATTGCTGTAGATCGGCTCGTCAGGCAGCGCGGCCTGAGGACCAAAAAGGCTTTTGGCAGACAGCCCTTTACTGGCCGTCACCGCGCCACTGATCTTCTGGTCGAAAAGTTTGAACAGGTTCTCGATCCAGAATTTATAGTCAGCGAAAAGGTTCTTCTTATCCTTGTCTTCGGTTTGTATGCGGCTGTTTTTAAAGTAATCGGATAAATTTTCCAAAATGAATACCAGCGTCTGCCGCTCAGTCTTGCTCATGCTCAAAACCTGGGTATTGAACATCTGCAGATAAGCTGTGATGTTTTCCAGGGTCTGCAGAATATCGTTGCTGAAAAACACTTTCCCGGCCGGGAGCTGAAAATTCTTTTTGCGGGCCAGGTTTTCCGCCTTGAAAAGGGCGTCCAGCACGCTGACAATGAAAAAAATCAATCGCTCTGAATTTTCTTTATTGAATTCACGCTTATCAAATTTGAAATCGGGCAGAAAAATTGATAAAAACAAGCCCATTCTTCCAAATTGTCCGAAATAAGGGTCCATCATGCACTCCAATTGTTATCGCTGCTACTGATTATATTGGCAATCTATGAGAATGTCAATTTGCAATTGCTTTTTAGGCCGGGGTTTGCTATACTTTTGTCGAAAATATGGATGAAATACTGAGTTTTATTAACAGCAACCCCTGGACAAAACTGATCATCATTGTCGGCGCCATGGTGCTGATTTTGAAGGGCATCTACCAGGTTCTAAAAACCGCCAAAGTTTCCGCCTTTCAAAACAAATCGTTTTTTGAATCGTTTTTTTACCTGCTGGCCAAGAAAGCCTACATGGAACGGGACGCCAAAAGGGCCCGCAAGCAGAATATGTTCCTTAAAGCCGGCA
>JALHTJ010000107.1 GCA_022865785.1 Candidatus Aminicenantota bacterium
GCCGTCGTTCGTTTCAGCGGCGGCGGCCGCGGCGCCCCGGTCGTGCGCTACAAAGACAAGGTTTTCAGCGAAGAGCGCTTTTATTGGGCCGATCCTACTTTTTTCGATGTTTTCAGCGCGCCGTTTATCAAGGGCGATCAGCGCACGGCCCTCAGCCAGGTAAACAGCGTGGTGCTGACCAGTTCCATGGCCAGGAAATACTTCGGTTCCGAGGACCCACTCGGCAAGACCATCAACACCGACAACCGCCGTGATCTGGTGGTCACCGGGGTGGTCCCGGATGTGCCGCGCCAGTCCCATTTCCATTACGACTTTCTCGGCTCGCTGGCCGTATTTGAAAACAGCCGCAGCACTTCCTGGATCGGCAACAATTTTTACACCTATTTGGTCCTGCGCCCCGGCGTTTCGGTAAAAGCCGTTGAGGATAAACTCCAGGGACTCGTTCGCCGCCATGCCGGTCCGCAATTTCAGCTAATGTTCGGCGTCAGTTGGGACCAACTGCTGAAGAGCGGTGCCCAATACAGCTATTTCCTGCAAGCACTTACGGATATCCACTTGCGTTCACACTTCGAGTATGAATTGGAGGCCAACGGCGATATCTCGACCGTATACCTTTTTTCTTTGGTCGCTTTCGGCGTATTTTTACTGGCCTGCGTCAATTTCGTCAACCTGACCACCGCCCGCGCCGCCACCCGGGCCCGCGAGATCGGCATCCGCAAGGCCATCGGCTCGGGCCGCGGCCAGCTGATCAGGCAATTTCTCTTTGAATCCTCCCTGACCAGCTTCCTGGCCATCATCCTGGCTTTGGTCCTGGCCATCCTTTTGCGTCCTTTCTTCAACCGGCTGGCCGGCGCCAATGCGGAAATCACGGTCCAGGGCAACCCCTGGCTGCTGCCGATCCTGCTGGCGTTGCTGGTCCTGAGCGGCCTGGTGGCCGGCGCCTACCCGGCATTTTATCTTTCTTCGTTCCGGCCGGCACAGGTGCTGAAAGGACAACTGGGGGGGATCAAGGGGAAATCATTCGTGCGCAGCCTGCTGGTGGTCTTCCAGTTCACCCTGTCGATCGCCCTGATCATCGGCACCCTGGTCATCAACCGTCAATTGCATTACATGCAGAACAAAAAGCTGGGTTTCAACAAGGAACAGGTGCTGGTCGTCAAAAAGACCGATGACCTGGGCAAGCAGGTCCAGGCCTTCAAACAGGAACTGCTCGCCAATCCAGACATCGTGGCCGTCAGTACTTCGGCGGGCCTGATGGGCGACCGAACCTTCGGTGACAACGTCTACAGGGTGCCCGGAGTCAGCGGCGTGGGCCAATATATCCTCTGGACGATGTATGCCGACGAAGGCTTTCTGCGCACATACGATATCCAGATGGCATCGGGCCGCTTCTTCGAGAAGGAGCGCCAGGGCGACCTCCAGGGCGTGGTGCTCAACGAGGCCGCGGTGAAAGTCATGGGCCTGACCGATCCGGTCGGCAAGGAACTCGTCCAGATGCTCGACCAGTCGGGCAAGCAAACCAAGATCACCATCCTGGGCGTGCTGAAGGATTTCCATTTCCAGTCCCTGCACGAGGAGATCCGTCCGCTGGCCTTCCACTGGATGGGCCCCGACGGATTCGGCAAAACGGTCTCGGTCCGCTTCCGCCCGGTCGCTATCCCGGCCCTGCTCAAATACATCGAAAGCACCTGGAAACGCCTCGCCAAGGGGCAGGCGTTCGAATACGAATTCTTCGATGAACGCTTCGCCGCGATTTACAATGCCGAACAAAATACGGTCCGGCTGCTCACGGCATTCTCCCTGCTGGCCATCGCCATCGCCTGCCTGGGATTGCTCGGCCTGGCGACATTCGCCACCCAGCAGCGCACCAAGGAGATCGGCATCCGCAAAGTGCTCGGCGCCTCGGTGCTGAACCTCAGCCGCCTGCTCTCTAATGAATTCCTGAAATTGGTGCTACTGGCCAACCTGATCGCCTGGCCCCTGGCCTTTTTTGTCTTGCAACGCTGGCTGCGGAATTTTGCCTATCGCGCCTCCATCGGTCTGGAGTTGTTCCTTTTCTCCGGAGTCCTGGCGCTGGGCATCGCCCTTTTGACCGTGAGCTTCCAATCGATTCGCGCCGCCCGCGCCAACCCGGTGGACAGCCTGAGAAATGAATAA
>JALHTJ010000108.1 GCA_022865785.1 Candidatus Aminicenantota bacterium
CCGCTGGGATTTTGGCGACGGCACGATCAAGGAAAACGGCCAGGCCAAGGAAACACACCTGTATAGCACCATGGGCCGCTTCCAGGTCAAAGCCGTGGATTTCAACGGCCGCAGCAGCAAGGTTTTCAGCACTGATGTGGTAGTGGCGGAAATGACTCCCGGTTTCCAGATCAATACTTTGGAATTTGTTTTCAGCAACGGCAAGTATTACCGGGTCATCGCCAAGAACAGTCCCGGCCCCAACTACCAACTGCGCGTGAAAACCAAGGGCCGGGGAGTGCTCAGCGGTCAGTTCATTCTGGACAATATGCCCATAGGCCTTTTCCAGATCATCGTCCAGGAAAACCAGACAGGCCTGTTGTCCAAAAGCCAGATGGTAGCCCTGCCGGCCCTGGATCCGGGTTTGCATGAATTGACAGTGAAATTCAACAATTATACATTTAACAAGAAAATTCCCATCATCAAGTATTTCGTCTCCGCGGCCGGGATGATCCAGATTATTGCCCCGCCTATCGACAGCAAAGTTTCGCTTGAAGATAAAATTGAACTGCGTTGGACCATCGAGAGTAACAATCCGCTTTTTGAGATCGCAATTTCCGCTATCCCGTTTCAATTCCTGAATGACAAACAGATCGAATGGCAGCCGGTGGCCGGCAGCAGCTTCACATTCATTCCTGATTCTTTTAAGGCGGGGAGCTGGATCTATTGGCAGGTACGTTTGCTGAACGTTAACAAGCAGGTGCAAACCACCTCCGAGATTGCCACTTTCAAGCTGAGCGAATAAACGTTTTTCAGTTATTGGGCCGGCCGGATTGCCTGTCAGCGGCGCGATTTGTAAAAATTTATTGAATTTGCTATAAAACATTCATGGAAAACGTGAAAATCCTGGTTGTCGATGATGAAAAAAACATTCTGGAATCGGTAAAAATGGTCTTGAACTATGAGAAATACAACGTTCAGGTCGCCAAGGATGGGATCGAAGCGATCGATATTTTTAAAAAATTCCTGCCTGACATTGTTCTGCTCGATGTAAAAATGCCGGGTTTGGACGGCCTGAAAGTGCTGAAATCCTTCAAGACCGTGAACCCGGTTGCCGAAGTCATCATGATCTCCGGTCATTCGGGAATCGAGGAAGCGCTGGAGGCTTCGCGTCTGGGTGCTTTCGATTTTCTTGAAAAACCAATTTCCCGGGACAAGCTTGTCTTGACGGTACGAAATGCCGCCGAAAAAATTTCCCTGCTCAAGGAAAATTTCAATTTACGGAATTTAACCGCGAAAAAGTATGAACTTGTAGGACAATCAGCCGTCATGAAAGCCCTGCAGGAAACCATTCGCCGCGTGGCCCGCAGTGATTCCACGGTTTTGATCTCCGGCGACAGCGGTACCGGCAAGGAACTGATCGCGCGCCTGATTCACCAAAAGTCGGTTCGCAGCCAGAGCCGTTTTATCCAGGTAAACTGCGCCGCCATCCCCGACGAACTGATCGAAAGCGAGCTTTTCGGGCATGAAAAGGGATCGTTCACCGGAGCTTATGAGAAAAAGATCGGTAAGTTCGAAAGCGCCCACCGCGGCAGCATTTTTCTTGATGAGATCGGGGATTTGAGCATAAAAGCCCAGGCCAAGGTCTTGCGCGTGCTTGAGGAGGGCGAGGTGCAGCCGGTGGGTTCACCCGAGATCAAGAAAGTCAATGTCCGTGTCATCGCGGCCACCAACAAGAACCTGGATGAAGAGATAAAAAAAGGCAATTTTCGCGAGGACCTGTACTTCCGCCTGCACGTGGTGCCCATCCATTCTCCTTCCCTGCGCGACAGGAAGGAGGATATCCCGCTGCTGATCGACCATTTCATCGCTTTTTTCTCGGAAGAAAACAATTACCGCAAAAAATCGTTTTCCGCCGAGGCGCTGGCCCTGCTGCTGGATTACCAGTGGAAGGGGAATGTCCGTGAATTGCGCAACCTGGTGGAAAGGATGCTGATCATGTGCCGTACGGACCAGATTTCAACCCTCGACCTGCCCGATTACATCAACCTGCGCAGCGAGACCGGGCAATTGTCCCTGCTGCAGATAGGCAATTGGAAGGAGTTCAAGGCGCGATCGGAGAAAATGTTTTTGGAACAGAAATTAAAGGAATTCGGATACAATGTGGCCAAAACCGCCCGGGAGATCGCCTTGCCGCGCAGCAACCTCTATCAAAAAATCGAATCTCTTGGTATAATGTCAGGGCATCAGCAGGATGTGGATGAAGAATCGCCTCTCTCGTAAGGGAGGGGAGGAAAGTCCGGGCTGCGCAGCGAAGGGAATGATTTAAAAAAAATATCAACCTATTTTTTATTGACATTGCGGATAATTAATCTTAGAATTCCTGTGATGGAGATTAAATTCTCAGGAAAACTTGATCTTCCAATAAATAAAATAGTTATTAACAACCAAATTAAAAAAGGATCTCATTTTTTCTCACTTTTTTATTTCTTTGTGTCACATCGCGAGGAGATACGAAATGAATATAAATCGAATTAAAATTGTCGGGATCCTGGCTCTGATGTTTATGGTCTTTTTGCCTGCGGTCGCCTTTGCCGAATGGAAGATCTATTACACCGGCCATTGCGCAAAAATGTTCGGTTCTGCAGGGAGAGGAAGCTTCGGCACAAAGGCTCAATGTGAAGCATACCGGGCAAATTCTGCTGAGCGGAATTGTTCCCATTGCGCAGGGTCTGACGGCTCCGACACCGCCTTCCAAGGCACGCCGGAACAGCAGATGGTGCAGGGCCTGGTTGGGGGTCTCCTGAATTTCATCTTTGCAAAACCTGACACATCCCGCCAGGATGAGATCAATAGGCAAAACGCGCTCAAGCGCCAGCAGGAAAAAGAGCAAAAGGAAGCGGCTAGGATAGCGGGCAATCAGGCCTGGATCGATCTGCAAAACATAGAGCAGGAAAAAAGAACATTCGATGACAAAAAAAAACTGGCGGCTGGAGAAGATCTCCTGTCAACAATGGAAACTGTAGGCGGTGGTGAACTTGAATTAAAAACAATAGAAACGGACTTTTTTCAAGGCGATGCGATGGTAGTTGATTTGACGGGCTTGAAGGGCGAGCAAGGTATCGTGGGATCACTCAAAACCAGTGAGGAGCAGGCCGAGTTTGAGAAATCGCCCGCTGCCTGGAAGAAAAAGCAGGGAGAACTTATTCAGCAGCGTCTCCAAGAACCGAACAAATGGTGCAGCGCGATCTACAGATCTCTGAAGACGAATGCCCCGCCTCCGCCCGACAAGCAATGGAACGAGTTACAGCCTGGAGATGTGCTGCTTCTTAAGGGGAAGGCCATCGCTTACGTGGACAACAAGTTTTCTTCCGGGGATAACGCCTCCAGCGCAGCGCATACGGTCATTTTTCTCAAGGAGGTCAATGGCAAAAAATATTTCCTGGACAGTCAGCCTGCTCCATTCAACCGGGGAAAAGGGGGACCACGCATTATTGATGAAGATGAGTATATGAAGGTATATGGACAACGCGGGACGGAAGTGGCCAGACTGGTCGGAGCACCGCTGAACCCGAAGGAAACAAAATTGCTTTTCGAGGCGGCAGTGGAGAAGGCCCAGAAGAACCGCCAGGCGATAGCCAAAAACTGGTTCGGCAGTCCGTGGCTGGGAACCAACTTCGGCGCCTGGGGTAAGGATGCCTTGGTCTGCTCGGAAGCAGACTGGGCGCTGATCAATGCCACCGGCCGGAGTATTCCAAAGTCGGGTGACCAGTTAAAGGTGATGCTAGGCATCGATTTCAGCCCGGCTGATTATCTGAATTCGAAATACTTCCTCGTTACCCGCATGAGTATCATCCCCGGGTCTTCCGCTGAAAAAGAGTGAACTGTGGAGTCAGTAATTATACAAATTCATTGCTCGGAATTAATACGATTGGCTGGAGGATGATCATATGAAAAAATCATGGACTCTATTTTTATTATTAGTTTTAGCAATGAACGCCTATTCTGCGAGTGCCAATAAGCAATATCAAAAGGGTAAGAAAGCCTTTGATAAAGGTGAATACAGCGAGGCGATTTCATATTTCAAAAAGGGCACTGAAACAGATCCTCAGAATGGGGATTTTTTTAGATGGTTGGGTAATGCTTATTACAGAAATGTGCAATACCAGGATGCTGTTGGTGCATACAAACAGGCGCTGAGTCTTCCTCATAACAAGGATGTTGAGTATGAAAGCTGGTCAGGGTTATCCGAAGCACAGGGAAGTCTGGGCCAGTTGGATTCGGCTATTTCATCCAGGAAAAAATATATCGAACTGAAACCAGATGATCCCAATGGTTTTTCATGGTTAGCAAAGCTATACATTGACAACAAACAATATGACGAAGCGATAACGGCAGCCAAAAGGGCAATAGAGCTAAAGGCTGATTCCGATTATGCCTATTATGCCCTTGGGGTTGCATATCGGACTAAGAAACAATACAACGAGGCATTTAATGCCATTAAGAAGGCTATTGAAATTAATCCGGCTGATGCCGTTTATCATTGTGAGATGCTTAACCTATTTTATGTAAAGGAAGATTATACTGAAGCGATTGAGGTAATAAAAAAAATAGTTGAGTTGCAACCAAATAACATAAATTATCTTTATTTCATGGAAAATACTTATATGCTGATGGGCAAATATGACGATGCTATTGCTGCTGTTAACAAGGCAATTGCATTGCAAACTTTTTCAGGGATAGGAGTCAGAATGGCCGATGAATCCGGCTATCCTGTTGTAAAAGAGGTAATGGAAACAGGGCCTGCCAAAAAGGCGAGGATTGAGGTGGGGGATAAAATAATAAAAATCAACGGAAAATCAACTGAGGGATGGAACAATGAAAAAACCAATCAAACTTTGAGAGGAACTTCTGGCACACAGGTTGTTCTTACAATTGAAAGAGAAGGGGCAAGAAAATCCATTGACAAAACTGTTACAAGAGAAACCATATTTCCCAAAGACGCCGCTGCATCCTTTGGAATGAGAAGCATTGCGTACAGGCACAAAGGCAGTCTTGAAGCGGCGCTCCAGGATGCCGAAAAGGCATACTCTCTTAACCCAGCCTACAATTGGGTCTATTATTCTCAAGGCGTGGCATATCTTGACCAGGGGCATTATGATGAATCCATTAAACTGCTATCGCAGGTAAAAAATCTTCCCGGAGCCCGGATCCTTGAGGCGACCGCCTATGCAAAACAAGGGAAAATGAAAGAAGCGGAAAATATCTACTACTCCATTCCGGAAGAGGAATTATCCCCGAAAAATATATCACTGATGGATGACCGCATGGCGTTGCTGCAATTATTCAAGCCTTTGGTAGGGGAACACCGGGGCAAGGCGAGGTCATTGGAAGCGCAGGGGCAGTATCAAGAAGCATTGATCGAACTCTCCGAGGCATTGAAAACAGCGGATGAAACAGAGGCGCAAGCACTGCAGGAGTCCATCTTCAGCATGGTGAGAATGAACCCATTTCTCTCCGGGCTGCCGGAGGAGGCAAGGGAATGTGTGCTCAGAGGAGAGATGCTGGTAAAAGAGGCAAACTTTGAACAGGCAGCCGCAGAATATAAGAAGGCGATCCGCATCGCGCCGTACGCGGTGCGGCTGTATTACAATTCTGCCCTTATTTATAAGGAGTTGAAAAAATATCCCGAAGCCATCCGCCAGATGAACATGTATCTCCAGGCGGTCCCTGATGCGCCCGACGCCCGCGCGGCAAAAGACGAGATCATCAAATGGAAATTCATGATGGAAAAGGAAAGGTAAAGATAGGAAATTATATAGTGAACCGTCTGACAAAAAAACAATTTCTGAGTGCAAGGCATCGCTGAAAAGCAAACCAGAATCTAGGAGGGCGATCAGATGAAAAAATCATGGATTTCATTAATACTAATAATTTTAGCAATGAGCGCTTATGCCGCGAGTGCCTCAAGCCAATGGCAAAAGGGCAAGAAAGCTTATGATGGCAAGAAAGCTTATGATAAAGGTGAATATGGCATAGCCATTTCCTGTTTTAAAAAAGCCACGGAATCAGATCCTCAGGATGGGGATACTTTTAGATGGCTGGGTCATGCATATTACAAAAATCGGCAATACCAGGATGCTGTTGGTGCATACAAACAGGCGCTGAGTCTTCCTCATAATAAGGATGGTGAGCATGAAAGCTGGGATCGTTTGGCAAGTGCATACGAAAAATTAGGGCAGATGGATTCAATGATTTCATTCCGTGAGAAATATATTGAGCGTAACCCAAATGATTTCTTCAACTTCATCGAACTTTCGAAACTGTATGTCAAAAACATCCAATATGATAAAGCGATCACGGCGGCCAAGAGGGCGATCGAACTAAACTCCGATTATGCTGATGCTTACAAAAACCTTGGAATTGCATTTGGCAGGAACAATCAGTACGATGAGGCAATCCGGGCCTATGGGAAGGCGATTGAACTTGATCCGAAACCGTCTGCGGATTACGTCCCGATTGGATTCTTTCTTATGAAGAAAAACGCATATGCTGATGCTGCGGGAGCATATAAAAAATTAGTAGAAACTGATTCCTCCAATCCTGACCTTCATACATTTCTTGCTGAAGCATATTTCAGCATGGGCAGATTCGATGATGCCCTTGCGGCTGCAAACAGGGCAATAGAAATAGAAACTTTCGCAGGCGATTTTACCCTGAATCGGTCTAAGCAAAGCGCTGCACTCAGCTTTGGACTAAGGAGCTTTATTCATAGGTCCAAAGGAAACCAGAAAGAATTCTTCCGCGATGCCGACAAGGCATACTCCCTTGATTCGGTTGATTTTACCCAACTCTCCTTTGGTCAGGATGCTGACAAGGCATACTCCCTTAATTCAGCTATTGTTTGGGCAAGGCTTTCCTATGGCGCGGCATATCTTGACCGGGGGCAATATGACGAAGCGATCAGACTGTTTTCGCAGCTGGAAGGCCCATTGGCCCGCCTGCTTGAGGCAACCGCCTATGTAAAGCAGGGAAAGGTAAAAGAGGCGGCGACCCTATATATCTCCATACATGAAGAGGAACTATCTCCGAAGAACGTCCCGCTTATGAATGATCGTATGGCGTTGCTGCAAATATTCAAGCCCTATGTTGAGAAATACCGTATTAAGGCGAAGTCGTTTGAAGCGGAAGGGCTGTATCAAGAGGCATTGTCCGAACTCTCCGAGGCATTGAAAATAGCGGATGAGGCAGAAGCGCAAGCGATACAAGAAACTATTTTTTACATGGCGAGAAGGAATCAATCACTCGCGTTGCCTGAGGAAGCGAGAAAACATGCGCTGAGAGCAGAGGTATTGGTAAAAGAGGGCAACTTTGAACAGGCAGCCGCAGAATATAAGGAAGCGATCTGGATTGCGCCATATGCGGCGCGGTTATATTACAACTCCGCCCTAATTCATGCGCAATTGAAAAAATATCCCGAAGCAATCCGCCAGATGAAGATATATCTCCAGGCGGTCCCTGATGCGCCCGACGCCCGCGCGGCAAAAGACGAGATCATCAAATGGAAATTCATGATGGAAAAGGAAAAATAAATAACGTATTTTACATTGGCCGAAAGCAGAAGGTAGAAAATAAAACTAAATGAAGAGAAGGATGATGAACATGGCCATGATGAAGAGGTAACATGAAGTTATTCGGAATGCTTTTAGTTATTCTAGGTATACTGCTTTTGGTTGTGTTTCCGCCAATGGGAGTGGCGGGAACTCTCATCATCATTGGCCTGATATTGTTTGTGGTTGGGAAGGATAGAAGAAAGGCCAATAAAGCAAAAGAAACGGAAAAAAGGAAATCGCAGGAAAGGCCTTGCCCCAACTGTAAGGAACCCATTTTACGTGGGGTGACCAAGTGCGAACATTGCCAATCTGAAGTCCCAGCCGAAAAAGAAGAAGTGATTAATGAAGTAATCAAAGTCGAAGATGGGAATTGGGAATGTACGAATTGCCATAGCCAAATGTTGTTGGCGGAGGATTATTGCTGTACATGCAGTAAGCATAAAAAGGATATTGCCATTCGGTTGTTGAATAATGAAAAAAAATGCTGATGAGCAGTTAAACCTGCGGTGCGGGCCGGCGCAAGATCGCCCTGCCGCGCAGCAACCTCTATCAAAAAATCGCGTCTCTTGGTATAATGGCAGGGCATCAGCAGGATGCGGATGAAGAATCGCCCTTGTCCACAGATTAAAGTTTTTTTGTTTTTGCGTTTAAAAGAATCAGCGCCGACTTCAAGTTGACATTTTATACAATTGGCTACAAAATGCTTAGCTGGGTGAGGTGACGATGAAAAAAACCGAGATCAAAGCTGGACGGTCAGTATCCGCGATCGGAATAATTATGGGCATTGTGGCGATAGTGTTTGGAATTTTCTGGATCAACATGCTTTTACGTTTGTCAAGCGAGGATAATGAAATGGAACCGGGGGTGATATTTCTCCTGGTCTTCGGGGTGATGTTCGTCATCCTCGCCATTGCCATTACTGTATTTCATGCGAGAAACACCTATGTCAAAAATAGGCCATCAATATTAGACATCGAAGAAGTAATAGGGGAGGAAAAAAATACCGAGGCAAAGCCGGAAAATCTAGCAACTCCTGATGGAGGGATCAACTTCTGCCCTTATTGCGGGAAACCATTTAAAAAGGATTTCTCATTCTGCCAGTATTGCGGAAAAAAAGCTGGAATAGCCGTCTAATAGTGATGAATATGGTTGAATATTGATATATTTTTTTTTAAAAGGAGGTAGGAGAAATGAAGACAAAGATCATTTTCTTGGCGATGATAATGCTCGCGGGTTCCCGGCTGGCTTACGCCCAGTATCAAATCCAGTTTGATTCGGAGGCGGATAGAGTTCTATTTTTAGGAGGCGAAACACTTAGGGGGAACTGGTGTACACGGGCAGAGGCCGAAGCCTACTGGAACTCGCAAGCTCAGTTTGAACAAAACCATTCAAGGATTGTGGGTAGCGAATGCTCCAAGCAGAATCCGCCGGTGGATTCTTCAGGGTCATCAGCAGACCACTCGAGTCAAGGACAAACCCAAAGCACGCCGATAACCAGAGGCATAAAAGTCGAACCGAAACCCTTCGACAATGATGACATCGGAATACGAATCAAAGGAGGAGCCTCGGCAAATTCATTTGACGGCAACAATGACCCGCTGATCCGCCTCAAAGACGGATCATCGGCCGTCGGAGACGGAGTCGCTGCGGTTAAAGCGCAACTCGCAACGACGTCCCCGGACGCGATGTTCGCCAAGCAGGAGGCGCCGCCTGAACCGCGGGTCAAGTCCATCATCAGATCGCTGAAGATCAAAGCTCCTCCCCTTCCGGACATGATGTTCTCCCAGCTCCAGCCCGGCGACGTTCTGCTGATTGGCCCGGAAAGCGCCGTGAGCGCGGCCACTTACATTTGGTTTTACGACCAATTATCCTCCTGGGAATGGGGCTCGCGGGCTTCCCACACCGTCCTCTACCTCAAAGAGGTCAAAGGCATGAAGTACTTCCTGGATAATATTCCCGGCGAAGGCCCCCGCATCAAGACTGAAGATGAGATTATCGACGAATACTGCACGCGCCCCATAGATGTTGCTCGGCCGTTGAACAAGTTCGACAGCGACAAGCTCTGGATCGCGGCAAGGGAACTGGGAATCAAGCAAATAACCGACGATCTGAAAAAGCTCGGCGACCCCGAACTCGTCCGCTACCTTGACATAGGAACGTACTACGGCCTATACGGAGACGACAATAAGGTGTGTTCGGAAGCCGACCGCTGGGCTCTGATCCAAGCCGGGCTCGAAATTGCGGACACGGAATCGCCGATCAAAAAGCTCCTGGGCATCTATTTCGGACCGGCGAATTACTATAGCGATAAGAAGAATTTTCTTGTTTTGCCCTTGGAACGACTGCGTAAACGTACCGGTATGAGCAAGCGTGAATCATAGCGAGAAGGCAGGCAAAAAATGAAAAATCAAAATGTTTTGTTTGCGGTCATCATGATGTTTTTGATCGGGATCGGATCGGCCTTCGGACAAAACGTCTCTGAAGAAGCCAGGCGGCATTTCGACCGAGGCAAGGCTGCCTTGAAGATGGCCAACTCGATCGCGGAATGTAAACCGGCTATCGAGGAGCTAGAACAAGCCGTCAAGCTTGCGCCGAATTGGCCGGAGGCCTTCTACAACCTCGGGCTGGCGCAGGAAAAAGCGGAAAGATTCAAGGATGCGGTTGCGAGCTATAAGCAGTATCTCCGATTGGCTCCAAACGC
>JALHTJ010000109.1 GCA_022865785.1 Candidatus Aminicenantota bacterium
CCGGTTATCCCTTTCGGTATCACCCGGAATTGATCGCCGGTGATCTCCGCATCAGCGCAATAGCGCTCCAGCATCTCGACATTGTGCACCATTTCCACCAGCCTGGCCCAATGGTTGGCCAAGAGGGCCCGGCACGGTTTCCCTCCCAGTGTCTGGAACATTTCCTCGAAGGCTACCTGTGCCCTTGGCGTAGCCATGCGATCCGAAACGTTCAGCCGGGCCAAAGGGGTGGCGCAGTACAAACTGGAATCGATGCCTTCTGTAAATCCCTTCCAACCGCGCTTCTTCAAGTAAGGAAATTTCAGATACGACCAGGACTCCACATGTTCGGCCACAAAATCGGCGTATTCATGGGCATGGTATTTGCAGATCTCCTTTCCCTGGAAATCAACCACACGCACCTGCCCGTCATAGAAATTCGAAGCATTGTTTTCATCGACCAGACCCATGGAATGGACGTCGAGCGTATAAGGGCCGTTCAGGATCAAATCCACATACTGTGGATTGCCCAGTACGATGTCCCGAAAGAGTTGCAAGGAGAAATCGGCAAAGGCCGCCAACTCCTTAACCATGGGTTTAATCTTTTCCAGTTCACTCTTTTTCAAGCCTTTGGATACGCCTCCGGGCAGACACCAGACCAGATGGGTGAAACGCCCGCCCAGAAGCTGCTGGATTTTCTGGGCCATGGCCCTGGCCTGGATCACTTTGCCGCCGATTTCCAAACCCACTTTGGCGACCACACCCAAAATATTGCGGATGGCTGGGTCGGCGTCAGGGCCAAGGACAAAGTCGGGAGCGGCCAGCGCGTAAAAATGGGCGATATGACTATGGATATAGTGAGCATGATAATACATGTCGCGCAATTTGTGAGCCAACGGCGCCACTTCACCGCCAAAACATCCGTCAACGGCCTTGGCGCTGGCCATGTGATGGCTGGCCGGACAAACGCCGCAAATCCTGGTCATGATCCGCGGCAGTTCCTCCACCGGCCGGCCGACCACGAAACGTTCGAACCCGCGCAATTCCGGGATCTGGAAATGACAATCCTGGACTCCGCCATCATCAGTGAGGTAGATCTCTATTTTCCCATGTCCTTCCAATCTGGTTATGGGATCAATCCTGATGGTTTTCATGATTTCAAACTCCTTTGCAAAAACGAGGCCGGAAGACCGAAACGATACAGAATCGAGGTGAGATCGGGCAAACCGGAAATGATCGCCTCTATTTCCTTGGGATCCTTGCTGTCAATGATTGCGCCCAAGGCGCTTATGAATTTGGTCCCCTGGTCCAGAACATCGGGCGCCGGGCCGTAGCAGCCGCGGCAACCCATGCCGCTTTCGGGGCAACGTACCCCGCAGCCGGAACGGGTTACCGGTCCCATGCACACGATACCCTGTTCGAGCAGGCATTTTTCGGGATCCTGGATAATTTCATAGGGGCGGTAAAAACGCTTGATCTTTTTTTCCGATTTGCTGCGTTGGCAATCATCACATACGTTCCGTTCCGCAGCTCCGATTGTGGAGCCTTTGGACGGCAGTTTGCCGCCGGCCACAGCCAAAATGGATAATTTCACCTGTTCGGGAGCCGGCGGACAGCCGGGAAGGAAATAATCGACAGCAACAATATCTGCCAGTCGATACACTCTTTTAAAAAAGATGGGGAGATGGAGTATTTGCCCGTCCAGGCGAGTCTCG
>JALHTJ010000110.1 GCA_022865785.1 Candidatus Aminicenantota bacterium
ACCGTGGTCACTTCCATCGGTAAGAAAGGCAACGCCAAGGAAAAGAGCCGCACCACCATGGAAGTCCTCTCACTGGGCAGCAAGAAGTTCCCAGCTTCATTCTTTGAAATTCCGGCCGGTTACGAGGAAAAGCAGATTGGATTCGGAGGGGACGAAAAATAGAGTGACTGTTAAAGGGTTGACGGGTTAAGAATAATCGAATTTTTGATGTAAGGGAGGGTTTAAAACCCTCCCTTACGTTTTTTCAATTTTTCTTATACTAACGCGGCGGCTAAAACTATCGAATAGTACTTGGAATCGTCATCGTCGGCCCGGGAAGTCAGAATGGCCGGGAAGGTAGCCCCGGTGACCACGGCGGCCAGCTTACCTTTGGCCAGCAGGGTGGTCGCCTTGTAAAAAATGTTGCCCGCTTCGATGTTGGGCATGATCAGTATATCGGCGTAGCCTTCCACCGGAGATTGCAAACCTTTAATTTCCAGGGCGTGCTTGGAAATAGCCACGTCCAGGGCCAGCGGGCCGTCGACGATGCCGCCTTTGATCTGCTTGCGCTCGGCCATCTTGGCAATGACCGCGGCTTCCATAGTGCAGGGCATCTTGTCCGAGACCTTTTCGTTGGCCGTAAGGATGGCCACTTTGGGATTTACGATGCCCAGCTTGGCAGCGATCTTGATGTTATAATTGATCATCTGCACTTTCTGGTTCAAGTCGGGGTAGGGGATCATGGCCACGTCGGAAACCAGCAGCAGCTTATCGTAGGTGGGGATTTCCAGGATCGCCGTATGCGACAGGACGCCGTTCTTGGCCACCAGGTTGTATTCCTTGTTAAGGATGGGTTTTAAATAATATGGCGTGGAGATCAGACCTTTCATCAGCAGGTCGGCTTTGCCGTCAATGATCATGCGCACGGCCTTGTCACCGCTCTTTTTTTCATCGGGCTCATGCACGATCTCGAACAGGCCGGGATCGATCTTCAATTTGGCGCATACAGCGCGGATGACTTTTTCATCGCCGATCAGGATGGCGTCGACGATCTTTTCGTTCACGGCGCGCCGGGTTGCCAGGATAGTGTCTTCATCCTGGCCGAAGGCCACGGCCATTTTGTAATTTTTCTTTGCTTTTACCAGGTTTTCAATTTCACTCAACTTGCGCATCGGGTTCATTTCATTCCTCCTGAATATGTCCAATGTTTAGGGGCTTCTTCTCCAGTTAAAACGCGCAGCGCACCCTGGGCCAATGCCGGCAATTCATCCTCTCCGGGCAGGACGATCAGTTGGGCCAGGAATTCGACGCGGCGGCGGATGAGTTCGACGAAATACTGGTCGTAGGCGATGCCCCCGGTTAGAACAATGGCATCTATTTTTCCTTCCAGCACCGGGGCTAGCGAGCCGATCTCCTTGGCCACGTTGTAGGCCATGGCTTCAAAGATCAGAGAGGCATCGCGGTCTCCGGCCTTGACCATTTCTTCCACTTTTCTCATGTCGTTTATTTTGAGATGGGCGACAATGCCGCCCAGGCCTGTGATTTTTTTCTTGAGTGCGACCCAGTCGTATTTCCCGGAAAGCGCCATTTCGATCAAGCTCCAGCTGGGCAGCGAACCGGCGCGCTCGGGCGCGAAAGGCCCGTCGCCGTTCAAGGCGTTGTTTACATCAATCACCTGGCCGTTGAGATGGGCGCCGATGGAAATGCCGCCTCCCAAATGGGCGACGATCAGCCGGCAATTCTGGTAGGGCTTTCCGAGTTTTTTGGCCGCCTCACGAGCCGCCGCTTTCTGGTTAAGGGCATGAAAAATGCTGACGCGGCGGATTTCCGGCAAACCGGTGATCCTGGCGATATCAGCCATTTCATCCACCACCACCGGATCGACAATAAAGGCGTCGACCGGGACGATCCTGGCGATATCGCTGGCCAGCAATGCTCCCAGGTTAGAAGCGTGCTCCATTTTGTTATTTTTCAAAAAATCGATCATTTCATCATTGACCAGGTAGGTACCGGAGGCCATGGGCGTCAGCAATCCGCCCCGGCCGACCACGGCCGCCAGCAGGTTAATGGCAAAAGTATTCTTCTTTAAAAAATCAAGGATCACTTTTTCCCGGAAATGGTACTGGTCCATAATCCTGGGAAATGGTGCCAATTCATCAGCCGAGTGCGAAATATTCTGGCCCAGAATTTTTTCTTCACCAAGAAATATCGCGATCTTGGTTGAGGTTGATCCAGGGTTGATTGCCAGGATATATTTGCTTGCCATTATTGAATTTACCTCAAAAACGAGTTTTTTGCAAGGGGGGAATCCTCTATTTCGTATATTTTTTGAGCAATTTCTGCCCTTCGACCTTGTCCTTTTCGGTTTCCGGGATCAACTGCGGATCGGGTTCCATGCTCAAAAGTTCCTGCAGTGTCTGTACAGCCAGCTTTTCCTCGTCCAGTGCCCAGTAGGTCTCGGCCAGAAACAGCAGATTAACCGAATTTTTAGGTGCGATCTGCCGGCACTTTTCCAGGTTCAGGCGCGACTTCTTGTTGCTGCCGCCGAAAAGGCCGGGCACTTTGAAATACAGCCGCCCGAGAACACAGTAAGCGCCGCCGTTTTCGAACCTGCCGTCTATGGCGATGGCCTTGTTCATTTCAGAGATTATGTCGCCTTTCAGGAACAGCGACTTAAGTACGCCCCGGGTTTCACCGTACATGCCGGTATGCACACCCAGCCAATAGTGGCCTGCGACGTCGTTGGGCCTGAGCGCGACTGCTTTTTTGCAGATATCCATGGCCTGCTTGAATATCTTCAGTTTTTCCTTTTTGTCGGTGGAATTGTCGCCGACATAATACATAATTTTTGCGTTTTTCCAAAGAGCTTCAAAATGATCGGGTGCCAGACGCAGGGCTTCCTGGAATTTGGCCAGCGCTTGGACGGCCAGAAGCGGATCCTGTCGCTGCGAGTACAACGCGTCTCCTTCAGCGATAAGATCTTCCGGCGTCTGTGCCGGAGCTTGCGTTCCAAGTAACGCCAGAGTCATCAGAACCATAAATGTTTTTTTGATCATATATCCTCCAAGTTCGATTTTATCATAAATAAGTGACAGTGTGAGTGTCAGTGTCATAAAAAGTCATAAAGGAAATATTAGTTCGATTTATGTTCTTGCTGGCACTTACACTCTCACTGACACCAATCACTGTTCTTTGATCTCAAGCTTTTCCAGCTGGCGCATCAACTCTTCCCAGTAAGGCAATAGTTCTTCAAGGCGGTGTTTGGCGCGGTTCAACTCCTGCATCAGCGGCTTGATGCGGGCTGATTCCCGCAACAATTCCGGATCGCATAGTTGCTCCTGATTCCGGGTTTTGATGGTTTCCAACTCCACTATCTCCGCTTCAAGTTTATGAAGTTTCCGGGCAATGTCCTTTTTGATCTTTCCACGCTGGTTCCTTTGTTCGGCTTCCAGGCGGCGCAGTTCCCGGGACTTATCAGTTTTTTTAGAGCCGGGGGGAGATGACCCCAACTCAGACCCCGCTACTTCCGCGGAACCTGTTTCCGCAAGTTCATATTGCGCGGCGACAGCCCTTTCCGCGTCTCGCTTCTCTATGAAATAAGAGTAATTGCCTATATATTCATGCAGGCTTCCGTTGCGGATCTCGAAAACGCGCCGCACCAGGTGGTCCAGAAAATAGCGGTCGTGGGAAACAAGGATAATGGTCCCGGAATAGTGCAGCAAGGCGTTTTGGAAAATATCCTTGGTCTTGACGTCCAGGTGATTGGTCGGCTCGTCGAGGATCAGGCAGTTGCTGTCGCGCAGCAGTATCTTGACTAGGGCCAGGCGGCTCTTTTCTCCGCCCGAAAGCACGGCCACAGGTTTGTGTATGTCGTCTCCGGAGAAAAGGAAGGCCCCCAGCAAGTTCCTCATTTCCAGGTCGCTGGCTTGGCTTTCGCCATCTCGTACCTCCTGCCAGACCGTGCGTCCGTAGGTTACATTCTGCTGGCTTTCCTGGGAAAAGAAAGCCGGCTTCACCTGAAAGCCCCATTGCACGGATCCCTGGCTGGGCTTTTCCTTCTGAGCCAGAATACGGGCCAGGGTGGATTTTCCGGCTCCATTGACACCAAGAAGAGCGATCTTTTCGCCGCGGCTTACCGTGAAATTGACATTAGAAAAAACGGTTAGTTCTCCATAATTTTTAATCAATTCCCTGACGCTAAGAACCTCCTTGCCGCTGCGTTTTGCTTCCGGAAAGCGGAAATTAACCTTTCTGGTTTTTTCGCCGGCGGGGACCAGGTCAAATTTTTCCAATTGCTTGATGCGGCTCTGAACTTCGGAAGCCTTGCTGGCTTTGGCTCGAAAGCGGTCTATATAAGCCTGGATGCGATTGATCTCGGCTTTTTGCAACTCGCGCCGCTTTTGCAGGGCAATTGCTCTTTTCTCTTTTTCCTTGAGGTAATGTGAATAATTCCCCTTGTAAATGGTGATCTTGCCCCGATCGAGTTCAGCGATCTGGTTGACCATCTTGTCCAGGAACATGTGATCATGGGAAATGGCCATCAGGGTGCCGCCGTAATTTCTAAGGTAATTTTCAAGCCATTCCATGCTTTCGGTGTCCAGGTGATTGGTCGGTTCGTCCAGGAGTATGATGTCCGGTTCGGCGAGCAGGATGACGGCCAGGAATATCCTCATTTTCCAGCCGCCGGAAAAATCGCGGCAGTTTTTTTCATCATCGCCGGAATGGAAACCCAGGCCTTTGAGGATGCGCCGGGCCCGGGCTTCAAAGCCGTAGCCGTCCCGGATCAGGAATGCTTCAGCCGCGGCGTCGTATTTTTTCAGATCAGCGGCAAAACCGGCCTCGCGGTGGTCGCCGCCGGCGATCTTGTCCTGATAATTCCTGATGTTCTTTTCCAGCAGTTCATGGCCTGTTTTCCTTTTCAGGTACTCCATGACCGGCAGGGGCTCCAGCTCGACCAGATCCTGGGGCAGGTAGCCGATGCGCCTGTTCTTGGCGATCTCGATCATGCCGTCGTCCAGGGAGGTTCCACCTTTGATGGCCCTGAACAGCGTGGTTTTGCCGGTGCCGTTGTCGCCGACCAGGCCGATGCGGCTCCTTTCAGTGATCAGCCAGGAGATTTTCGCGAAAATAATTTTGTCGTTGTACGTCAGGCCGATATTCTGCAGGCTGATCATGCTGGGGTGCACTCCTTAATGAAATCCTTTTTTGCTGACTTGCGACTGAAAACATTGTCTTAATCTAACCCGATTTTCAGCGGCAGGCGCCGATTGAAAAATTTCTATATCTTGTCGGTGAGTACCTTGGCGTCCTGGACGAAATCGATGATCTTGTTTTCCCTGATCAAATCAGCCAGGATTTGGTTGACCCGTTCCAATAGGTCGTTGTCGCTTTTTTTTACGGCGATGGCCGAGCCCAGGGGCATGGAGTCGGTACTGCACTCCATGTTTATTAAGTCCTTGTTTGTGAAGGCATAGGCATCGGCCACCGGCTTTTCCAAAATGACGGCGTCGAGCTTCTGCTGGCGCAGGGCGTTGATCAATTCGGTGATGCTCTCGTTAAAGAAAAAGGTGGCACCGCTGATCGATTTGCGGGCCATGTCTTCCTGGATCGACCCTGATTGCGTTCCCACCACCTTGCCGCGCAGGTCTTCCAACTGTTTTATCCTGTCCTTGTCAGCGGTTCGGATCAGCATATTCTGGATGGCCTGATAATAGGGGATGGAAAAATCGGCGACCAGCTTGCGGCTTTCGGTGGGACTCAGCCCGGCCAGGGCCAGATCGATGCGTTCGGCGATCAACTCATCGAACAACTGGCTGAAAACAATGTCCCTGATCTCCAGCTTGACATTCAGGTTGGCGGCGATGGCTTCGGCGATGTCGATATCGATGCCGACCATCTCGTCTTCAAGTTCGGGGAGCAGGTGGAATTCGTAGGGCGGATAGTCGCTGCTGGTGCCGACCACGATCTTGCCGGCCGCCTTGATCTTTTCCAGCTTGCCGGATTTCTTTTTAATCTCTTGAGTCTGCATTCCGCAGCCCGCTTGCCAGAATAATCCGAGCAGGCAGAGAACCAGGAAGGCGCCCAATACGGTCCTGTTAAGCCTGAATATTTTGTTTGACATTCTGACCTCCCTACAATGACTTGTAATAAACATAACAAATGGCTTTTTTTTTGTCAAATTACCTGCATATTTCTCATTCCAGGGCCGGAAAATAAGCGTGGCTGTGATTTGACAACCCCGGCGAATAATGATATTTTCGCTTTAAGCGGGCGCGAAAGTGGTGGAATTGGCAGACACGTCAGACTTAGGATCTGGTGCCGCGAGGCTTGGGGGTTCGAGTCCCCCCTTTCGCAAATTCATAATCCCGGCCGAAGTAAGGACATCTCCATATGAATCATATCCGGGTGCGCCGGAGACAAGTGAAAAACCGGTTTCATTTCTCCTTTATTTTGCTGCTGGCCTGTTCTGCATGCGCGATCATGACCGAATCGCAGGCCCGGAATGTCTTGCGCCGCCAAATTGTCGGTCTGGCCCAAAACCTGGCCGGCATCCCCTATGTGTATGGCGGCAGCGACATCGACGGCTTTGACTGCAGCGGCCTGGTGTTCTACGTTTATGATTGTTTTGGCATACGCTTGCCGCGCAGTGCCCGCGAACAGGCCCAGATCAAAAGCGCCATCAAGTTGAAGTTCGCCGCTCCCGGGGATATTTTGGTTTTTAAACTGAAAAAAATTTGGCATTCGGCTATCTATATTGGCAAAAATCGCTTTGTCCACGCTCCCAATGCCGAGGGATGGGTCAGGTTTGAGACTCTGAACGAATACTGGCGGTCGCATTTGCACACCGTGGTGGCGGTTTTACCAAGCGGACGTTGACCGGGAGGCAGCATGGCGGATATTATTCTGGAAGCATTGGCTATTGAGAAGAGTTTCACCCAACCAGACAAAAAAAAGCTGGCCATTCTGCAGAACCTCAATCTGCGTATGGAGCAGGGGAGCGTAGTGGCCATAACCGGCGCCTCTGGTTCCGGGAAAAGCACCCTGCTGCACCTGCTGGGTTCTCTGGATTCTCCGGACCACGGACAGGTGTGTTTTGCCGGACAGGACATCGGTGCCTTCAGTCGCAAGCGGCTGGCCGTTTATCGCAACCGGGACATCGGATTCGTTTTTCAATTCCATTACCTGATGCCCGAACTGACAGTCAGTGAAAATGTGGCATCACCCGGTTTGATCCAGCAGTTCAATCGTAAACTGGCTTTTTCCACCGCTCAAGGCCTGCTTGGCGAGGTCGGCCTGCATGACAAGCTTGAGGCCATGCCCTACCAATTGTCCGGGGGAGAAAAACAGCGCGCGGCCATCGCCCGCAGCCTGGTCAACGGTCCGCGGCTGCTGCTGGCAGACGAGCCCACCGGCAGT
>JALHTJ010000111.1 GCA_022865785.1 Candidatus Aminicenantota bacterium
AGCAGCGGCACCACGATGACGGCGGCGATCAGCAGGGCATGGAGGAGCAGGGAAAGGGAAAAGGTCAATCCCTTGCGCACATGGGTCTTACGGATCTCTTTTCCGGGAAGAAACATGTCAAACATGGTTCACCTCCTTGTTGATGTTCCGTAATCATTATGTGCTGAAGGCAGGGTGAACTGGTCCGGAATCGTGAATCAGGACACTTTTGTTGAAATAAATCGGCTGGGAAGCGTTCTTAGGCCCTGGCTCAGTCGCCGTTCAGCAGCCGGCGGAATTCCGAGGGGCTGACACCGGTGTTTTTCTTGAAGGCGATATTGAATACCGACTTGGAGTTGAAGCCTGCCTCGAAAGCGATGCGCAGCAATTTGAAATCCTTGGCCGCCGGATCGAGCAGTTTGCGTTTGGCCTCATCAACACGGTAACGGTTGATGAAATCGTTGAAATTCAACTCGTATTGTTCGTTGATGATCTGCGAAAGGTGTTTGGCCGGGATGGCCGTGCTTTCTGCCAGTTTCGTTAAAGTCAGGTCCGGATCGAGATAGACATTGTCTTTTTCCATGGTCTTTTTGAGATGTAGCAGGATTTCCTGTTTTTTTGCGGCGCTTAAAGTGGAAAGCTTGTATTTATCCAGCTTTTGCCTTAGTGTCTTTCGCTGCCGGAAAAAAAACAGTCCGGCTGCCAGCGCGGCGATTCCAGCCAGGATCAGGATATAAAACCAGATGGTCTGATGGAAGTATGGCCTGGTCGTGAAAGAAAACCTGTCTGCGCTTTCGTTCCAGATGCCGGCCTGGCCGCGGGCTTTGACCCGGAAAAGATAGCGTCCCGGCGCCAGTCCGGTAAAATTTCTGCTGCGCTGCTTTGCCGGGCGGCTCCATTTGTTTTCCAAACCCTCCAGGAGGGTGGAGAATTCGATTTGCTGCGGGTCGGTGAAATGGATGGCCGTGTAAATGAAATCGAATCGATCCGTACCGGCTGGAAACAGGCCCGTGCCAGGCGTACCGATGGGCAGGGTGTTGGCCCGGACTGTTTCGATGCAGACGGCCGGCGGCCGCGGCACGGATCCCAGGGTTTTGGGATCGATCATGACCAGGCCCTTCTGGGTCGGGAACCATAACCGCCCGTCGCGGCTCTTACACCCGGCCGGCTGGAAACCTCCCGTGCAGACAGTACTTTTCAGTCCCGCCATTTCCGTGAACATGCGGCAGTGAATCAATTCTCCCGCCGACGCTGCGGACCCTGCCAATGCGGATTTCCTGACGCGAAAAATCCCTGCCGGGGAACTCATCCACAGAGTGCCGGAATCATCCTCGAGTATTTGCAGGATGGTGCCGTTCAAAGGCCCCGGTATTTCCCGGAAATTCGTGAATTTTTCATTGCGCAGCAGGCTCAAGCCCCCATTCGTGCCCAGCCAGATAATGTTGTTTTCATCGATATGAACGGAATAAACTGTGTCTCCGGCCAGGCCGTCGGCGGTGGTGTATTGGCGCCAGGCCCCCTTTCGCAAAACATGCAGGCCGGCGTGGGAGCTCCCCGCCCAAATGTTTCCCTGGCGGTCCTGGTTGATCGCAATGATCGCTTCGCTTTTCAGACCCCCGGCCAGGCCGTGGTGCTGCCAGTTGCCGTCGCGGAAGCGGTTCAGGCCGCCCCCGTCACTGCCGATCCAAAGGTTGTCCTCGCGGTCAAGGAAAAGGGACAAAATCGCATCGTTGGCAAGGCCGTTATTTGAGAGGAAAGAAGTAAATCTCCCCTGGTCCAGGCATTGTAGCCCCGCATCCCGGGTGCCGATCCACAACCGGTCCTGGCGGTCGGCCAGAAGGGAAGTGATGGCGTCGCTTGTCAACCCGTCGCCCCGGGAAAGGGATCGCCATTGTCCTCCTGAAAAAAGGTTCAAACCGCGGTCGCGGGTTCCAACCCAGAGCCGCCCCCGGCCGTCTTCACAGATCGACTGGATATGGGGGGCTGACAGTCCGTGCTCCGTTGAAAAAACTCGAACTTCGTTCTTTTTCAGAAAGTTCAGGCCGCCGGCCGAAGTGCCGACCCACATGTCTCCCTCCCGGTCGCGGCAAATGGCCATGACCGCATCGCCCGCCAGGTTTTGCGGGATAGCACAAACGACCGCGTCGTCCTGCTCCATGATTGTGACGCCTTTTTCGGTGCCGACCCACAGCCGGCCCAGCATGTCCTCGCCGATGGAGCGGACCAGGTTGTCGGCCAGGCCGTCCACTTTGAAAAAATTCCTGATCCCGTTTTTATCGATGCAACTGAGGCCCGTGGTGGTCCCAACCCAGAGGTTTTTGCGGCTGTCTTCAAAAAGGCAATACACGTAATCACCGGCCAGGCCGTTGCGGGGAGTGTAAAGTTTTTTCTTGCCTTTTTTGATGGATACAAGACCGTCGCGGGTCCCGATCCAGATGTTGTCGCCCCCCTCGCCGCTGCTGGCGGTGATGCGGTTTTCGGCAATGCCGTCGACGATGACCAGGGCAGGGAATTTGCCTTTTTCCAGGAAGTACATGCCGTTATCGATCGTCACAACCCAAAGGTTCCCCGCACCGTCCTGGCGGATCGACCAGATGGAATCGCTCCCCAGGCCCTCGATCCTGCTGAATCGCCCATCCCGGAAATGCAATAGGCCGCCGCCGAACGTGCCGATCCAGAGCGAGCCGTCGCGATCAGGGCACAAAGATGTGACCGAATTTTTCATGATGGCCCGCGTGTTGCTCCGGTTGAAAACGGTAAAATGGAAACCGTCGAAGCGGGCCAGTCCGCCTTCGCTGCCGATCCACAGATAGCCGTCATTGGTTTGGGCCAGGGCATAGATGGTATTCTGTGGCAGGCCGTTTTCCGTGGTCCAGGTGCGCTGGACCCAGCGCTCGTACTCTGTTTTCAGTTCCGCGGCGGCGGCCGGGAACAACCGTTGCGGCGCGCTTGATCCGATAAGCAGAAGCAGAATGATCGCTTTGAATAATTTTGAAAAATTCGGAGCAGATGCTTTCTCCGTCGGCATATTGCAGTCTTTATAATCAAACCCGGCCTGGTTGTCAAGCCGCGGCAGGGGAGCACCACTCCCCGCAGGTTTCAAGTCGTTCAGTTTTTATTATGATGATATTTGGTCTTCCAAATTGGGAACAGGGAAAATTGCTTTTGACATTACTCCGGTCGATTGTTATTATGAGCCGGAATCAAGGATGAGCCATTGAAAAATATTGTGATTAAGACCGAGCAATTGTCAAAGAATTACGGGAGCAGGGTCGGCATAGCCGATGTCAGTCTCGAGGTTTATGCCGGCGAAGTCCTCG
>JALHTJ010000112.1 GCA_022865785.1 Candidatus Aminicenantota bacterium
ACCTCCACGGCCTTCAGCGCCGCGGCCAGGCGTTCCAGCCAGCGCGGATACCCTTTCAGCCGCGCCAGACGGTACTCGTTGAGGGCCCCCAAGTAGCGCGCCTTGAACTCCGCCAACAATGGTGTTTCCATGTCTACTTTAATCAAACCACCGAGAGAAGAGACGAGGCCATCATGGAAATCGGCCGTGCTCCTTTCCAGTTCATTGACCAGGTGAACCTTGTTGAGTTTTTTCCGCTTCAGCCCGGCAGTCACTCCTTCGAAGAAAACCGCAAGCTGTTCCCGTTCCTGTTCGGGAGAAGAAACCTCCAGCACCCGCTCGCCATCGCTTAAAATGACGCGGTCACCGCTGCGGTAGATATGGGTTAGAAAATAGTCCCAGGCCTTGGGCCAATCCCGGCTCTCCTCGTTGAACCAGAGCATGAACAGGAACAGGCGCTTGCGGCTGGTTGCGGTTTGGGGAGCCGCTGCCGGATCTTCTTTCCCGGCCAGGGAGCGCCGCAACTGTCGGCAGTAATTGATCTTTATTTTTTTTCCATCTTCAAACAGGGTGAAATCCCCGGCATGCAGTCCAGCCACCGGCTTCCCACCCGAAAACACCCGCACCAGTATTTCCTGATTGATCACCTCGATCCGCTCATGGACCTGTTCCTGGCCGAACATGCCAATATTCATTAATATAAAAGGCAAGAATAATAAAATGACCTTTCTTTTTTTCATTGAGATTCCTTTGTTCTGATTTTAATGATAATCAATAAAGATTATAAAAATGTTATGCCAATAACACATGCTTCCCGCATAAAATAATAGTATTCTAATAAATAAGCATTTCAATAGGGAAAATCCTTATTTTGCGCAAATTTATTTACTGATGATTTATAGAATGAACAAATTGTGATTTTCAATTTGTCTGGGAATTATTGCTGTCTAGAACAAATCACCTTTGTCATGGTTTTTTCCGCCGTTGGCCACTGCCCTGAAATATTTTTACTGCTTATTTCCAGACCCCGGGCAGTCCGGTTCTGCAAAACCGACAGTTTCCGTCTTTTATACCGATATTCTCAACATTATATCCCGATCGTTTGATTAATGTTTCACGGCAATGCGGGCAGCGCGTGTCATCCCAATACGAATCCGCGATATTGCCGCCATATAGAAATTTAAGCCCCTGGTCAACTCCTATTTGCAAAACTTCATAAATCGAATCGATGCTGGTAGCAGGGATTGTTAAAAGTTGATGTTGCGGGAAAAAACGCGAAACATGCCAGGGAATATTTGCATCAAGTTCACTCAAAAACGATACCAAGCGCGATATTTCCTTGCGATCGTCATTCAATCCGGGAATCAGCAGTGTGGTGACTTCCATCCAAATACCCATGGCTCTCATAGCGGCTATGGTTTCCAAGACAGGTTTTAAGCGGGCCGAGCAATATTTTTTGTAAAAATCATCACTGAATGATTTTAAATCGATGTTAGCCGCATGCAAATAGGGCCTGAGCAAGGAAAGGGCCTGTGGGGACATATAACCATTGCTGACCAAAACATTTTTTATGCCGGCATTGTGAGCCAACTTGGCAGTTTCAAACATCAATTCGAAGAACACGGTCGGCTCGGTGTAAGTGTAGGAAATCGATTGGGCATGGTTTTTGATAGCGATTGCCAGCAATTGTTCGGGAGTAACCAAATCCCCATGGATGTCATTTTCCGTTTGAACAATCGAGATAGAGTGATTTTGGCAAAAGCGGCAGGAAAAATTGCAGCCCATGGCCGCGATTGAAAAGGATATTGATCCCGGCAAAAAATGATATAAGGGTTTTTTTTCAATGGGATCCATATTAATTGCGATAACCCGATCGGAATTCAAGGAAACAAGATCACCGTTTAGATTTTTCCTGACATGACACAAGCCCAATTTCCCATTCATTAAATGGCATTCATGGGCGCACAAATGACAGATTACCTGTTGATTTTCCTTTTTTTCGTAAAGAATCGCTTTGATCATGCGGATCGTGCCAAAAAATCAATCCATATTTCTTTCAATACGCTAATTTTTAATGTGCTCAATCCAATTTTGCCAGGTATTCTTCACAGGAAAGGGCCGCCTGCACTCCCATGCCCACGGAAATGGCGACCTGGCGACGATTCCCTTTAATAACTTCTCCTGCCACAAACAATCCCCCGGCGGCAGTGCCTAAAGATATGTCAGTGACAACATAACCATTCTCATCAAGATCTACAAAATTTTTCAGTAAACCGGTGTTGGGAATTGTGCCGATAGCCAAAAAGGCACCATCAAAAGCAACGATTTCCGAGTTTCCGCTCTTTTTGTTTCTCAATTCAAGAGCTTCAAGCTTTTTATCTCCCCTGTAACTGAGCACTTCGGAATCCCAAATGATTTTTATCTTCTCGTTTTTAAAAACCCTTTCTTGAAGAATTTTTTCCGCGCGCAACTGGTCGCGGCGATGAATTAAAACCACTTCCGAAGCGAATTTTGCCAAATGCAATGCTTCAGAAAGAGCGGTATCTCCGCCGCCAAGAACGGCCACCTTGCGTTCAACAAAAAAAGGGGCATCACAGGTGGCGCAAACCGACACCCCACGGCCCAGCAATTCCGATTCACCGCTTACTCCCAAGAAACGATGGACTGATCCGGCTGCATAGACAAGTGCTTTTGCCGTATACAGGTTTTTGTATACTTCGATCTGCCAAGAATTCTGTTCACGCCTAAGGTTGGCAACCTCGTCGTTTTCCAAAACCACGCCATAGCGCTCGGCCTGTTTCCCCATTTGCTCCATCAATTCCGCGGGGACAATAGGCTCGGCAAATCCCGGATAATTTTCAATGATATCGGCATTAATGATCTGACCGCCAAAAACTTTTTTTTCCAGTACAAGGGTTTTTCTCAAAGCTCTTCCGCAATAAATCGCCGCCGCCAACCCGGCCGGTCCGCCGCCGACAATAATCACATCCCAATTTTTTTCCATCAGCTCACCTCATTCAAGGTTTTTTCAATCTGATTGTGATTGACAGCGCCAACCAGTTGCGTTTTGACTTGCCCATCCTTGATGAACAACAACGTAGGCAGGGTGCGCACAAAAAACCGCGATGAAGTTTTCGGACTCTCGTTTACGTTGACTTTTAAAACTTTCACATTTTCTTGATGATTGGCGGCGATTTTTTCCAGACCCGGTTCCATAAGTCGGCAGGGCATACAGGTTGGCGCCCAGAAATCGACGATGATCATGCGGTTATTTTTTATTAAACTTTCAAAATTTGCATCATTGGCAGAAATAATATCAGCCATTTTTAGGATCCTCCGTTAATAATTTATTATATAATGCCATATACTCCGGAACAACTTTTTGCCAGGAAAAATCCGCCATCATGCCGTTTTTTTGAATTGTCCGCCATAGATCCCTGTTTTCATAAATACTTAAAACTCTTTTTATTAATTTAATGATTTCTTTAATGTCGTTGCCGTTGAATTTAAAGCCGTTTCCCTGGCGGGTTGCGGGATCAAAGTCCTGAATAGAATCATCCAACCCCCCAGTCGCCCGCACGATCGGGACCGTTCCATATTTCAAACTGTAAATCTGATTGAGACCGCATGGTTCATAAATTGACGGCATAAACAGAATATCGGCGGCTGCTTCCAGTTGATGGGCCATTTTCTCGTCGAAATAATTGAGAAATGTCATTTTGTCTGCAAAATGATAAGCCAGCTCTTTTATTTTCTCTGTCCAGAAACCATCGCCAACTCCCAATAAAATAAAATGCAGGTCTTCCTTAAGTAAAACCGGCAGCAATTTCAGCAATAAATCCATGCCTTTTTGCTCGGAAATCCTGGAAATAAGAGCCAGCAAAGGGATCCGGCTGTTTTTTGCAATCCCCAGTTCTGAGAATAATTTTTGTTTGTTGGGATTCTTTCTGTCCAATGATTGCGATGAATATTGACTGGCAATAAAGGGATCGATCTGGGGATCCCATTGGTTATAATCAACGCCGTTAAGAATCCCGCTCAATTTAAAAGAATATTTTTTTAGCAGACCATCCAGGCCGAATCCCTTTTCCGTCGAAATAATCTCCTTGGCATAAGTCGGGCTGACAGTTGCGATCCAATCGGAAAAAATAATTCCGGCTTTAAGGCAATTCAACTTGCCATAAAATTCAAGATACTCCGGAGAAAAAAGATAGGCAGGCAGTCCGGTCTCTCTAAAAAGACTGCCGGCAAATGTTCCCTGGTAACCCAGATTGTGGATAGAGAAAACAACTTTTGTTTTTTCA
>JALHTJ010000113.1 GCA_022865785.1 Candidatus Aminicenantota bacterium
AAAAAAGAGGAAATGGTGATATAAGCCAGGCTGATCATTATAAAAGAAAGCAGGAACTTGGAGCGCAGCGTATTTATTTTGAACATTTTTTAGATACTATTTTATTATATTTAAGGATAAATAGCAACCGTTTTATTTCTGAAATGGACATGAGAAAAAGACTTATGGCTTTTCAGCCGAGGGTTTCCCTGATGATCTGCGGCGAGTTACGCCAGCCGGGCACGATCTTGACGAAGAGGTCGAGAAATACTTTTTTGGCGAAATACCCTTCCAGGGCCAGCCGGGCCTGACTGCCGATCTGCTTGATCAAGTTCCCCTGCTTGCCGACAACGATCTTTTTCTGGGCGCGCGTCTCCACGAAAATCTCGGCGCGCACATACACAATCTCGCCGCGGTCCTTGATCTCTTCGATTTTCAGGGTGGTGGTGAAAGGCAGCTCGTCTTCGACAAAATTCAGCACTTTTTCCCGGATCAGCTCGCCGAGAAAAAAGTTTTCCGACTGCAGGGTATATTCCTCGGCCGGATAGAAGTTTTCCCCCTCGGGCAGATACTGGAATATCAGTTCCTCGATCAACTCCAGGTTGTCGCCCTTCAGGGCCGAAATGGGGACGATCTCTTTCCAGGGCAGCCCGTCCTTATAGCTCTGGATCTTCTCCAGTATGCGGGCCTTGTTCAGCTTGTCGATCTTGTTGATCACCAGGAACACAGGCTTGGCGGCTTTCTGCAGCTGCGAAAAAATGAACTCGTCCTGCTTGGCATCGCCGACATCTATGAAATAAAGGATCAGGTCGGCATCATGCAAAGCCCCGTTGACCTCTTTCATCATCAGTTCGTTCAGTCGGAAATGGGGCTTGTGGATGCCGGGACAGTCAAAGAAAATGATCTGGCCGCGCTCTGTGGTCTTGATGCCCAGGATCTTCTTGCGCGTTGTCTGGGGCTTGTCGGAAACAATGGCCACCTTGGTCTGCATCAGGGCATTGAGGAAAGTCGATTTGCCGACATTGGTCCGGCCCAGCAGGGCCACATACCCGGAATGCCGGGTTTTATTTTTTTTCATGGTAAATGCGTACGGTCTTGATACGGTTCTTTTCCATTTCTTTTACTTCGAGGATGAAGCCCTCGACAATGATCTTGTCCTGGGGCTGAGGAATTTTGCCCAATTTAAAGCTGATCAGCCCGGCCACGGTCTGATAGTCTTCGTTCTCGTCGATATCGATCTGCAGAGCTTCGTTCAATTCATAAATATCGATATCGCCCTGGACGATGAAACCGTCACGGTCGCGGATTATCGATTCACTGTCATCGTCATACTCGTCCTTGATGTCGCCGACGATCTCCTCCATGATGTCTTCCATGCTGATCACCCCTACTACGCCGCCGAATTCATCGCTGACTATGGCGAATTTCTGCTTGGTTTTCTGCATTTCCTTCAGCAGCTCCAGGATGCGCATGGTTTCCGGAATGAAAAAAGGCGGCCTCAGGATCTCCTTGATGTGGAAGTCGCTGCGGCCCCAGTAATTGAGAACGTCCTTGGCCAGGATGATGCCTTCAATATTGTCGATCCTTTCAGCGATCACCGGGAAGCGGGATTTCTTATTTTCCTTGATGATGGCAATGATCTCGTCCAGGCTGGCATCGATGTGAATATGCACCATATCCACGCGCGGCGTCATGATCTCCTTGACCAGGGTATCGCCGAACTCAAGAACGCTTTCGATCATCTCCTGGTCTTCCTTTTCGATGACCCCTTCCTTGGCGCCCTCTTCCAGGAACAATTCCAGCTGTTCATCGCTCAGTTCTTCTTCGTTTTTTTCGCTGGATTCGGCCGGACTTTCTTTTAAAAAGACGGCAAAAATAAAATTAAGGGGATAAAAAATGATCCAGGCCAGCGGGAACAGGAAAAGAAGCCGGCGCAGCACTTTTTCACGGTTCAGGTAGGCGAAGATGTAAAACACCAGGTTGAAAAAAACCAGGTAGAACAGGCCGATGAGCAGGATGCGGACCGGAGCGGCAGGAATGGCTTTTTCCAGCATTTGAAAAGTGAAGAGCAGCAAGACGATCTGCAGCAGGAACACAACCGTTGACAAAGAATGAATGACCAGGTCGAACTTTGCGACAAAAGCGAAGCGCGGCAGACGCTTGCCACCCATGCCATTCAGGAATTTGGCCAGAGAAATGCGCGAAAAACTTTCAAAGCTGCTTTCCAGCAGGTGCAAAAGTATGGTGACGATATACAGGGTGATCAGAATGGCCAGGTTCATGGCATATCCCCGCTGTACTCGGCAAACAATTGCTTTTGCAAAACCAGCATTTCCCCCTGGTCTTTTTCATGATCCTGTCCCTGCAGGTGCAGCAAACCATGTATCATCAGCAGCAGCAATTCTTTTTCCGTGGACTGGGCGTTTTGCCGGGCCTGTTTTTCAGCGACCGGCCAGCAGATCAGGATATCACCGGCATAAAAACCGTCGGGAAGCTTTTCCCCCAGCGGGAAACTCAGTACGTCGGTGGCGTAATCCCTGCGGCGGTACTTGCAATTCAGGGCGCGAACTTCGGCCGCCCCGGCGATGCGGATGGTAACGGTCCCCTTGAGCTGTAAGCGCCCGGCAATTTTTTTAAGCAGCGCCTGGAATTTTTTTTTCGGCAGCGGAAACCCTTCATGCTGGATTTTGATCATTGGCCTTCTCTTTGCTGAAATCGAAACCGGGATAGGCGATGCGCTGATGGTAGATCGAGGACAGCTTATTATAAAAACTGCCGGCAATGATATTCAGGGATTTGAATGTTAAACCGGCGCATTCATCGAATTGGTTGTCGGCGATATCGGAGGCAATGATCTTTTCCACCACGCTTTTGATATCATGATCATCGGGGGCCGAAAGGCTTTTGGCGGCAGCTTCGACCTGGTCGGCCAACATGATGACGGCCTCCTCTATGCCCTGGGGCTTTTTCCCCGGATAACGGAACATGTTCTCATCGAAGTCATCCAGATCCCTGGTGCCGTTCTCCTTGGCTTTTTCATAAAAGAATTTCACCAATTTTGTTCCGTGATGCTGGAAAATGGCCTGGCTGACTTTTTTTGGCAGCTTCAGCTGTTCGGCTTTTTCCATGCCCTGGGGTATATGGGCGATGATGGTCTTGGCGCTTTCCAGCGCCGTGAGCTTCCCGTGGGGGTCTTCATAAAGCGATTGGTTTTCGGTGTAGAACTGGGGGTTGTCTATTTTGCCTATATCATGGTAAAGGGCCATGGCCCGCACCAGCAGCGGCGACAGTTCCAGTTCCTGGGCGGCGGCTTCGGCCAACGAAGCCACCATCTGCGCGTGGTGATAGGTCCCCGGTGCTTTTTCCAGCATTTCACGGAATACCGGCAGATTCAGATTGGTGATCTCGACCAGTTTCAAATCGGTGACCAACTTGAATATCACTTCCCAAAGCGGAATCATGAAATTGGCGATCAGGGCCGACAGCAAAGCCGATAAAATTCCCAACAGCACGTAAAAAGCCACCATGGTCCAAGTGGCATTGTCTTGGGTCAGGGCCAGCATCAGCGTGATCAGCATGTTGACAGGGAGCAGCCAGAAAAAACTTGCCTTCAAAATAGAAGAGCGCTTCAGCCGCTGGTAGTATTCAATGCCGAATCCCACCGCCAGGTTGCCGACCAGCACGAACAGCACGATCTTGAAATTCCCGTCGCAAATGAAAGCGCTGATGACGGCGTTGATAATAGAAAAAATGACCGCGCTTTGCAAGTCGAAGAGAAAAGCGATGATCAGCGAGCCGACGGCGAAAGGAATGCCATAGATCAGGCCGGCACTGTCCATATGAATGTTAAGGGTGATGTTTTTCAAAATGAGCGGATAAATGAACAATGCCAGGCGATAGATCACGGCGCTGGCTATAAAAGTTATGCCCGTGGCAAAATTCAGCCGGTTGCGGTTGATGCCGCCAATCCTGGTGAGAACGTTCAAGCGCCAGAAGAAAAAGAACAGTATGCTAAGAACGAGCAGAATGAGAAAAATATCCGGTATTTTCCTGGAAGCGGTTTTTTCCTCGGCTGAGATCAAGTGGATCAGGCGTAAATGATCCTTGCCTATCTCATCGCCACGGCGCAAAACAATTTTGCCCTTTTTTAATTGAATAAATACCGGGTTGACTAGCGCCAGGGTTTTTTCTTCCTGGAGTCTGGTCAAAACTTTTGAAAAAGAGACATTAATGCTGATAAATTCGAGTAAAATCGGTTTTAATATCTCTTTTTCCTTTTCTTTCAGGGACGAATTCTTTAAAAATACCGATAATTGGCTGCTGATATCATTTAATTCGTACAGGTTCGACACTTTTACCTGAGAATAGCCTGTTTTCTCGTTATAAATGGTGATCATTCCGTTATCGTCTTGGGGAATCCCAATTTTAGAGAGCAATATTCCTTTTTCTTCCCAGTGGGCTATTTCCTGAAGCAGGCTGTTCAGGTCGATGCGGGCAAACGGGTTGGAACGGATAAGGGTATTGATGGTCGCCGCGGGCAGATCGAGTCCGAAATTCTCGCTGATGCGGGTGCGCAATTCCTCCAGGTTCTGCTTTTTCAAGGGCAATTCCTTGCGGATAGCCATGAAGAACTCGAACCATTCATTCAGCAGCATCTGGCTGCCGGAGATCTTCTGCTCGTTGAATTCGTAGACCGGGGTCAGGAGGTCCAGGGCTTTGCGCCGGTTCAGTTCAGTAATTTCCTTGTCTTCGACGGTCATATCTTTGCGGACAACGATATCCGCTCCGGCGATATCGCCGGTCTTCAAACCTGTGTCTTTGATGGAGAGCGCCGGCGGTAAGTAGCTGATATAGGCGATAATAAATACGAAAAAAGCGCCGATCAGCAGCTTGCCCCGCGATGAGCGGCCCTTTTCCGGGGCTTCAGGACCAATTTTCTTCTTTTTTAATTCCAGGTCAAAATTCATTTTTCCACCCGTTCATACGCTGCGATGATGCGCTGGATCAGGGGATGGCGTACCACGTCCTTCAAGGTCAGATGGACCACACCGATCCCGGGCACATTTTTCAGGATTTTAATGGCCTTAAAAACCCCAGATTTTTTTGGCTCTTCCAGGTCGATCTGGGTGATATCGGCGGTGACCACCACCCTTGAATTCAGCCCGAAGCGGGTCAGGAACATTTTCATCTGCGAATCCACGGTGTTTTGCCCTTCATCGAGGATGATGAAGGCATCGCTGATGGTTCGGCCGCGCATGTAAGCCAGCGGAGCGATCTCGATAATGCCCTTTTCGATCAGCTCGGATGTTCTTTCGAATCCGATAAGGAAATACAAGGCGTCGTAGAGCGGCCGCAGGTAGGGATTGATCTTCTGTTGAATGTCGCCGGGCAGGAAACCCAGCTTTTCTCCGGCTTCCACTACCGGCCGGGTCAGGACGATCCGCTCCACGCGTTTGCCGATCAGGAAATTCAAGGCCATGGCGATGGCCAAAAATGTCTTTCCCGTGCCTGCGGGACCGATGCCGAAAACCATGTCGCGTTCCTGGATGGCCTGGACATAGCTGCGCTGGTTGGTTGTCTTGGGAAAAACATCCTTGCCGTCCACTTTGATGATGTTTTTCCTGATAAAATTCTCCTGCAGCCGCTCAATCTTGCCGTCCGCGACCAGGTTCAGGCTGAATTGGATGTCGTGGTCCTGCAATTTTCCGTTTTCCTGGTGGATGAATTCCAGGTGCTGCAGGTATTTCTTGAACTTCCTGACCTGGGCTCCGTTGCCGGAAAACATTATTTTATTGCCGCGCAGGGATATCTCCAAATCGAATGCCGCTTCGATCGCGGCCAGGTTTTTTTGGATTAAAAAAGGAAAATGGTTTCCCAGCCCCTCCGGGCAGATGAATTCTTCCATTAAAAAAATCCCAAGCGGCAGGTTTTCATTGCTTAGATTATAGAAAGCAATTGCTCAAAAGTCAAATCAACCATGGGGAACGCAACGCTCAGGCCAGTCCGATCAGGGGCAGCAACAAACGCAATACGGCCCAAATGACCAATCCCCCCGTCAGGTCGAAGAGCAGTCCGGCCCGGATCATTTTGACGATCGGCACCAAACCCGATCCGTAAACAATAGCGTTCGGAGGCGTTGATACCGGCAGCATAAATCCCCAGCTGCAGCCCAATATGGCGCCCAGAGCCGGAGGCACCGGGTTGACACCTGCGGCCAGGGCCAGGGAAATAATTACGGGAATGACCATGTTGGCTGCGGCGGTGTTGGAAGTCGTTTCACTGGCAACTATGGCTATGAATATGGCCGCAAAAGTGATGGCCCACATCGATTCGGCCCCGGACAGGCGCAGGAGCCCCTGGCCGATATGTTCCGCCAGTTTGGTTTCAAACATCAGGTTGCCCAGGCTCAAGCCGCCGCCGAAAAGCAGCAAGGTGCCCCAATCTATGTTCAGGGCCTGTCGCCAGGACATGGTGAACTGCCTTTTTTTCCAATCCAGCGGCAGAATAAAAAGCAGGGATGCCCCGATCAGGGCGGCCACCGCTTCCGGCAGCCTGCGGCCGTACGATCTGGTTATTGCAGCGGAGCTGCCCCACAATATCGCCAAAAACCCCGGGATCACCCAGAGGCTGACCGTTACCAGGAAAGCGGCCAGAGAGTTTTTTTGACCGCGGCTCCAGGGGCCGAGTTTGACCAGCTCCTGGCGCACAAATTCCCGGCTGCCTTCCATCAGCGGCATTTCCGGCTTGTGCAAAAAATAAAGCAGCAAAAAAAGCAGGCCGTACATGATAAGCAGCATGGGCACGGCGAACAGCATCCATTGGAAAAACGGTATTTTGACCCCGGCGAACTTTTCGATCATGGCGATGCCGATCAGGTTGGGCGGAGTGCCCACCGGGGTGCCGATGCCGCCGGTAGAAGAGGCATATGCGGCCATGAGCATCATGGCGGTCGCGAATCGCAATCGCGCCGGATCTGTTTTTCTGCCGGTTTTTTTTTCCAGCATAGCGGCATTGGCCGTAACGATGCCGATACCGATGGGCAGCATCATGGCCGTGGTGGCAGTGTTGCTGATCCACATCGACAGCAAGGCGGCGATGGCGCCGAAAGCGAACAAAATGCGCCAGGTACGGTCCGCGATCCATCCCATTGACATGATGCTATAGGCAAGCCTGCGGTCCAAAGCGTGAACGCTCATGGCCCGGGCCAGGATGAAACTGCCAAGGAACAGGAAAATCGTCGGTTCGGCAAAAGGAGCCAGAACCGTTTTGGCATCACCCACTCCGGCCAGAATACAAAGGACCGCCCCGAAAATGGCACTGACCGGGATGGGCACCGGTTCGCCGATCCACCAGACCACGACCCAGCTGATCACGGCGGCCAAAGTATGGGCCCGGGGGCTCAGCCCGGGCATGGGGATAAGCAATAGAGCCCCGGCCAGCAGCGGTCCCAGGAAAAGGCTTACTCTTTGCCGCCAGAATTCAATTTTTTCCTCGAGCGGCGAAATTTCAGCGGGCGGATAATCGCTATTTACCTTAATAAGCTCGTTTTCCATTTTTTCCCCTTCCCGAAAATTTCTGTTCGGCCCGGAATGGCCGGCGACGGACCTGGCAGTTCTATCATTAAAAATATTCGGCCTGGGGGTGGCAGACGACCATGGCGCTGACGCTCAATTCCGGGATCAACTGGAAATTTTCGCTCAAACAAATGCCGATTTCTCCGGCGTTCAGCAACTGTACAAGTGTTTTCTGGTCGGCCAATTCCGGCCAGGCCGGATAGCCGGGGCTGAACCTTTTGCCCTGCTTTTCAGGAAGGCCCAACTCGTGCAGGATATGTTGATGCATTCTGATCGCCAGGGTTTCTGCCAATTGCACGCCAAATCCATGCAGCAGCATGTAAAGCTGATATTGGTCCGTGCTGAAAAGTTTTTTTTCAAGGCCGGAGATGTCCGCTCCGCAACTGCTTATAAAAAACGAAACCAGATCGTCATTTTCGCGGAAATATTCGGCTAAAGAAATCTGCTTGGGCATGGTGAAATCAATGTTAACCTCGCCCTGCTCGGAGTCAATAAGCAATCTCCTGCCATGGCGATGGCATTTGAAATAGCCGTAAACGGCTGAAAAACGCGTGATGCGATTGTCTTTTAGCAGTTGTATTATCTCATTGAAAAATTGTTCGGCTGCACTGCCCGGGCCCAGTCGCCAGCGGGCTTTTATCAGAATTGTTTTTTCAATAAAAGGTACAATATCATCCAGGAACCAGGTCATGGTTTTAACGCCAAAAAAGGGCGGGGATAAAACCGGCTGGTTGGAAGTGCTGGAATCGACAGCGGTAATTGCTCTTTTTTGCCTGGTTTTTTTTGTAACCTGAATTTGGCTGGGATTGACACTCCCCTCCATTACTTTCAGGGCCGCGAACGCATCGCTGCAGTAACAAACTCTTCCCGGGTAAACAGGCTGCAGCACCGAAGCGACGAAATCAGGAGTTACGGCCGCCCCGCCGCAGATCACGGGGATGCGTATGTTTTTTTCATTGAAATGGCGCAGGATCCCGGTCATTTCCAGTGTGGATTTGACCAGCAGGGCGCTCAGGCCGACATGGTCGGGGTTGTGGCGCTCCACAGCGGCCGCGATTTCGGCACCGCCCTGGTCGGTGCCGATGTTGACGACATGGTAGCCGTTGCTGCGCAGGATGATGTCGACCAGGTTCTTGCCGATATCGTGGATGTCGCCTTTGACCGTGGCCAGGACCATGCAGCCGCGATGGCGCTTTGCCGATTTTGCCAGCCGCGGTTCCAGGAAATCCAGGGCAGCCTTGATCACCTCGGCCGCCTGCAGGACAAAAGGCAGTTGCATGATCCCCTTTTCGAACCACTCCCCCACTTCGGCCATGCTTTTCAGCAGGATGTCGTTGACGATATCCAGGGCGGGCATTTTGCTTGCCAGTGTCTCGAGATCCTTTTCGATGCCGGCGGCATTGCCGTTGAGCACGGCGGCGCGCAGGCGTTCTTCCGGACTGGAGTTTCCCACCTTCACAAGGTCAATGCTGTTTTTTCTGCCCTGAAAATGTTGGCATAGTGCCAGCAGTGGATCGCCAGCGCCGCGGCGGTTGAAAATGAGATCTTCGGCAAGGCCGATCTCGGCCGGGGCGATGCGGTTCAAAGGCAGGATGCGGCCGGCGTGGAAAATGGCGGCGTCCAGGCCGTGCTGCACGGCATGATAGAGAAACACGGCATTGACGATCTTCCTGGCCGCGGGCTGCAGGCCATAAGAGATGTTGCTCACGCCGAGCAGGGTATGGGCTTCGGGCATTCTTTCCTTAAGCAGGGGCAATGCAGCCAGGGTTTCCACCCCGGCCCCGGCCAGGGCGGGATCTCCGGAACCCAGGGTGAAGGTCAAGGGGTCCAGGAACAGGTTGGCTGCATTCAGCCCGCTTGAAACGGCCAGGTCGTGAAGCCGCTGCAGCACAACGGCCTTTTCCTCCCGGCCGCGGGCCATCCCCTGTTCGTCGATGGCCAGGCAGACCACGGCCGCGCTGAAATCCACGGCCAGGCGCAGTATTTTTTCAGCCCGTGCCCCCCCGTCTTCAAGGTTGATGGAGTTGATCACGGTCCGGCCGGCGCATTGTTCAAGCCCTGCCTCGAGCGCTTCCAGGTCGGTGCTGTCGAGCATCAGCGGCAGGCGGTTCTGCGAGTTCAGCCGCGCTGCCGCCCGGGCCATGTCGCGGGCTTCGCTGCGCCCGGCATAGGCCACGTTCAGGTCGAGCAAGTGCGCCCCTTCCCGAGCCTGGGCTTGGGCCACGGCCAGCATGGCGTCCAGATCGTCGGACAGCAACGCCGACCTGAATTGCCTGCTGCCCGTGGCGTTGGTCTGTTCACCGATGATCAGAGGGGCGGGTTTTACCCGGAATTCCTGCATCGAAAAAAGGGATGTCGCCATCCCCGTGGATACTGTTTCTTTTTGCGCCATCGGCCGCTGCCGCTCCGTCACGCGGACCAGCGCTTCGATATGGCGGGGAGTGGTCCCGCAGCAGCCGCCGACCAGGCTCGCCCCGTATTCAGATACAAAAACGCTCATTTGCCGCGCGAACTGTTCCGGTTCCAGGTCGTAGCGATACCTGCCTTCGCTGAATTTCGGCAGTCCGGCGTTGGGCATCACAGCCAGCGGGAACGGGGAAGCGGCGGCCAGAACCCTGACCGCGTCACGCATGTCTTCCGGGCCTGTGCCGCAGTTGATGCCGAAAGCAAAAAGCGGGTACGGGATAAAAGTGGCCAGCGCCGTGGCCGCGTCGGTCCCCAGCAGCATGCGGCTTTTTTCCAGGGTGACCAGCACGCTCACCGGCCTGGTTTGACCCTTGGCGCGGAAAACACGGTTCAAGGCCCGCAAAGCCGCCTTGATCTGCAGCATATCCTGGCAGGTTTCCACCTGGAACAGGTCGACGCCGCCGTCGAAAAGTCCCAGCGCCTGGGCATAATAGGAATTTTCCAGGCTGGAGAAATCCACCTGCTGCAAACTGGGCAGGCGCGAACCCGGTCCCAGGGAACCCGCCACATAACGCGGCTGCTTTGGCGAACTGTGATCGGCGGCGATCCCGGAAGCCAGTTCGGCGCCTTTTCTGTTTATTTCATAGGTCATGTCCTCCAGCCCGTGCTTGGCCAGTTCGCCTGCCTGGGCGCCGAAGGTGTTGGTTTCGATGATGTCGCAGCCGCAGGCCAGATAAGATTCATGGATGCTGGCGATGATCCCGGGTCTCGATATGGTCAGGTAATCGTGGCAGCCAACATGGCCGTGGTAATCGTCGGGGCCCAAAGCCGTTTCCATGATGGCCGTGCCCATGGCGCCGTCCAGGATCAGGATTTTTTCCCGCTGGCGCCGGGTGATTTCAGGTTTGAGCCATGCGGCCATGATGCGACCTCGGGATCTCAGCGCTTGCCGGCAAACACCGTTTCCAGAAGAGCCTTGGCGGCACGCCCCTGGCCCATGCTGAAGACATGGATGCCCGGGACACCATAGTCGATCAGCTGCTCGGCCAGCCGGGCCAGGAAGTGCACCCCGTTGGCGAATTCCTGCTCCCTGGTGCGGGCTTCCTCGATTGACGCGACCAGTTCGGCCGGGATATTGACGTGAAAGGAGCTGGGGATGGTCGTGATCTGCTTCTTGCTGACCAGGGGCTTGATCCCGGGGATGATGGGCACCAGGATGCCGATGGCGCGGGCCTTTTCTACAAAAGTCCTGTATTGCCGGAAATCGTAGAACATCTGGGTGATAATGTATTCCGCCCCCATGTCCACCTTTTTTTTCAGGTAAAAAAGGTCTTTTTCCAGGTTGGGCGATTCAAAATGCTTTTCAGGATAGGCGGCCACACCGATGCAGAAATTGGTGGGGAAAGGGTCCTCAAGTTCGTCGATATATTGGCCGCGGTTCAGTTGGGCGATCTGTTCGACCAGTTGCCAGGAGTACTGGTGGCCGTCCTTTTCCGGGATATATCTAGACTGACCAGGGGGCGGGTCGCCGCGCAGGGCCAGGATGTTCTCGATGCCCAAAAAACTTAGGTCGATCAGGGCGTCTTCGGTTTCAAAGCGGTTGAAACCCCCGCAGATCAGGTGTGGAACCGGCTCGACGCGGAAACGGTTGCGGATGGCGCTGCAGATGCCGACGGTTCCTGGTTTCTTGCGCCGCGGCCGGCGGCTGATGACGCCGTCCTTTTCCTCATAGACCACGTGCGGCTGGTGATAGGTGACGTTGATGAACTGCGGATCGAAAGGCATCATGGTTTCGATGGAGGCCAGGATATCGTCCACGCTTTTGCCGCGGTCGGGCGGCGTGATTTCGAGCGAAAACATCAGCTTATTGTTCTGTTTCAACCAGTCGATCACTTTGGCCATTGCGTCCCCTGGGGATTGAATTTTTTCCAATGATAGCATATAAAACGCCAAATTCCAAGTCAGGACAGGAGAATTCAGCGTGTGACTTCGAAAAAATCCTCTGCTTGCCAATGCAGAGAAGCGGACGTTTTATGAAGCCTCAAGGATTCGCAGGCAAAGGTTCAGGTGCGCAGGGTGGCGGTCAGTCGCAGCGGCTGCAGCAACAGCTGCAAAGCCGAATCAATATCCCGGCAAACCACGTCGGCCGCCAGCAGGCATGGGGCTGCCGCTCCCTCTTCCTGGATGACCAGGATGCCCAGTTTCGCCTTTTCCAGCATGTCCCGATCGTTGCGGCCGTTGCCCACGCAAGCGGTGTGCTCCGCCCCGAGTTCTTCCACATAACGGGCTTTTTGCCCGGTCTGGTCGGCACCGCTCAAGATCTTCAGTACGCAAGGGATACCATGAACTTCGTCATCCACGCTGCCGAAAGTCCCGGCCGTGACGATGTGGACCTGCAGCTGCGCGGCCAGTTTCTCAAGCAGACCGGCGACTCCGGGTTTGATCCTGCCGTCGGTGGCCAGGGTGCCGTTGAAATCGAGGACCAGGTGCTTGATTGCCAGGGTTTCATCCTTTCCGGGTATATTGATTTTGATCATGGTCGTAAATAATGAGCAAAGGTTCAGTATGAGCTCATTTGATCTCGTATTGAACCTGTGCATTTTAACATGTTATCCATTTGTAGTGAACCCTCGTTCAACCAGAACCTTGCATATGCTGATCGGCTGGATCTATGGCTGGATGGTTTTCATCCCAAATCGGGCGGCCCCCCGGAGAACGGCTTCGGGGTTGGTGATCACGCGAAGCGGCATACGTTCCAACAACCCGGCAAAGCGTCCTTTGGCAGTGAAGGCTTTGCTAAAGGAGGGAAGGCGCAACAGCGGCAGGATGCGCGGCGGTATGCCACCGCCGAAATAGACCCCGCCACCGGCCAGGACTTTCAAGGCCAGGTTGCCTGCTTCACTGGCCAGGATGGCGACGAAAAGCTCCAACGAGGCCCGGCAGATCACGCTCGTATTCTCCAGGCCGGACTGAACAATCACCGGCGTGGGATCTGTGCCGGCCGCCAGCTGGGCGGTCAGCCATGGCGGTTCCGGCCAGCGGTCGTTGTCTTTGAAGAAGGCATAGATATTGGGGATGCCACTTCCCGAACATACCCGTTCGCAACTGACGTGACCGAAACGGGGACGCAGATAAGCCAGCAGTTCCTCCTGCAATTCGCTGGCCGGGGCGAAATCGGCATGGCCGCCCTCTGAAGGCAAAGCTCGATAACTCCCCTGCTCCCAGACCATGAATGCTTCGCCCAGGCCGGTGCCCGGCGCGACCACCGCCAACGTGCCATTGCTCACAGGCATCCCCGAGTGGATCGTTTCCAAATCCTCGGGCGGCAAAATGGGAATTGCCTGGGCCAGGGCCTCCAGGTCATTGAGCAGGCGGACCGGAATTCCGCCCA
>JALHTJ010000114.1 GCA_022865785.1 Candidatus Aminicenantota bacterium
GATCTGGACGGCAAGCCGGGGCAGGTGGTTTTCGAAGCCATCCACCGCCGCCGCGAAACCGCTATTTTTTGGCATTTGGACGAGCGCTATCTGACCGCCACCCGCCATTTCCACCAGGTGGCGCTGAACCCCGGGCCCGGCGAACACCTGCTGGTGCTCATCGATGAGGACGGCCATCGCCTGGAGCGCCGCTTCCGCGTGCTCAACCGCGAACGTTGAAAAAAACTTTGACCTATTGATTACGAACAGTTATAATTATGGCTGCTTGATCTCCACACTGCTGTCGACCTCGAAGAAACGGTACTTTCCGTAGTCCTGCCGCAGGCGGTAGAACTCGATCTCGCGCCTTCTCCCCTCGAGTTGGGGCAAGGTAATGATCATCCCACTCCCATTAAGATCCCCGCCGACCATCTCATGGCTCTTCTCCGTCACCACCTTTTCCAGGACGTAGGCCTCGCGGAACATGGTCATAGAGGGGAAGCGCAGGCCGCCGCGGACCACGAAGTATTGGTGGGTCACCTCGAGCAGCATCCGGGCCTGCGACGCCTTGGCCGCCTTCTCCAACTCCTCCGCGCCGACCACCCCGCGCGGGTTCATCTCGATCTTGAGCACCGAGCCGTCCCGCTCATCGATCCACGCCCTGCCCTGGGCGATGCCCACTCCCCCGGCCCGGAGCGGCGTCACCTCGACGACGACGCAGCGGCTCCTGCCGATGCGGTCGCGCCCGGCAAGGCGGTAGGCATACGACTCCCGGTTCTCCATCGCCAGCAGGGTCACGGGCATGAATACCGAGTAGTGGGAGGAGAAGCGGGTCTCCAGAGTAGCGTTCGCCTTGTCCATTTTCCGCGTCCCCTCGCGGACCAATCGCCGGTGTTCGCTGATCGTGCCGCCGGCGCCGATGATCTGGTAGTCGTACTCCCAGCGCCGCTCCACCGGCTCCGTCCGCTTCGTAAGCGGATTGCGCTCCAGCACCCGCTCCTCTACCTTCTCCAGGCAGTAGAAGCGGAACGCCGCCTCCTTAAGCCGCCGGCAATAGTCCGCAGCCCTGGCCATGACCGGTTCCAACTCCTCGGGCAGGGGCGGCGCATCGACCTCCGGCTCTGGAACGGGAGCCGAAACCGGGGGCGGCAGCACGGCGATCTCCTTTTCAGCGGTGGCCCGGTTGCCGGTCAGCAGGTCCTGCACCTCGACGTGGACCTGGTAGCTCCCCGGCTCGGGGAAATGGAGGGCCATCTCGACATCGACGGCGGGTTCGCCCGCTAGGATCTCCTTCTCGACGGCCAGGGGATCGCCGCCGCGCACATGGGCGCGGACGCCGACCCGCAGCCGGCCTTTCAGCCCTGCATCGCCATACGTTCTCTGGTAATCGGCCAGCGACACGGTCAGCTTCCCCTCCCGCCACTCCAACGCCTGGATCTTGAGCGGGAACACCTCGCCCAATTCCAGCTTGCGCGAGAAGACCGCCTTCAGCCCCGGGCGCTTCATCTCTATCTGCAGCCGGCGCCGGCGGTCTTCTCCCGGCCCCGGCTCGAAGGTCAGGACGTAATAGATGTCCTCCTTCTCGGCCGCCTGTCGCAGCGCCTCGCCCAGCCGGGTGGTGTTGCTTACCCGGCCGCCGGTGTCGGCGCTGATCTGGCGGAACGCCCCCTCCCATGAGGAAAATACCGGCTGCCATTGAAGATCCTCATTGGACCGCATCTCACCGGCGGCGTCGCTTAAGAAGACGTGGTAGGTGGTGTTGGCGCCAACGAACAGCGGCCGCAGGTCGCGCAGGTAGCTCGTCACGTCGCTGCCTAGCTTGACCTGTCTCTCGGTCTCATCCATGAATCGCTTGAGTTTCGTGATCGTATCCTGCGACATGGGCGCATCGCGCAGCAGCCGTGAGTCGCGGTGCAGCAGCGGCAACCGTTCGTTCTGCAGGAACAGCAACGCCCACTTCTCGGCCTCCACCGCCTTGAGCGCCGCGGCCAGCCGCTCCAGCCAGGCCGGGTCTCCCTTCAGCCGCTCCAGGCGGTATTCGTTGAGGGCGCCGAGATAGCTCGCTTTGAACCGCTCCAGGAGAGGGTCCTCCGGTGGCGGGGCCTTCATGCCATTGTAGGCGACGAGGTCGTCGTAGAATTCGCTGGCGCTCCGCTGAAGATCGCTCACCAGCCTGTTCTTGCTGAGTTGCTTTTGCTCCAGGTCTTCGGCCAGGTCGACGAAGAAGGCATCGACCTTTTCCTTCTCCCCCTCAAGGGAGCGGACCTCCACGGCCCGGCTGGCGTCGCTGAGCACGATTCGGTCCCCGGGACGATAGATCTCCCTGGCGAAATAGTCCCAGGCCTTGGGCCATTCGCGGCTCTCCTCGTTTAGCCAGAACATGAACAGGAACAGACGCGGCTTGGGCTTGGCCGCCGTGATACCGGCATCGACCTCGGGACGGGCCAGCGAGCGCCGCAGCTCGCGGCAGTAGGCGACCTTTACCGGCCGGCCCTCCTCGTGCAGGACAAAATCCTCGTTCCGGAGCCCAGGCACCGGCTTGCCGCCGTCGAACACCCGCACCAGGATCTCCTGGTAGATCACCTCAACCCGCTCATGAACATGCACCTGGCCCGCCAGCAGGGCGAACAGGGCCAACAGCGCCGCGAGTAAAATGACCCACTGATGGCTTGGCTTTATTCTCTTTCTCATCTTGAATATTTTATTTCCTGCAGGAAGGAAAAAGCAATAGCCTTGAAGACAGTGCCAGTGTCAGCAGGAGGCTCAACAATGGCGCCACTACTTATAGTGTCAATGCCAAAATTAATGTGGAATGCAATTCTCGCAATAGTCAGATCTCGTTTTTCTAAAGGTATACCCGTCCTGACATATGTTCCCGACAAGTATTATGCATTTATCACCACTACAGGAATTACTAATCCACCAGACTTCTGCACACCCAATATGTCCGTTCGCGGTGCAGTAGTTCTCGCAAACGGCAAATGCCGCATCATAATTGAAGCACATAAATGCACAATCGATGACTTTCGCCGACAAATACGGCAGACAACAGAGCACAACAACAATAATGCATGCGAGTGCTACGATTGATTTTTTCATTTTACCTCCTTAAAAACCTTAATGTTTTTATTTTCTATCCCATAATAGAAGTCATTCTTCTTACAGAAGAACCTGACAAAACTGCCGCTATTTGAGTTTTTTACATAAAGGACTTTTATAAGTTTTCCAAATAAATCGAACTCATATATGCAGTTATCTCCATTCTCTATATTCTTGCCAAACTGTAAATAAAATGTTTCGCTTTCGCTTTTATCAATAAAAATGACAAAAAACATCTCTTTGAAGCCCTGATTGTCAATTTTTTTCAATTGTTTTTCATATGCGCTCAAAGCATCCCTTGGCCTCAATTTCATTCCGCTTTTAAAGCCGGGTTTAGCTAGGTTGTATATCCCTAAAGTGGCGGACGGCTTGAAGACAATGACAAGTTTGTCATCCAGGGTGTTTTCATGCATTATCTCTTGAAGCAGCAAGCTGGATTTGAAATTATCATTGATGCCCGTCAAATATCCGGGGGCTTTAAAAAGATAATGATAATATTCTTCGTTCGCCTTGAATCCGCCTACCAACTGCTTCTTCTCGTTTATTATTGAAGCCTCGTCCTTCGCCATCCTCAAAAAGAGCAGCTCACCTTTATTATTGACTATAGGTCTGCAATGTGCTTTTACTTGCCAATCTCCATATTTGATCGATCTCTTGTGTCTTCCCTTTTTGTCAAATACCAAGACTTTTTGCGCAACCGAATCATTCGCATAGATAAGATCGTTTTTTACCTGTAGATAAACAGGCTCCCCATATCCGTATCCTGATAATTCTCCTTCCGCATTCCCTCTTTTTCCAAAAGATCTTATTAATCTTAATTCCTTGTCCAGAATAAATATTTTTGATGAAAGCCTGTCAATTCCCACTATATCCCCATTGCTGTCAACGCAGAGAGACCAAGGATCGAAGATGAATTCGTTGCCAAAATTGCCGTTGCAGCTCCTTGCCTCTGTGAGCTGAATATACTCCTTTTCAATACAATTGAATTTCGGGGATGTTTCGGATCCTAGGATCCATGGTTTTTCGCATTGAATGAACATGGGATTAAGGATGAAAATCAATAATGCAATGATGCGCGGAATTAAATATGTTAAGCCCTTACAGTTATTCATTTTTGTTAATTGAATTGATCAATTTGGTGGTTTCATTCCCGTTTAAATCGCCAATTTTTGAGTACAATATTTTTGTATCATAAAGAATTGTTTGGGGCATATTAAGCATTATCCTGTTCTTCTTGATAAACCTACCAATGCTTTCGGGAACATATACATCAAACTTCAATTGATTTTTGTAATCGTTGTAAAAATTGTACGCTCCGGCAAATGAATCAATTATAATTCCATAGCAGGCTGTCTTGTCCCCGACTATTTCAGATATTTTATTCCAAAAAACAATGTTCCTGTTGCAAATACTACACGGTCTGGCAAAGATGAAAACCATCTTTTTCCCCTCTTCATTCAATGCATCGGAATTCACTTTCTTGCCAGACATATCGAGCAAATTAAAGCAATTTATATTTTCTCCAGTCCTTAAAAATGGAATGTTATCCAAAAGCTTAGTATTTACGAGAATCAAATAGATATTTAATAGTATACTGGCAATTAAAAAAGTAAGCAGAACATATTGAACTACTTTTTTTTTCAACAACACAGCGCCTCTTTTAGTTTATAAAATCTATGCTGAAATCTATACTTCATAATGATAATTATTTACAGATTGCGGGAAACATAGTCAATAATGAAAAATGTATAATATTAGGCTTTAAAAACATTGATATATAAAGGTTTGCTGAGGAATAAGGAATTTTGTGATATTTTAGCATTTTAATTTTAATAAATTAATAATTTGTGCACTTTGTTATTGTCCCCTTGATCAAAATCCGCCTTAAAATCGCTCCAGGATCGATAGTAAGGCGACTTCTCACAGATAACTACTGATTATTTGCTCCCTGATGGATAGAGCAGCTTCCGAATATTCATGCTATCCTCCTGGCAAAATATTAACAGCAGGGGTATGTCAAATGATGACATGGAGGAGGTCTAAGTTATTTTTGCTTCTCTCTTTTTGATTTTATTGCTTTAAAATAATCTATGATGGATATGATCAGTAGAAGAATACCACTTATGATGGTCATTCATAGGAATACTGTCCAGTGATCTGCGTGAAAGTTAAGAATCCAAGCAGAAACAGAAAATATCTTAGCAAAGATCCAGAGGATAAAAAGTATTACATTTATCAGAGAATCAGTTATAGGAAAAAATACTGGTTGGATAAACAACCTTAAAATAACTCAACATTTTTATTAGGTAGGGGAGATTATAAGGGACATTCTTTTAAAAACCAATGCCAAAGCCAGAGCTATAATTTTGGCAAGAGAAAAAATGGTCGTTGGCAATGACCGAGGCTGAGTATTCGATTTAAAGTGTGGTTTTAGAATTGCACCGTCAATATATGTTGAATTATCCAAGTTCTACGTCAGTTTTCGGTATTTTAATTATTGATAAAGTTAAAAACGGTTTTTAACTGTGACGAAATTGTGACATTTTATTTTCAACTTCGGGGTGTTTTTGGCATTTCCGGTCATGTCCGGTCATTGAGGGTGAAAACCTTGAAACCATTGATAATAAAGGGAAAGCAAGGTGGGAATTGAAAGCCGAAGGCCGGGGTCGAACCGGCGACCTATTGATTACGAAATAATAGTCTGAACAATGGAAACTTTTATCAGTCCTTGCTTTCAATGGAAAAATGACGTTTATTGACGTTTTTACGCTACAGTAAAACTACAGTAATTTCCATCTTCAATTTCACAACCTCATTGACATTCCAGATGTTTATTCTCAAAATGCGAACATGAAGCCATTTCAAGGATGTAATTTGAAAACACACAAAGTTATTGTGATTCTATTGTTGTTATTTTCGGCTTCAGGCTGTGCTCTGATTCGACCACAGACAAAACATAGAATATTTACGAGTGAAAAATATTTTCATTTAGGGGAAAAACTGCCTGACAATATTCTAAATGTAAAATCAAGATTGATGACACTTGCTTATTCGGCACAAATGCTGACCTGTTATAGAATTGTTTGCAAGGGTATTTTATTTGATTATGGAGTAAATGAAAAAGGCGTGGTCGAGTTTATCGCTACAGAGGATGTGAAATTTAGAACTCAAAATGGTTATGCGGTAAAAACATCATATGGGGAAATTTCGGAGGTACTAAAAGTCACAACAAAATGCGAACCGGGATGGGCATATTATATCCAACTCGATGAAGGATGGAGCATCGGTTTTGTTATTGGGCATTACGTGACTGAGCGACCGCCAAAAGATGATGACCGAATCACATTTTTCTTTCAGCGAAAATGATGGTGTTGATCGAAGCGTCGTGATCGCCCACCTTGTTTTCCAACTCGGAGATTTTGCCGGCAAGTTCCTTGTGAAAATGAAGGATCTCGCGCAATCTCACGAAAGCGCGCACGATAAAAATGCTCATCTCGATGGCCCGGGGGGAATTCAAGACACTGGCGGCCATGATTGCCCCATGTTCCGTAAATGCATACGGAAGATATTTCCGATGCTGTCCTCTTTTTAAGGTCGCAAATTGCGACCTTAAAGAATTGTCTTTACTTTATCGGAAGGGCAGGCACGGAGGCCTGCCCCTACGGAAACGTAATTATCGAAGGGTTTTCATGGTCGTTTGACCAATTGGCTGGATTGCCGAATATATATTGACGGATTTGCCACAGTTCCCTTTCACTGCGTACAATGTGCTCGAAAAAATTACGTTGCCAGAGACGTTTTTGAAATTCAGGCCAATGGAAATTTTTCATTTGTTGGATGTAATTGTGGGTGGTTATGGATTTATATGCCTGGATAATTCGCCCGAGGGATCCAGACTCCGTTCCGTAGGGGCGAACCTCGTGTTCGCCCTCTTCTATGTGATCGTCCAAAGATCTGGGGTGAATACAAGGTTCTGGGCGAACACAAGGTTCGCCCCTACAGATAATATGCAAAATGGCGTGGACGTGATTGGGCATAATGATGTATTCGTCCAATTCCAAAAAATCAAATCTCGACGGTATATTCCGCCATTCTTCGTTCAACATTTCCCCGGCGGTATTCAAGGTTATTATACTGTTTGTGATTTCACCGAATAGGCATTGCCGGTCTTTGGTGCAAATTGTAATGAAATAATAATGGGGTGATGAATAATCCCATCCTTTCAGGCGGAGCGAACGCCGGCCAAGGTATTCAATTTTCTTTTTCATTTTCCGTAGGGGCGAACCCTGTGTTCGCCCTGGTTTTTGTAATAATTCCGTATTGTGATCCTTTGAAAGAGTCTGAGACAAAAAAAGAGGCGCGGTCCGGATCCCGGATCCGCCGCGCCTCCAGGAAAAGGGACAAGGGGGTAGGGATCAGTTCAGGTATTGGGTTTTGAGTTTTTCGGCCAGTTGCTTGCCTGCTTCGGTTACAAGCACCAGTTTTTTGTCCTTGAATTGGACGATCATTTTTTCATCGGTAAGTTGGTTCAGGATTTTAAAACTATAACCATTCCAGGTACAGAAGACTTTTTCTCCCTGTTTTTGGCGCGAATCCTCCTCCCAGCTGGTTAAATAAAGCAGCAGTAAATTCAGTTCCTTGATTTTCTCTTCCATGTTTTCCTCCTGATGGCGGGAGGGGACCGTGCGGCCCCCTCCCGCCGGTTTTCAAATGGTGATCAGCGGCTGCAGCTTGGCGAATACTTTTTCGCCGATGCCCTTGACCTTCATCAGGTCCTGGACGCGCTTGAAATTGCCGTTGCTTTTCCTGAAGTCCAGGATGCGCTGCGCCATCTTGGGGCCGACCTGCGGCAGCTTGACCAGTTGGCCGGCGTCGGCGCTGTTGATGTTGATGAGCTTGTTGCCGCCGGCGGCCGCCTGTTTTTCGGCCGCGCCCAGGGAAACCGTGGAAACTGCAGTCATCGCCAGGATGACCAGCAGGGTGAGAAGTTTTTTGGTTTTTGTCATGTTGACCTCCTGCTCATGCTCAATCAGGATTGCTGCCAAATCCTCGCAGCCAGGGCGTAGGTATTGTAGAGTGCCTATATTTCAGTTGTTTTAAACTTTCTGTGGGTTTTATGGCCTTGTGGCAAAGTAAACTTAAATATACGAAATAAACTCATTATGTAAACATTTAATAACAGGTCAAGTGCAGACTCAAACGTAAAAACCCTGTGGCAGAGCCATTCGCTAAAAATATCAAGGTTTGGCATGGAACTTGAATCACTGTTGCCAGGAGGAAAAAATGAACAAAGGCTTCACTTTGATCGAAACGCTGGTCGCCATGACTCTGGTACTGCTGGCGGTCCTGTTCAGCGCCCGCGTCACGGTTTTCGCCCTGAGGCAGGGGCGGAATTCGCTGCTGCGTTTCCGCCTGATCGAAAAACTGGACTATTGCAAGAATTATCTCTCTTCCTTGTCTATGGTCGCACCCGAACTGGCGGAGGGAGAGCATCGGCAGGAGAACCGGGAATTCAGGATCAGCTGGCGGGTGGCAGCGGCCGGGCCTTTTTTGAAACGCATCGATCTGCTGGCAGTGTCGGCGAATTATTCCCTGCCACTGATTTTTTACAAGTCGAAATTTATCCAGGAGGTACAAAATGATTAAAGGATTCGGAATTCTGGAAATGCTGATCGCCCTGTCTTTGGGATTGGGGATCCTGACGGTGATCATTGCCCATTCGACGGAATCGGGTAAAGCGGCCAGGAAGATAACCGGCAACCAGGAACGGCTGGAAGCGATCTTTCATACCGTGGACACCATCAAGTCAGACCTGAACAAATGCGGCATGCGCCTGCAGGAAGCCCGGCAGTTTTTTAACATCTCCTGCTTTAGCAGCTCGGCGGGAACCTTCAAATGTGAATATGGCCTGGCCGATGAATTGCTGTTGGAAAGCGCCCTCTGCGGCCAGCAGACCCTGAAGGTCGAGCAGAACGATTTTTTCAAAAAAGACAAGGTCATACTGATCTATAACCTGGGGGCAGGGGTATGGGAACTCAATGAGATAAGGGATTGCCTGAGCGGTGCCCTGGTTTTGAAAAACGCACTGAAAAACGATTTTGGGCGCAACAGCCCGGTGGTGCTCCTGAAAAAAGTCGAATACAAGTATTATCCGACCCAGCGCATTTTAAAAAGAAAGGCCGACAAGGGAAATTTCCAGCCCCTGCTGGAGGAGGTCAGCGATTTCTACGTGACTTTTTTCCCGGATGCCAATTCGGTTCTCTACCGCATTGAGGTCAACAAAAAAGAGCAGGTCCGTGGTTACATATTTCTGCTCAACCTGGTGTAGCCATGCGCTGCCGTGGCAACATCGTGCTTTCGCTGCTGCTCGTGCTGCTGCTTTCCGTTTCCGGACTGGCCCTGCTGACCCACACGGATCTCCACGTCAAAATCATCGCCGCCCGCAAAGGCAAATGGCAGTCAGCGACCGAGCTCGAACAAACGTTTATATTGAATCTTCACCAGTACCGGGAGAAATTGGCCAGCGCGGATATGAACGTCTTCAGCGCGCCGGAAACCGATTTTTTCAACAACACGGTTTTTCCCGACCAAAGCAATGGCGACTGCCTGAGCCAAAACCATTTCAGCATGCAAGTGCTGCGCAGCGAGGAAAATTTATGTCTGATCCGCATTATCAACCGCATCGAGGTGCGGAAAAAGGGCAGCCGGTTGCTGACCGTCGGTCGGGCCGACGTGGACCTGCTCAAGGGAAATATTCCGGCCGGCGAATTCGGGCTGGTGCTTAACAAGGAAATCGCGGAAAATGCGGCCGCATACCTGGCGGCCCGCGCTGTGGAGTACCCGGGCGCCCAGTTGCCGTTGATCGGCAAACTGGCTGTCGATTGCGCAACCGGGCGCCTGCTGGCCGAGGCCCTGGGTTTGAGCGCTGCAATTCCGGACTGGCGGCAGATCAGGGAAAAATTCAATCTCGAACCTTCTGATGCCCCCATCCCACCCGGGATCTACCTGGTGCAGGACCAGAGAGAGGTTGCGGCGGTTTTTATCGAGGGCGATTTGGATCGATTGGCGTTCGCGGCCGGCGGCGGCTGGCAGACCGTCTCTTTCCAACAGGATGGCCGCCGGTCCGCACTCAGTTACCAGCCCGGCCTGGAGTCATTGGCCTGGAGCGGTCCGGAAGCGGTTGGCGGACGCACATTCGCTGAAAAGATCATCGTTCACGGCAATGTCTGGACCATTGAACAAGAGGGAGCGGCCGCCTTTCTGGATGCTTCCCGCATCCAGCTTCTGGCCAGCGGCCGCCTGGTCGTGCGCTCGGGGCTGGAAGGCGAAAACCTGGCCCTGCAGAGCGAGAAATTGCCCAACCTGCTGCTCATGACCAGCGGCCGTGATTTTTTCAGCGGTGCCGAGGTCAACGGCGATATCGTCCTGGAAATGACCGGAGAAAACATGGTTCAGGCTCAACTGCTCGCCGCCGGGACGCTGGTCAACGGCGCAGGATCGACAAGGGTCAGCGGCGGTGTCTATGCCGGCGACATCCAGAATTCGGGGCGACTGCAGATTGACGCCTTTGCCGGTGGGTTTGCTTTCAGCAATTATCTGAGCCTGACGAATTTCAAGTTATTGAAAAATTTCCGCGTCCATTTCATCCAGGAGGGAGAAAATGAATAAAAAAGGGTTGACGGTTTTTGAATTGCTGATAACGGTCGGTTTGTTTTCATTCCTGGTCACGGTGATGGTCCCGGGCCTGCAGTCGTTTTTTGTACGGATGGAGATCCATACCGGCTTGCGCACCCTGACCTCCGCTTTGAGCACGGCCCGCTACCTGGCCATTCAGAACAACCAGCCGGTCAAAGTGGAGATCGTTGCCGGGAGCCTGCAGCTCAGCGTGGACAATGGCCAGGGTTGGCAGGTGACCCGCAGCTTCGCTTTGAATGACAAACTGTCGGTCAGCGCCAACAGCCGCCCGGTGTTCTCGCCGTTGGGTTTCGTCTCGCCGCTGTGCACCATCACTCTGGAAAGGCAAAAAAGGATTTACCGCGTCGTCCTCTCCATGTACGGCCGCATCAAGGTCTATGAAAACGGTTGAAGCCGTCCGCCAGAAACTCACATTTTGCTTTTTACCGCCGCCAGCTTGCC
>JALHTJ010000115.1 GCA_022865785.1 Candidatus Aminicenantota bacterium
AAAGCACCCTTGACTAATGGTCCAAAAAAATATAAAGTACACCTTACTGCCTTGAATTTAATTTCATGAGGGAAAAATGAAAAAAGTCAACCTTTCAAAAGTGAAAGAGAAGATCAAGCAAGCCGTTCAGGACGCCAATTTCAACATTGACCCGGATTTAAAAAAGCTGGTCCAAAATTGTCTGACCACTGAAGAAGCGCCGGGCGGCCAGGTGATCCTCAAGCAGATCCTGCAGAACGCCGACATCGCGGCTTCAGAGAAACTGGCCATGTGCCAGGACACCGGTCTGGCCGTTTTTTTTGTGGAGATGGGCGAAGCGGTGCAGTTGGAGTACGCCGGATTCAAAAGCCTGCGCGACGCCATCAGCCAGGGCACCAGCGAAGGCTACGGCGAAGGCTACCTGCGCAAGTCGGTCTGCGATCCGCTTAGCCGCAAGAATACAGGCGACAACACCCCGGTTTTTATCCACTGGGAGGTGGTTGCCGGCGATGCTTTCAAAATCACCTTCATGGCCAAGGGCGGCGGTTCGGAAAACATGAGCGCCCTGAAGATGATGGCCCCGTCGGCCGGGGCCAAGGGCATCGAGGATTTCGTGGTGGAAACGGTCTCCAAGGCCGGCCCCAATCCCTGTCCGCCCACCGTGGTCGGTGTTGGCATCGGCGGCAATTTCGATACTTCGGCGCTGCTGGCCAAAAAAGCCCTGCTGCGCAAGCCCGTGGGCAGTGCCCATGCCGAACCGGCCTACGCTGAAATGGAAAAACGTATCTTCGACAGGATCAACAAACTGGGCATCGGCCCTATGGGCATGGGCGGGCGCACCACTTCACTGGCCGTGCACATCGTCAGCCACCCCTGCCACATCGCTTCCTTCCCGGTGGCAGTGAACATCAACTGTCATTCGCATCGTATCGTCGAGATCGATTTTTAGAGCCTTATAATAAATTTTCTGCAGCTCTTATCCCCCCTTGCCGGGGACTTCTCAGCTCTGCTGGGTTAGGAGATTTCCATGGTAGAAATTGTGAAGGGATTTGATTAATCAAATCCCTATATTTTTTTCTTTGTTTCTGTTTATCAATCGAGATTCAGCCCCAGCGAAAGTAAATAAGCACGGGCCTTGAGCGGATGATAAATTATTGACAGTCATCGTCTTTTCAGTTATAAGGGCCAGAAGGTAAAATATGCGAGCTATTTTCATCGCGGTCGGTAGTGAACTACTCGACTTGGACCGTGTCGATACCAATTCCCTGTACGTGGCCAGGCGTTTGCGCGAAAAGGGAATACTGATGGACATGAAGGTGGTGGTGGGCGACCACATGGACAACCTGGCCTGGATCGTCAAGAAAGCCTGTCAGCGCGCCCAGCTGGTGATCCTCAGCGGCGGGTTGGGCCCGACCGAGGACGACATCACCCGCGAAGCCGTGGCCACGGCCCTGAAAAAAAACCTGGTTTTTCAGGAAGAGATCGTGGCCGACCTGGAAAAAATCTTCCGGCGCCGAGGCATCACCATGCCCGAGATCAACGCCCGCCAGGCCTTTGTCATCGAAGGCGCCGAGGTCATCGCCAATCCGGCCGGCACTGCACCCGGTTTGTATGTCGACAGCGGCAGCTGCAAGGTGCTGCTTCTCCCCGGACCGCCCAACGAAATGATACCTATTTTCGAGAGCGTCTTTGAAAAATATCTCGTTCCGGTCGCCAATTATCATATCTATACCCGCAGCTTCAACTTGTCCGGCATCAGCGAGTCGGAAACCGACGCCCGCTGCGCCGACATTTACCGCAAGTACCGCAACCCGGTTACCACCATTTTGGCTTCCCCGGGGGTGATCGAGCTCCATTTCCTGGGCCGCTCCAAGAATTCGGATGAAGAAGCCCGGCGCCTGACCGATGAATTGGCCGACAAGGTGCGGGAGCGGTTGAAGGATTTCATTTTTGCCGAAAAAAACATATCGCTGCCCGAAGCCATTGTGCAGGAATTGAAAAACCGCAAGCTAACCCTGGCCGTGGCCGAAAGTTGCAGCGGCGGCGGCCTGGGCCACCTGATTACCAACGTGGCCGGCAGTTCCGAGGTCTTTCTGGGCGGGGTGATCGCCTACGCCAACAGTTTGAAAAGCGGCATTTTGGGAGTGGACGAAGCAACGCTGAAAAAACACGGTGCCGTATCCGCGGCAACGGCCGGGGAAATGGCTGTGGGGGTACGGCGGTTGTGCCAGGCCGATATCGGCTTGGCCATTACCGGCATCGCCGGCCCCGGCGGCGAGACTATGGGCAAGCCCTTGGGCCTGGTTTACATTCATCTCAGCGCCGAGAATTTCGACAAGGGCCTTCATCAGATCTTTTCAGGCAGCCGTGAGATCGTTAAAACGCGCAGCATTTATTGCGCGTTGAATCTGGTCAGGGAGTATTTAAAAGAGGCGATGGGCGAGGGGCAATAGGCTAGAGGTTGGAGGAAAGAGAGCAGAAAGAAGTAGTCAGTAGCTAGGAGTTAGTAGTCAGTAGAAAGAAAAATAAAAAAAATATGGAAAGGATAAAAAAATATTCTTTGGAGGACTTTCTGTATACGGTTCAGCGTCAGCCATATGCCTGTCTTCAACCTCGAACATCGAACCTCGAACTTCGAATTGTTTTTATCTTACCTCGTCACGCGTTACGCGTTACGCGTCACGATTTTGGCCGCTGATGCTATGACTGAACCCCTGACCACCAGCGATACTTTTTATCACGGCAAGGTGATCATCAAGCAGTTGAAGCGCGGCTACCGCTTCGCCGTGGATTCGCCCATCCTGGCTGATTTTCTGCCCGTCTCCAGGTCGCCGGCCCTGGAGATCGGCTGCGGCGCCGGAGTCATTTCCCTGCTGGCCCTGCAGCAAGAAAAATTCCCGGCCGTAACCGGCATCGAGATCCAGGAAACGCTGTACCGGCTGGCCGTGGACAATGCCGCGGCCAATGGTCTGCAAGGGCGTTTCCAAATCATTCACGGCGATTTCAACAGGATCCATTCCGGAATTCAGAATGTGCAGACCATTTTCTGCAATCCACCCTTTTTCAAAACAGGCCAGGGCCGGGTCAGTCCCGATCCGACCATCCGCCTGGCACGCTTCGAGATCGCCCTCACTCTCGCTGATCTGTTAAGCGGCTGTGCCGCTATCCTGGCCTCGCGGGGGAATCTCTGCCTGATCTTCCCCTTTTCCCGGCAAAAGGAACTTTTGGCTGCGGCAGCGGCCCATGGCCTTTATCCGGCGAGGATACGCCCGGTCCGGCCTTTTGCCGATTCTCCGCCCGACCGCTTCCTGGTCCAGCTGGGAAAATCCAGAAAACCCTGCCGTCGAGACAAGGTACTGGTCATTTTCAAGAGCAAAGGGGTGTATACTCCGGAATTGGAAAAAATACTCGCCGGGGAATGAAACAATCAAGCGATTTCCGTCTCCAGACCTTGTTTGTACAAAAAGGATCCGCTATTTTCGCGCTCAGCCTTTAGGAGGAATGCGGACGAGCACAGGATCAACTATCAGGACCTTATCATGTTTGTTGTCGAAAGCGGCGATTGTATACTTGTATGGAAGGCAGGGGATGGCGTCTTTTGGCATGATCATGGTGCTTAGGTTGCCATTGTTCTCTACTGTGAAAGGGGCGCCTGGGGGGAATTGGACCGCGAAAACACAACCCTCGCTGGACCAAGTGATCACTTCATCGGCATAGGCGGCGACGGCATGATTTCTCTCCAGCTTGATCTCACCGTCACTGACATCGATGTTGATTCGAAACTCTTTTTGGGTTCTCATTTCCATCGTTTTTCTCCTTTTTGGCCGCTGTGTTGCCGGGCGGTCAATGTATTTTTATTTAAGGCCTTGGGCGATCTTCCTATACTCCGGGTCCCGGCGCAAATGTGCCAGGTCGGGTTCCTTTTCGATTTCTTCCATGCTGCCTAGCCGTTCACGAAAATCGTGCAGGGCGTTCAGCGCCTGAATGCGCTCATGGACTGCTTCATAAACCAGGATGGCCCTGCGGATCGTCTCCGGGTCGGCGGAGGCCAAAAGGCGAGCGCTGGAGATGGCTGCCAGGGCCTTGGCTTTCTCGCCACTGTGGGCGTAATACATGGCCAGGCACGAAAGCAGCGCGCTGTTTTCCGGACTGGTTTGCAGATCGGCTTCGGCCAGGGAGATGGCTTTTTGGTATGCCGGACCGGCTTCATGCATGTGTTCGGGTATCTGCCGATAGGTGTCGGCCAGGTTGCCCCAGGCCCAGCAATCGCTGCTTTTACTGGTGACCTCCTTGAACAGGGGCAACGCCTTTGGGTAATTGCCCTCATAAAAAAATAGAGTGGCCAGGTTGGATTGAGCGGTGACGTTGGGCTGGATGGCATTGGATTGTTCGTACATTTTTTTGGCATTGGTTCTGTCGCCCTTACGCAAGTACGCGTTCCCCATGTTGGTCAGGCAGTTGAAGTCCCCCGGCGCCAGTTCGGCCTGCTTTTGATAGTGGACCAGGGCCTCGTCAAGGCGGCCGTGCAGGTCGTAGAAGTAAGCCAGATTGTGGTAAGCGGGGGGATATCCTGGACGCAAGCTGATGGCGCGCTTGTAGAGTTCCTCGGCTTCACTGGCGCGGTTGGCCGCCGAGTAGGCGTTTGCCAATTCGATGCAGGCCTGGTAATAGTGCTGATTCAGGCTCAGGACTTCCTGCAATGCTGTTAAAGCTTCCGACCTCTGGCCGTTCGCCTTTAAAAGCTGGGCCCAGGCCAATTGAGCCGGGAGCCAGGGACCGGCTATTGCTTTGGCCATGCGTCCATGTTCAAGGGATTTCTGCAGACATTCCTGATCTTTGCTCAGCATGAATTTACTATGCATGGCTTCGGCCAAAGACAGCCGCGCCTGAACATACCCACTGTCCTGCTGCAGGGCTTTTTCCAGAAGAACGATCCCCTTGTCGAGCTGTTCCATGCCGGAGTTATCCTGCAACAGGCCCTTTCCCTTAACGAAGAGGACGAAGGCCCCGGGCATGGCCGTGCCTCCAGTATTTACATAACTTACGGCGGTGGGGTCCAACCTGAGTCCCAAAAGTTGGCCTAGCTTGGACAGCAGCCCGTCCTGGAAAAGTGATAGGTTGCCCATGTGTCCCTGAAGCTCGACCCGGTTCAACTCGCGGCCCGAAACGGCATCCTCCAGCTTTAACCGCAGGCGCAGGGAATTATTTTCCGTTTCCAGGTTGCCGGAGATGAACAGGTTGCAGTTCCATAAACGCCGCAGCGCGCTTGGAGGTTTACCGCGATTTTCAAAAACTTCGTCAGCGGGAACCGTCCAAAGGGAATCGTGAAATTTTTCCAACCAGGTCAGTTTGTTAATGATAACGGTTGTGAATCCGTCGCCCAGGGCTTTGGCTTCGGTGTCATCACCTGTGGTGAGCAGGGGCAGAACAGCCATGTGCTTGCTGCGCGGCAAACCGCTCAGCCCCAGCACCCGCCTTAGCGCGCTGTTCGCCCGCGGGTTCAAGGCGAAGAACGCCAAGATGCCGGCCAGCAGCAACAGCGAAAGGGCTGTCAGAAATGCGCGCCGGGACAATCTGCGTCCGCTGCTTTTCTCCGGTTTGGTCGTCGTTCTGGAGCCCTGCAGATCCCGAAGAGCCCCGGCCAGGGCTTCGGCCGACGGGTACCTGTCCTGGCGCTTCTTGGCCAGGCAGCAGCGGATAATTTTTTCGATGGCAGGCGCAACCTGGTTTTCTTCGGACTGCAGTGGGACCATGTCTTCATTGACAATGGCGTAAATGACCGCCTGATCGTAGTCGCCCCGGAAAGGGAGTTCGCCGCTGATCATTTCGTAAAGCACCACGCCCAGAGACCAGATGTCGCTGCGCGGATCGACCTCTTTGGCCATTCCCTGTTCGGGCGACATGTAGTGCACCGTGCCCATGGCGAAGTCCCTTTGGGTCAAAGGGCTGACGCCTTTGAGTTTGGCCAGGCCGAAGTCCAATATTTTTACCCTGCCATCTTTGTCGATCAGGATATTCTGTGGCTTGATGTCGCGGTGGACGATGCCCTTGGCGTGAGCGGCGGCCAGGCCGGAGGCGATCTGGGTGGCTATTTCGAGCACTTGAGAAATCGGTAGACGGCTTACGGTTGACGGTGGACGGCAAGAAGAGATCAGTTCTTTCAGGGTCTGGCCTTCGACGTGTTCCATGGCGATGAACACCTGGTCCTCGTGCTCGCCGATCTCATAGACGGTGACGATGTTGGGATGGTTCAGGGCTGCCGCGGCCTTGGCCTCGCGCTCGAAACGCAGGCGCGCCTCTTTGTCATCGGTCATATGGCGCGGCAGGAATTTGAGCGCCACCTGGCGTTCCAGTTTGGTATCCTCGGCCAAGTAAACTTCTCCCATTCCGCCAACTCCGATTTGTTTTAGAATTTGGTAATGAGATATCTTCTGACCAGTCAAATTTTCCATATTGGTTTCATTTTATAAATCGCCGTACTTTCTCAGCCGTTCATCGTAAATGGCCTTTTGTTCTTTGACGATCTCTTTGAAGCGCGGGTCGTTGCGCAGTGGATCCAGGAAAGGGTTATGGAGGAGGTCGAGATAGGAAAAATTGTTGGAAACAGAGTGTTTTCCGTAGAAATCCTTGAGAGCCTGTATGCTTTCATCTTTCATCCCCAATAAGGCATAGATGTCCGGCGATTGGGATTCCATCAGGGCCAACCTCCTGTCTCCGTTCAGGGCCGCCAGCACGGCCCGCAAATAGGAAAATTGGGGCGTTGTTATGTTGAGGTCGAGGGAGGCAGCTTTCTCCAGGATGATCTTCGCTTCCGTAGGTCTTCCTCGCCGCAGCAGGATCTCCGCCTCATCCAAGACGTAAACAGGGATGTCGGGCGTTACGGTCATGACCTTCCGCATCAAGTCGGCCGCGTTCTCCTGGTCGCCGGTGTGGAGATAACAGGACGCCAAGTTCCCTTGTGCGAAAAGAAAACCCGGTGAAAGCTCCAGGATTCTACGATAGAATTTAATGGCCTTAAGATAGAGGCCCAAATGACTGTAAGATACTGCGATCACTTGCAGGATCTCCATGAGGTTCGGGTCCAGGGCCAGCGCCCGCCGGTAACTAGCGAACGAGCGGTCCAGATCGTTGCGGCTGAAGAAATAATAGCCTACACATGCGTTCGTCTGAGCAAGGTCAGGGGCGATGTCGTAACTCTTCTTGGCGTAGGCGAGCACCAACTCGTGGAGTTCCGGCTTTCCCGTGAGAGAGTACTTAATCTCGTAAGCCCAGGCCAGCCCCGCATAGGCCAAGGCGTAGTTAGGTTCCAGCGCGAAGGCTTTTTGAAACATTTCCAAAGCCTGCTCGAAATCCTTGTCCAGGCGGGTGATGATATAGGTGTTGTTGATGATATATTGCCCTTTCAGTACATATTCGTAGGCCTCGAAACTCCGCGGCCGCCCGGCAACGAGCGAGGCCTTCGCTTCGGGAGTCAGCTTGATCTCCAGCGCCTTCACGATGGTCAGTGATATTTCGTCCTGGACATCAAAAACGCTGGCCACCTTGCGGTCGTAGAGATCGGCCCAGATGTGGGCCCCGTCCCGGGCGTTGATGAGCTGGGCATTGACCCGTATGCGGTCTCCCTCTTTCTGTACGCTCCCCTCCAGGATCGTCTCCACGTCCAGCTCGCGGGCGATCTCGGAAAGCGGCTTGCGGTTGTTCTTGTACGGGAGCATGGCGTAGCGGGCGATGACTTTGAGCCTGGGGCTGAGCCGGGTCAATTTCGTCCGGATGTCCTCGGCCATACCCTCGCAGAAATAATCCTGGTCGCTCGCTTTGCTTAGGTCGGCGAAAGGCAGCACGGCGATGGAATGGGTCCATGTGCTCTGATCCGCCAGGGCCGCATGGGCCGAGTGCTTGGCTTTTTCATTCAGCGCCAGGTATAAACCGGCGGCAATTCCCAACAGGACAGTCAGTATGGTCGGAAGCGCCCATTTGGGCAGGCGCTGGATTTTTCTCGGCGGGCCCGCTTTCCCCGTCTTGATGTCCGGCTGGGAATCCCTTTTTATCCGCTTTAAATCAACGAGAAGATCGTCGGCGTGCTGGTAACGTTCGGCCAGGTCCTTGGCCAATGTCTTCTCCAGAATGCGGTCGTATTCGTCAGGAATTCCCCTGACCAATGCTGATACTTTTTCCGGTTCTTCGTTCAAGATCGAATAGATCACTGCCTGATCGTACTCGCCGCGGAAGGGCAACTGACCGGACAACATCTCATAAAGCACTACGCCCAACGACCAGATATCGCTACGTTGGTCAATATCCTTTCCCATGGCCTGTTCCGGCGACATGTAGTGGACTGTGCCCAGCGTCGATGACTCTATTGTCAGCGAAGAAACGCCCTTCAGTTTGGCCAGGCCGAAATCCAATATTTTCACCCTGTCGTCTTTGTCGATCAGGATGTTCTGCGGCTTGATGTCGCGATGGACGATGCCCTTGGCGTGGGCGACGGCCAGGCCGGAGGCGATCTGGGTGGCAATATCGATGACTTGGGCGAGGGGCAAGGGGCGAGGGGCGATAGGGGATGGGTGTACGGTGAACGGTGTACGGTGAACGGTGATCAGTTCTTTCAGGGTCTGCCCCTCGATATATTCCATGGCGATGAACACCTGGTCCTCGTGCTCGCCGATCTCATAGACGGTGACGATGTTGGGATGGTTCAATGCAGCTGCTGCTTGGGCTTCACGCTCGAACCTCTGCTTTGCTTCCGGATCGGCCGTCATCTGCCG
>JALHTJ010000116.1 GCA_022865785.1 Candidatus Aminicenantota bacterium
AAAAACACGAACAGCGTGGCTGCGAAAATGTAAGCCGGATGGGTATTGATTCTGGTTAGCAGTATAAACATCAGGACGATAACCGCGATAACGAAGGTTGCGATAGGGCCTCCTTTTAAAATATAGTCTTACAAAAAAAAATAATTTTTGCAACAAAGCAGTTTTTGGCCGCCCGGCAAGGCTTTTATTGTTTCCAGGCGGCAGCCAGGCTGAGAGTTGACCGCATGGGCTTTTTCTGCTACAAAATAGCCATGACAGTCGAACAATTCCTGCCGGCATTTCACTACGGCGACGCGGTCAGCAATTCCGCACTGGCCCTGCACCGTTTCCTGCTTGAGCGGGGGGTCACCAGCCGGCTGATCACCTTGACCTGCGACGAGAGTGTCAAGGACCAGGCTGTACTCTTTCGCGATCGCAAACCAGACCCGGATTCCTTGAAGATCCTGCATTTCGCGATTCCATCGCCGCTCACCGATTTTTTTTTGGAGCAGAATGGAAAAAAAATACTGATCTACCACAACATCACCCCGGCGCATTTCTTTGCAGGGTATTCCGATTTCTTGACGCGCTTTGTCACTGCCGGCCGTGAACACCTGGGGCGACTCAGCGATTGTTTCGATCTGTCCCTGGGGGTATCGCAGTACAACGCCGGCGAACTGCGCGATTTGGGATTCCGCGATGTCCGGGTCTTCCCCCTGTTGGTCAACCTCGATGACTATGTCCAGGAACCCAGTCGGGCCTATATGGAGTTGCTGAAAAACGAACGAAAAAACATCCTGTTCACAGGCCGCATCACTCCGAACAAGAAAATCGAAGATCTGATCCGCGTTGTTTTTTTTTACAAGAAATATATCTCCCCAGCCGTACGCCTGATTGTGGTCGGCAACACCCGCTCGCTGCCGAAGTATTTCCACGCCGTTTCCGACCTGGCCGCCCGCTTTTACCTGACCGCCGAAGATGTTTTTTTTACCGGTCATTTGCCCATGGATGAATTCCTGGCCGTTTACCGCGTGGCCGACGTTTTTCTTTCCATGAGTGAACACGAGGGTTTCTGCCTGCCCCTGCTCGAAAGTTGCGTTTTTCAGGTGCCGTTGCTGGCCTATGACGCCGCCGCCGTGGCCGAAACCATGGATGGGGCCGGGATCCTGTTCCGCGACAAGGACGCGGCGCGCACAGCCGGCCTGGTGGAACAGGTACTGGAAGACCGATCGTTGCGCCAGCAATTGCAGTCCCAAGCCGGAGCCCGCATCGGGCGCTACCGCCGCCAGGCCGACCCGGAGCAACTGCTCGCTTGGCTGCAGCAGTTGTGATGCCATGGAATCGCCGGGCCGGCCATGATCGTCGAACAGTTCCTTTCCGGGTTTCACGCCGGCGATGCGGTGGGCAATTCCGTTCTGTATTTTCATAAATTCCTGATCGGCCGCGGCATCGAAAGCCGTATCGTGGCGTTGACCATCGATGCCGATCTGCGCAGCCAGGCGGTGTACCTGCGCGATTACGTGGAAAATCCCCGGGCGTTGAAAATATACCATTTCGCAATCGCTTCCCCGCTCAGCGAGTATTTTGTTGGCGCTCCGGGCAAAAAAGTCCTGCTCTATCACAACGTCACCCCCAGCCGGTTTTTTACCGGGTTTTCCACGCAGTTGGAGAACCTGACCAAAAAAGCCAGGGAAGAATTGATGCAGGTCAAGGAGCACTGCGATTTTTTTATAGCCGATTCGATCTTCAACGCCGGCGAGTTGCGGGAACTGGGCGTTGGCGATGTGTTTGTTTTCCCGGTTATGATCGATGACTGCGATTATAATGGACCTATCAGCCGTTCTTTCGCCGGCTTGTTCCGGGACGGAAGGGAAAATATTATTTTCGTCGGCCGCATTACCCCGAACAAAAAAATTGAAGATCTGATCAAGATCCTGTCGTTTTACAAAAAATATTTATCGCCGGCGGTGCGCTTGATCGTGGCCGGCAACACCCACACCTTGCCGCGCTATTATTACGCCTTGCGCGACCTGGCCCAGCGTCTGCAGCTCGAGGCCCGGGACCTGGTTTTTACCAGTCATCTGCCCATGGATGAGTTCCTGGCTGTCTACGGCATGGCCGACGTTTTTGTTTCCATGAGCGAGCATGAAGGATTTTGCCTGCCCCTGATCGAGAGCTGCCGTTTTGAATTGCCTGTGGTGGCATACGACGCCGGGGCGGTTGGCGAAACCCTGGCCGGCGCCGGCATGCTCCTGGCCCGCAAAGACATCGCCGCCGCCGCGGCTCTGATTGAACGGGTCCTGAACGACTCGCTCTTGCGCGAACGGCTGCGGCAATCGGCGCGGCAACGTTTTGCCAGCTATCAGCAGCAGGCGCGACCCGAGATCCTGCTGTCTTATCTGGAGAAACTATGATTTCCATCGGCATCGTGGTTCAGCGCTACGGCAGCGACGTGATCGGCGGGGCCGAAACCCTGGCCCGCAACGTTGCTGAGAGACTGCTCCGCCAAGGCTTCCGCGTCACCGTATTCACCACCTGTGCCAATGATTACCTGACC
>JALHTJ010000117.1 GCA_022865785.1 Candidatus Aminicenantota bacterium
GTTGCGCTGCAGGGCGGTCAAACGCAGCTGCCGGAGCTCATTTGTCGCCGACTCGTGTCCTGACAACAGAAGTTCCCGGAAGCGGCCCAAATCCAAATAGGAATCGAAAGCCAGGGAGACCAGGTCATAATGGCGCGGGGCGAGGAGCGAATCCTGGAAATCGACCATCACGATCTCACCGCCATGGATCAGCAGGTTGCGCGAGTGGAAATCTCGGTGGGCGAAAAAGCATTCCGGCTCAATGTTTTCGACCAACACCGCCAGCAGGGCTTGCAGCTCCGCCTCGCCGACCCCGGGGACCGGATAGCGGGGGGAAAAATGCAACAGGAAAAAATCCATCTCCCGGTTTTGCCGGGCCCGATCAAGGCGGGCCGTGGCCAGGGCCGGAGGTACGGCAGCAAGCTTGTCCAGAATATCCCGGCAGGTGCTCAGCAAGCGGCGGCATTCGCCCATGCCGTTTGCACGCCAGGCCCGCTGCAAAAGAAGATCACCGGCATCCTCCTGGATCACGACCTGGTCATCAAGAATAGCCTCGATGCCGGGAACACGCAACCCGTGGTTGCGGTATATTTCCTGAACCGTGCGGAACCGATCCACTTCTAGGCGCGAGGGCTCGGGATAGACCATGGCCACCAGAGATTTCCTCCCCCAGCTGATGCGATAAAAACACCGCCGCGAAGCCTCGGAGCGGATGCGACTCAACTCCGCCCCGGGCCGGTGCGCGATAAAATTCAGCAGCGACTCGGGTAAATTTATCACCTTGAGCATGAGTATTCGATCCATATTGATTATCGCATAAGTGTCCCGAGGCCGCAATTTGCCCTGATCATTTTTTTTGTAACCTTTTTGCCAAAACCCGGTATTCCTTTTATAATGGAAAAAAAATCGTTTGCAAGGGAGTGCTGATGCCGGACGATGAAAAAGTGATGGCCCAGGTGCGGGAAGGCCGGGTGGAAATGCTGGCCATTTTGTTCGAGAGGCACCATATCCGCCTGTTCAATTTTTTCCTGCGCCTGACCGCCAATCGCTCCGCGAGCGAGGACCTGGTACAGGAGGTTTTTTTGCGCATACTCAAATACCGGCACACCTACCGCGGTGAAAGCAAGTTCACCACCTGGATGTACCAGATCGGCCGCAATGCCCACATCGACCAGCTGCGCGCCCGCCGCCCGGAAATCTCCATCGACGAGGTCTGGGAACAGGAACCCAGCCCGCAACCGCTGCCGCCGCAAAAAGCGGAAAGCGAACAGGAGACCGATCTGTTGGCCAGGGCCATGGAAAGGCTGCCGCTGCGCAAACGCGAAGTGTTGCTGTTGGCTCGCTTTCAGAACCTGAAATACCAGGAGATCGCTTCGCTGCTCGCCTGCAGTGTGGAATCGGTCAAAGTGCAGGTGCATCGCTCGCTTAAGGACCTGCGCCGGCACTATCTGGACTTGCAAGGAGGAACCCAATGAATTGCCAGGAAATGAAGAAAATAATGCCAGATCTGCTCCAAAATGGTCTGGAAAGCGGCCAAGACGAACACTACAGGGAACATCTGCACTCCTGCCCCGAATGCTGGCAGGAATGGCAGGATTTGCACGAAACCTGGACCCGCCTGGGCATCCTCCCCGAAGAGCAACCCGGCCCGGAACTGCGGCGCGATTTTTACCGCCAGCTAGAAGCCAGCCGCCGTGAAATGGCAGCGGCGAAAGTTACGCCCTGGCGGCAGCACTGGCGCCGTTTGCTTCCGGACTGGCGTTTTGCCTTCCCGGCCATGCGCCTGGCGGCCGCGGTCATGGTTGTCGCCATCGGTTTTGGCATTGGCTTCATGGCCGGCGGCAGCCGCGGGAACTCCGGAAAATTCGCGCGCCTGAACCAAGAGGTTGAACACCTGCAGCAGCAGGTATCGCTCCAGCTGCTCAGCCAGCCGTCTGCCTCCGCCCGCCTGCAGGGCCTTTCCATGACCGCGCAGATGCTGGACCCCGATCCGGCGCTGTTGAAGATGCTGCTGGACTTGCTGGACAACGATCCCAGCGTCAACGTGCGCCTTTCGGCCATTGACGCCCTCTACCTGTTCGCCGACCGTGAGCAGGTGCGAACGGCATTGACCGCATCGTTGCCCCGGCAGACATCGCCCCTGGTGCAGATCGCATTGATCGACCTGATGGTCTCGCTCAAGGAAAAGCGCGCTGCCGCCGCTCTTAAAGAATTGCTGAACGACAAGCAGCTCATTCCCGAAGTACGGCAAAGGGCCAAATCGGGCATCAGCCAGATACTGTAGGCCGCCATGCAAAAAGGATTTTTATTCCGTACTGCCGTAACTTTTGTCTGGCGGCCCGGTATTACCTTCCTGAACGCCCATGCGGCGAGGAGGTAAAATGAAAAGAATGTTACTGGTACTATTGCTGGCTTCGCTGATCCCGGCGCTGTCGGCGGGCCACGAGAAATTCCGCCTGGAAAAGAACGACACCATACAACAGGAATTCCGCTTCAGCGTTCCGGAAAAGGAAAAAACAGTCAAGATCGACAATGTTTTCGGTTCGATCACCGTCAGCGGCACGGCCAAGGCCACGGCACGCCTGGAGGCCAAAAAGAGCCTGCGCGCCGACAGCCAGGAGGACCTGACCAGGGCCGAAAACGAAGTGAAATTGAACATGGCCGAAAAGGAAAACCTGCTGGACATTTACGTTGACGGCCCCTTCCGCTGCCGCAACGGTTCGATCAATTGGTCCGAGCGCGATTATATCGTGGTCTACGATTTCAAGCTGGAGGTTCCGGAGCAAACCAGCTTGATCCTGAAAACCATCAACCAAGGCGACATCGTGGTCCGCAACATCAAGGGCGATTTTACCATCCGCAACGTCAACGGGCATATCGAGATGGAAGGCATGGCAGGCTCCGGGAGCTGCAAAACGGTCAACGGCCATATTTGGACCGAATTTCGGAAAAATCCCGCCGACGCCTGCTCTTTCTCCACCATCAACGGCGACTTGGATATATACTTCCTTCCCGCCCTCGCCGCCGACTTCCAGCTGAAAACCATGAACGGCAAAATATTCAGCGACTTTCCGGTCAGCTACCTGCCGGCCAAACCGGGAGAGGCCAAGCGGGAAAAAGGGCGCTACGTCTACCGCAGCCACCGTTTCCAGGGCGTGCGCGTAGGCCGGGGCGGACCCGAGATCACCATGGAAACACTGAACGGCGACATCATGATCGCCGACGATAAAAAGTAAATCAAGGAGAACAACATGAAAATCATCAAAGTATTTCTATTCACGGTATTGATTCTCGTATCTAGCGCCTTGGCGCTTTGGGCGCAGGATGCGTCTTCCGACCGCGTCGCCATTCCGTTCAGCGATCCGGGCAAACCCGGCCTGATCAAGGCTCATCTTATCAACGGCGGCATCGTGGTCAAGGGCTATGACGGCAAGGAAGTGATCATCGAAGCCAAGCCGCGCGGACATGTCGTTGGCAAGCATAAAGACGAGATGGATGACGAAGATGAAAAGCAGGACAAGCATGCCGGCATGATGCGCCTGAAGGCCGGCGGCGGCGGACTGTCCGTCGAGGAAAGCCAGAATGTCATGGAGATCAGCGTCCCTGCCTGGAAGGCCGATATCGACCTGACCATCCAGGTGCCGCTGAATACGTCCCTGAAGTTGCGCGCCGTCAACAACGGCGGCATCAAGGTGGAAAACGTCAACGGCGACATCGAAGTGGCCAACGTCAACGGCGACATCATCCTCTCCCGCATCGCGGGTTCGGCCGTGGCCCAGACCGTGAACGGCGATGTCACCGCCACCTTCACCCGGCTCGACGGCAAAAAACCTTTGTCGCTGATCACCCTCAACGGCGACGTCGACATCACCATTCCAGCCACGGCCAAGGTCGATTTCAAGTTTAAGATCGACAACCATGGCGAGATCTACAGCGATTTCGAACTTAAGCTGCAGAACAAGAGCGAAAAAACCGTCGAAGACAAACGCGGCCACGGCGGCCGCTACCGGCTGAAAATCGACAAGACCGTTTTCGGCTCCATCAACGGCGGCGGCCAAGAGATCACCCTGAAGACCTTCAACGGCGATATCCTGCTGCGCAAAGCCAAATAGAAGTTTTAGAGAGAAGCACCAGCAAGGGACCGGCCCGGCCGGTCCTTTTTTTTTATGGTCAGGGAGTTCCGCCTGTCGCCAGCCAGCGAAATTTTTTCAAATCGACGCGGCCGCTCCGGTCAAAAGTCACTCCTTCTTCACGCAAAAGACGCCGCTGCTCAAAGAAACCTTTCCCGGGCCGCAGCGAGATCCGGCCATTGGCGCCGATCACGCGCTGCCAGGGCAGCTTGTATTTGTCGGACTGGGAATGGAGTATCCAGGAGACCTGGCGCGCCCCCCAGGGCTTGCCGGCCAAATGGGCGATCTGGCCGTAGGTGGCGACTTTGCCAATCGGGATGGCGGCGATCCATTCACGAACAGAAGCGCAGAAAGGATCGCCGGCAGCCGCGGGAATTCCCACTCTTGGCAGCTGGCCTTTCGATCCCGATCGAAGTCCGGGCTTCCCCAATTAACATTTCCCCCAAACGTGATCGGGGTGGCGCCTTTCATATTCACGGGCCGCAGCCGACGTTTTTTTTATTTCCATTTTCCCTTCTCCTTTTTCAATTCAACCGACAACGCTGCGGAAAAAGACGATGCCCAGGTAGACGCCGCCGGCGACCAGCAGCCACTGGAACGCGTAGGGGCTGAGCCCCTCTCCATTTTGCAGCCGGGACCTGATCTTTTCGCGCGCCGGCTTGAAAGCCAGGAGCAGCGGCAGGCCGCCCATGAGGACAAAGAGCACGCCGCAGACGAGCCAGCCCCAGGCCAGCCCCCCGCCCGGCGGCGCAAAAGCGAACTCGAGGAAATTCCAGCCCAGCGACAGGAAAAGGCCGGGCCAGGCCAGCGGCATCAGGTTCACCCCCTCGGGGCGGCTGCAGAACAGGTTGATGAAGAAGCAGGCCATGCCAAAGAGAATGGAGACGGGCATGATCCATACCCAGGATGGGGCGGGGTGCTCAATGGCGTAGGGGCCGCCCGAGGCGACCATGCCGCCCAGGCGCATGATCGGGCGCATGGCCTGGTACAACAAGCTGATGGCGAACGCCACGCCGGCGATCGTAAACTGGAACAGGAGCTGGCGCTTCCGGCTCTTTTCCGCGCCCGCGCTGCGGGCATTCTCCCTTATGCTCTGGAACGAGAATCGCTGGTTGGCCATGGTCTCCTCCCCGGCCGGGCGGGCCCCGGGCCTGTTACCGATTTTAACATGACCCCTCTTGAAATAAAAATGGCGGCCGGGTATGATTCTTTCCTATAAGAATAAAATCGTTCCTGGAGGTCGACGCCAATGTTCAAAGATCATCCCAAAGGATTGTTCGTCGCTTTCTTCGCCAACATGGGCGAACGCTTCGGTTTCTACACCATGATGGCCATCCTGGTCCTGTTCCTGCAGGCCAAGTATAACCTCTCCGCCGAAGCGGCGAGCGGTTATTACAGCTGGTTCTATTATGCCATTTATGCTCTGGCGCTGTTCGGCGGCGTGCTCGCCGACAGCACCAGCAAGTACAAACTGGTCATCCTGTTCGGCATCATCATCATGTTCGTTGGCTATGGGGTGATTGCCATACCGGGAATGCCTCTTCATATCACCGTGGTCGGCCTGTTCGTCATTGCCTTCGGCAACGGCCTTTTCAAAGGCAATCTGCAGGCGGTGGTCGGCCAGTTGTACGACGACCCGAAATATTCAAAATTTCGGGACACGGCCTTCATGATCTTCTACATGGGCATCAACGTAGGCGCTTTCTTCGCCCCCTTCGCCGCCAACGGCATTCGCAACTGGTTCCTCAGGACGCAGGGCTTCGCCCACGACGGCAGCCTGCCGGCCATGTGTCATGCTTACCTGGACGGCCGCATGACCGACAGCGCCTCGATCGCCAGCCTGGAGAGCCTGGCCTCCAAGGTGTCGAGCCTGACGGTCACCGGCGCCGAAGCGCTCAAAACCTTCGCCGCGAAGTACATCGCCGCTTTTTCCAAAGGGTACAATTACGCCTTCGGCCTGGCGGCGATCGCCATGGTCATCTCGCTGCTGGTCTATATCATCTTCAACAAGCACCTGCCGGCAAAGGCCAAAAGGGTTGCGGAAAAAAGCGACAAGGAGACGGGGTACCAGCAGATCGCCAATTTGCCCAGCATCGTCACGGGCGCGGTCTTCATCGCCATCACGGCGGCCGTGTTCCACTTCGCTTTCAACCAGTTCGCGCTCGGCATGGCCCTGGGCCTTTTCTTCGGCTTCGTGGCTTTCATATTCAAAACGTCGACCCATGAAGAGAAACCGCGGGTCGTGGCTCTGGTGCTGGTGTTCTTCGTGGTCATCTTCTTCTGGATGTCCTTCCATCAGAATGGTCTGACCCAGACCTTCTTTGCCCGCGACTACACGGTGAAGGAGGTCGGTCCGATCAACAACATCTTCTTCAACCTCAATTCCATGCTGGCATTCATCGGCTGCATCGCCGGCCTTTTCCTGCTCATCACCAGGAAAAAGATCGCCCAGCGCACCATCGGACTGGCCATGTTCGCCGGGCTTGGGGCCCTGACCTATTATTTCGTTTCCGGCTACCAGGCCATGAACCCCATCGAGCCGGAAATATTCCAATCGTTCAACCCCCTGTTCATCGTGGTGCTCACTTTCCCGGTGATGGGCCTCTTCGCCTGGCTCAGGAAAAAGAACATCGAACCGTCCACACCGAGAAAGATCGGCATCGGCATGGTCATCGCCGGCGGCGGTTTCATCATCATGCTGGTCGGCTCGCTGCAACTGGTGGCACCCAAGCTGATCGCCAGCGCCAATATGACCGAATGGGGGCGCGTCTCGCCCTCCTGGCTCATCAGCAGTTACCTGACGCTGACCATCGCCGAGCTGTTCCTCAGCCCCATGGGGCTTTCATTCGTCTCCAAGGTCTCGCCGCTCCGTTTCCAGGGGCTGATGCAGGGCGGCTGGCTGCTGGCCACCGCCACGGGCAACAAGCTACTGTTCGTCGGCGGCTATTTCTGGGACAAGATCGAGCTGTGGCAGATATGGGGCATTTTCGTCATCTGCTGCCTGCTTTCGGCCGCGTTCATTTTCTCGATCATGAAGCGCCTGGAGCGCACGACCAAGTCCTGACAAAAAAGGCTTTTTTTATGCTGCCAGCTGGCCTGGACACATACCTTAGGAGAGGATTCGCTTCCTTGCAACGGACCTAAAGCCCGGGATCAATGGACGGCACCATTGTCCTGGACGGCTCCGTCCAGCAGGCGGATGGTGCTTTTGGAAAAGGCGGCGATGGCCGGGTCGTGGGTCACCATCAGAATGGTCCGTCCGCCTTTCCAGAGTTGGGAAAAAATCTCCATGATCTCGTGGCCGCTCTTGGAATCGAGGTTGCCGGTCGGCTCGTCAGCCAGAATGATCGGAGGATCCATGGCCAGGGCCCGGGCGATGGCCACCCGCTGCTGCTGCCCTCCCGACATTTCGGTCGGCCGGTGTTTGGCCCAGGGCGCCAAGCCCACCATCTCCAATAATTCGTTGACCCGCGCTTTGCGCTCGGCGCCTTTCTTGCCGTTGAACAGCATCGGCAGCTCGATATTTTCATAGGCCGAGGCGTAGGGCAGCAGGTTGAAATTCTGAAAAACAAAACCGACCTTGCGGTTGCGGATGGTCGACAGTTGATCGAAAGTCAACCCGGAAACATTTTTACCCTCGAGATAATAAGAACCCTCGCTCGGAGTATCCAGACAGCCGATGATGTTCATCAGAGTCGACTTCCCGGAGCCGGAAGGGCCCATGATGGAAATAAAATCGCCCTTCTGCACAGTAATGAAGACGCCCTTGAGGGCGACGAATTCGACCTCGCCCATCTTGTACACTTTCGAGATATTGCGAAATTCGATCATAATCCACCTCGGATGCTATTCATAACGCAGGGCTTCGATCGGGTTTTGCCGCGAAGCCCGCAAGGCCGGAAAAATTCCCGAGACAAAAACCAAAACACAAAGGACCACCAGGAAGACAATCAGGATGTCGAACGAAAATATCGGCCGCAGCAAATAGGCCTTGATGCCGAAATCTTCATAGCCGATAGGGACCAGGTTCACCAAACTGACGATATTGAACGCGATCAGGGTCCCCCATAGCGTCCCTTTGAAGAAAATGGCGAAGGTTTCCAGGAAGAACTGCATGACAATATGGCGCCGGCGCGCTCCCAAGGCCATCTTGATGCCTATTTCGCGGGTGCGCTCCTTGACCACGGCATACATCAGGTTGGTCACGCCCACGGCGCCGATCAGCAAGGTCAGTGCCCCGATGATGCTCAGGAAAATTTCGATGCCCTTGAAAATCTTGGCCCCGGTTTCGTAATCACGGATCGTGTTCCAGAAGTTCACGGCATTGGCGTCATCATCGGCGAAGCGGTACTTGCGCCCCAGGACGCGGCGCACCTGGTTCTCCATGAACAGGGCATCCCTGGGATCGGCCGGGCGGATATGAATACGGTCCAAAAAACGCTGAAAGTCGATTTGACAAAATGTGGAGAAGGGGATATAAACCGTTTCCGAATCGGGTCCCTGATACATGGAACTTTGCTGCTTTTTCTTCATGACCCCGATTACGGTAAAAGGTGTCTGCTCAATGCGGATTTCCTTGCCGACCGGATTGCTGTCGCCAAAGAGTTCCTTGGCCACGTTCCAGCCGATAAAGGCCACGCGCCGGGCTTTTTCCTGGTCCAGATCATTGATGAAGCGGCCGCCGGCTGCGGGAATCTGGGAACGCATCTCGGCAAAACAGGGGTAAACGCCGTTGACCGAGCGGTTGGACTCTTTGCCGCGATAGGAAATATTATGGCTGTTGTTGGCCTCGGGAGAGATCATGGCGATGCCCGGGATCTGCCGCTTGAGCAATTCCAAATCTTCCATGTGGATGTGAATACGCCGGGCGCGCGGTAAGCCCTGGTAGGGTTTGCTGGTCTGGCCCCTGGTTACCATAATCATGGTACTGCCCAACCCCTTGAAACTGACGCTGCCGGCATTGGACAGCCCGCGTCCGAAAGACATCAACAGCAGCAATGACAGGGCCCCCCAGGCAATGGCGAAAGTGATCAAACTGGTCTTTTTCTGGCGCTTGCGGAATTCATTCCAGTACAAATGCAGAAGTTGCATGCGCATGGTTATTTCCTGAGCGCTACGATCGGGTCGGTGGCGGCGGCCCGGCGCGCCGGCGTCAGGCCCGAAAGGGTACCGATGGCCAAAAGGATCAGCACAGTGACGATCCCGACAAGGGGATTGAGCTTGGGGATGCCTATATACTCCTCTAATTGTTTGGCCGGCAGCAGGGCCAGCAGCAATGCCGCCAGCAAAAAACCGATGGTGCCGCCGATCAGGATGATGCAATTGGCTTCGGCAAAAAACTGCCACATGATGGCGCGACGCTTGGCGCCAACCGCCAGCTTGATGCCGATCTCCCGTATCCGTTCCTCCACCACCACCAGCATGATCGAAGCCACGCCGACGCCGCCAACCAGCAGTGTAAAGGAGCCGATGATGCCCAGGAAAATATTGAAAGCCGTAAAAAACATGTTGAACTGCCGTTCAAAATCGGAAAAATCCCAAACGGACAAAGCGTCCTTGTCCAGGGGATTGAATCCCAGCCGCTCGCCAAAGTAATTGCGCAGGGCGGCGATGGTCTGTTTGGACAAGGCCGGATCGCTGGGCTGGACAATGAAATTCTGGACATACTTCACGCCATACAGGGTCATGTAGGTGGTCCAGGGAATGAAAGCGCAGTGCGTGTCACGCATGCCGTTGTAATTGCTGTTCTGATCCTTTTCGATCATCACGCCGACAACGGTGAAGGGCACGCCCTCGATCATCACCTGCTTGCCGACCGGCTCCATGCCTTTGAAGAGGTTCTTGGCGATGGTTGCGCCCAAAAAGCAATTGCGCCGGTGCTGCTCCACATCGTACTCATTGATGAAACGCCCCTGGCCTGGTATGGTATTGCGGATGCGCTCAAACGGCACATCGACGCCGCGCACGGTATTGAGCAGCTGCTCGCGGCCATGGCGGATATTTCGGCTCGATATGAATTCGGGTGAAAGGGCCCGGATTCCCGGTACCCGCGCCTGTAGCAAGGGCAGTTCATCTGGTGTAACCTGTATGCGGCGGCCTTTGGGCAGCCCGTTGTAGGTCATGGTGGTCTGCCCGGGAAACACCAGGATAATGCTCTGTCCCATCCCGCGGAATTGCTTCATTTGTTGTTTGCCGATGCCGGTGCCGAAGGCCAGCAGCAGGATGACGGCGAAGGTCCCCCAGGTCACTCCGGAAAGGGTCAGGAATGTCCGCAAAGGCTGGCGCACCAGGTCGCGGAACAGGTTGCGGAAAAAGGCCAGGATCATTCGATCTCTCTGGGCGGCCGCTCGACCACCTGCTCGCCTGCCTGCAAGCCGGAAACGATCTCGATATTCAAGCCGTCGGAAAGCCCGACCTGGACCTCCTTCTTTTCGATTTTTCCATCCCGCATGGTTTCCACGAAACGCTTGTCGTTTTCGAAGGTGATCAAGCGTTCCGGGATGATCAGGATGTCTTTTTTATCCTTGATCTTGAGATAGGCCGTGGCCGAATACCCGGCGCGCAGGGTGATCTTGTCGGCATCGATGATGGCGATTTCGAGGCCGAACATGGTGGCATTGCCTTCTTTCTCGGCCTTGGGATAAATGCGTTCCAGGCGGCCGCTTACCTTGGCGTCGAGCAGCGCCCCGACCTGGATGTCGGCAATCATTCCCGGTAGGAGTTTGCCGACATCGATCTCATCGACTTTGCCTTTGAAACGCAGCAAGCTCATATCGGCCATGGAACACATTTCGGTGCCGGGCTGGAAATTGGTCAGGGGCACCACGGCATCACCCTCGAAAGCGTCCTGCTGCAGAACAATTCCCGACATCGGCGATTTCACTATGGAATCCACCGAACGATTGATCATCTGGATACGGCCTTTTTCCAGCAATTCGAAGCGCTCCTGGGCGATCTTGTAGCGCAATGAAATTTCACTGAAGCGCGACTCGGTCTCTTCCATGTCCGAATCCGAGACCAACTGCGCCTTATACATCTTCACTTTGCGGTCCCGCTCATTGCGGATTTTTTCCATGAGTATTTGCGCGACTTCCATGTTGCGCCGGGATTCGACATACTCCAGGGGCGTGGGATTGGGGGAAATTTTGAACAGGGGCTTGTCTTTTTCGATCCAATCACCGATTTTGAAGTACACTTCCTCGACCAGCCCCGGAATGGTCGATTTCACCTTGATTTCCTTTTCCGGTTCAATGGTGCCTACCGCCAATGCCTTTTCGGAGATGTCCCCCTTTTTAACCGCAACGAATTTCAGGCCGCCATTTTTGTTGTTTTTCGAGGAGAATAAGAAAATCATGGCCGCAACCACCAATATAACAAGAAATCCAATGATCAA
>JALHTJ010000015.1 GCA_022865785.1 Candidatus Aminicenantota bacterium
CATCCCGTCCCTACCCCGGTAGCGCTGGGAGTGAAAAAAGGACCGGCCATCCTGATCTCGGGGCACGATCTCCTTGACCTGGATGAATTGCTGCGCCAGACCGAAGGACGAGGCGTGCAGATATACACCCACGGCGAGATGCTCCCGGCTCACGGCTACCCAAACCTGAAGAAATTCAACCACCTGGCCGGCAATTACGGCGGCGCCTGGCAGGATCAACAGAAAGAGTTCGAGCGCTTTCCCGGCGCCATACTCATGACCACAAACTGCATCCAGAAGCCGAAAACATCCTATATGGACAGGATATTCACTACCGGGCTGGTGGCCTGGCCTGGAGTGGCCCACATCTCCGACCGCAGGGATTTTTCACTCCTGATTGCCAAGGCCATTGAGTTGGGAGGTTTCCCTGCCGACGAACCGGGAAAGACGATCACCGTCGGGTTCGGCCACCAGGCGGTACTCGGCGCCGCTGCCCAGGTGGTCGCCGCGGTCAAGGCCGGAAAGATCAGGCATTTTTTCCTAATAGGTGGTTGTGACGGCGCCAAGTCGGGACGGAACTATTACACCGAGTTCGCCGAAAAAGTTCCGGCCGACTGCCTCATCCTCACCCTGGCCTGCGGCAAGTTTCGCTTCAACAAGCTCGACTTCGGGACCATCGAGGGCCTGCCGCGGCTGCTGGACGTCGGCCAGTGCAACGACTCCTACTCTGCCATCCGCATCGCCCAAGCCCTTGCCGAAGCTTTCGGGATCGGAGTCAATGATCTGCCGCTGTCGCTCATCCTTTCCTGGTATGAGCAAAAGGCGGTCGTGGTGCTGCTCACCCTGCTGGCACTGGGCTTGCGCAACATCCGGCTGGGGCCGACATTGCCGGCATTCATCACGCCCAACGTCCTGAAAGTACTCGTGGAAAAATTCGCCATCAGACCCATCGGCACGGCCGATGAAGATATTCGCCACTGCCTGCAGGGCGAAAAATAATCGGGAGGAACCCATGCCCGAAATAATGAATTTGCAAGAGCTGGCGGCCTACCAGAAGGGGGCCATCGTCAGCAAGACAATCGTCGAAAAGGAGACCGGCACGGTCACGCTGTTCGCCTTCGACGAGGGCCAGGCCCTGAGTGAACACACCGCCCCTTTCGACGCCCTGGTCCAGGTAATCGACGGCCGGGCCGAGATCCGCATCGCCGGGGTCCCCCACCTGGTCAACGAAGGAGAATTGCTGGTCATGCCTGCCCAGCAGTCGCATGCGCTCAAGGCCCTCACCCCGTTCAAGATGATGCTGACCATGATCCGCTCTCAAAATAAATGAAGCGAAAAATATCATTAAAGATTACCGATATGAGGATTTTATTGGCCTCGGCTATTGAAATCTGCCACCTTTGAACTTATAATAAAGGGGGGGTGGTTTTATGGAGCGCAACATGAATAAGATTTACCTGGACAACAACGCCACGACCATCGTCGATCCGCGGGTCAAGGAGGCCATGGAGCCGTTCTTCTGCCAGCAGTACGGCAATCCCAATTCGCTGCACAGCTTCGGCACCGAAACCCACCCCGCCATGCGCCTGGCCATGGACCGCCTTTACGCCGGCATCGGCGCCGGCGACGAGGACGACATCATCATCAACAGCTGCGCCTGCGAAGGCAACAACCATGTGCTCAAGGGCGTCTACTTCGACCTGATCCGCAACGGTCCCAAAAGCGAGATCGTTACCACCCAGGTGGAGCACCCCTGCGTGCTCAACTGCTGCGCATTCCTGGAAAGCCTGGGCGCCAAGGTCAAGTACATGCCGGTCAACGCCGACGGCATCGTGGACGGCGACACGCTGCGCCAGTACATCCATCCCGACCGCACCGCCCTGGTCTCGATCATGTGGGCCAACAACGAGACAGGACTGGTCTTCCCGGTGCAAGAACTGGCGAAGATCTGCCGCGAAAACGGCGTTCTCTTCCACACCGACGCCGTACAGGCGATCGGCAAGATCGCGGTGGACGTGGGCCGGGTGCCGGTCGATTTTCTCACCTTCAGCGCCCACAAGTTCCACGGCCCCAAGGGTATCGGCGGCCTGTTCATTCGCAAGGGCCTGAAGCTGACACCGCTACTTCACGGCGGTGAGCAGATGGGCGGCAAGCGGGCCGGAACGGTCAACGTCCCCTACCTTATCGGCATGGGTCTGGCCATGGAAATGGCGGTCGGCAACCTGGCCTACGAAGACAGTTCAGTCCGCCGCCTGCGTGACCGGCTCGAGGACACCATCCTGGCCATCCCCGACACCATGGTGGTGGGAAAACGCGAACTGCGCACCCCGAACACCATTCTGGCCAGTTTCCGCGGCATCGAAGGCGAAGCCATGATCTGGGACCTGAACGCCAACGGCGTGGCGGCATCCACCGGCAGCGCCTGCGCTTCCGAATCGCTTGAGCCCAACCCGACTTTTGTGGCCATGGGCATCAGCGACGATCTGGCCCATACCAGCATCCGCTTCAGCCTGTCGCGCTTCAGCACCGCAGAGGAGATCGACCAGGCCGCCGAGGTGATCCGCCAGTCGGCACAGAGGCTGCGGGCAATATCTTCGACCTATAAAAATGACAAATAAAAGCGTGAAGCATGAGTGAGGAAAAATGGCCAAGAACGATTTAATCGGCGGCTCCCTCTGGGAGCAATATTCCGCCAAGGTCAGTGAGCGCATAAACAACCCCATGCACCGGGGCGAGATCAGTGAAGCGGAAGCAAAAGCCCTGGGAGCAAGGCTGGTAGTAGCTGATTGGGGCGCCGAGGCCTGCGGCGACGCCGTACGCCTGTATTGGGCCGTGGACCCGAAAACCGACCGCATCCTGGCAGCGAAATTCAAGAGCTTCGGCTGCGGCTCGGCCATCGCCTCATCGGACATGATGGCCGAACTCTCCATGGGCAAAACCGTGGACCAAGCCCTGAAGATCACCAACATCGAGGTGGAGAGGTCCCTTAGGGACAACGCCGAAACCCCGGCCATCCCTCCCCAGAAGATGCATTGCAGCGTCATGGCCTACGACGTGATCAAGAAAGCGGCTTCGATCTACAAGGGCGTGGACATGTCCAGCCTGGCCGAGGAGGATATCGTCTGTGAGTGCGCCCGCGTAGGTTTGCGCACAATAAAGGACGTCATCCGCATCAATGATCTGAAAACGGTTGAAGAAATCACCCAATACACCAAGGCCGGGGCTTTCTGCAAATCCTGCCTGCGCCCGGGCGGACATGAAAAACGCAAATATTACCTGGTCGACATCCTGCGCGATACCCGCATAGCCATGGAACAGGAAAAGCTTTTCGCCCAGGCCGACGCCGATGATTTCGCTGCCAAGAACCTGATCCAGAAACACCGGGCCATCGAAAAAGCGCTGGGCGAAAAGATCCGTCCGGCCCTGGCCGCCGACGGCGGCAGCCTGGAGGTTGTCGACATTCGTGAAGCCGAGGGGAAGGTCAACATCTATATCCGTTACCTGGGCGCCTGTAAGGGCTGTGTTAGCAGCACCAAGGGCACCCTGCAGTTCATCGAGAACATGCTGCACCAGGAACTGGCCGAAAACATCCGCGTCATTCCGGTCTAGCCCGCATTTCTCACAAATATTTGCTGCAATTGCGGATATGGGCATGTCTACAGCGTCAGGCCCTGACTGCGAGCGTCCTCGCTCAGGCAGTTCGGTCGGATACCTCCAACGTACCCACAGTACGTCTCCGGTCTCCTCGGTCGCCTTCCTTGTATCCACACCCATCTGCGCAATTTCGCGACAATATCCGTGAGAAAAGCGGGCTATTGAAAAAATTAAATATTATTAAAATAAAGCGATTCAACGATGATTTTTCGGCAGTAGAAATCAGGAAAAGCCGATCAAGCCATGTATGCTGCCAAAGCCAAGGGGCGCGACACCTGCTGCCGCTATGTCAAAATTAAGGGAACCGCTTGTTAACGGCCATGGGGGCGGCTTTCAAGAACAGACCACGCGATTGCGGCCACCGGCCTTGGCCCGGGTCAGCGCCTGGTCTACCTTTGTCAGCAGCAGGTCGGCCCGGTCGCCGGCGCAAAATTGTGTCACTCCCAGGCTGATGGTGACCGGCCCGGCTTTGGCAAAAGATATGGCGGCTACGGTTTCCCGGATCTTTTCCGCCAGGTTCACGGCTCTTTCCAGGTCGGTTTCCGGAGCCAAAACCAAAAATTCCTCGCCGCCGATTCGGGCGAAAAAATCAATTTCCCTGATGTTTTTCTTGATTTCCCCGGCCATGGTTTTCAGCACCTGATCGCCGACCGCAGATCCCCGGGAATCGTTGATGGCTTTAAAATGATCGATATCCAGCATGATCATGGCCAGGGGATGGCGATAGCGCTCCACCCTGCGCATCTCCCTTTCCAAAACGCGCCAGAAGGCGATCCGGTTCATAATGCCGGTCAGGGGATCGATGCTGGAATAGTATTCGAGCCGGTCGCTGACGGCGCCGCGAACAAGGATGAAACAGCCAAGCAGCAAGAGCAGGTTGAGCATGACGATCGCGGCCGCGTGCAGCCAGGGAACTCCATCCAAGCGGTTGGTCAGTTCCAGGTATATGCCAATCCCCACCAGGGCAATGAACAAACTTCCCAGCAACAAATAGGTTTTTGCTTTTGTCAATAATCCGGGCATACTCGCTGCCTCCTCCGCTAACCATATTTTCCAACAAAATGAAAAAAGCTTCAATCCCCCCGGCCGCAAAAAATATATTTTGACTTGGTGGCCCGCATCCGCTAAAATCGAATAATTGAGGTGCGCTATGAGAAAAATCACGTTCGCGACCCTGGGCATTTTGTGTTTGACATGGATTTCTGGGGCCAGCGACCTGCAGGACCGTTGCGACAAACTTTCTCAAGGCCAGTTACAGAGCGTGATCGAATTCCTGAGTGCCGACGTCCTGGAGGGACGGGCGCCGGGAACACGCGGTGGCGAACTTGCGGAAATATATATGCACAGCCTGTTCAAGCAGCTGGGACTAAAAAGTCGCTTCCAACCCTTCACTCTCCATGGTTTTCAACTCAGCGCCTTGAACGTATCCGCCGGCGGGCGAGAGCTGTTGTTTCTGGAGGACACGGTCGGTAGCTATACCCAGGCTGAAAACCAGTTCAGCATCGAAGGCGACGCCGTTTTCGCCGGCTTCGGCATTCGCACTTCCTTGTGGGAATGGGACGATTATAAAAAAACCGACCTGCGCGGAAAAATATTGCTGGTGCGGGTCAATGATCCCGGCCTGTTTATTCCGCAGATTTTCGACGGCAGCACCCTGACTTATTTCGGCCGCTGGATCTACAAGATCGAGGAAGCCGCCAAAACAGGAGCGGCGGCCATTTTGCTCATCCACACTACGCCCACGGCCGGCTATGACTGGCAGGTGGTAAAAAACTCCTGGTCGGGTGAAGAGTTGTACCTGCCGGCCAGTCTGGAAAACGACCTGAAATTCAGGGGCTGGATCCGCGAACCAAGCCTGAAATCACTTTTAGCCGAAAATAAAATAGACCTGGAGAAATTGTATCGCAAGTCGCTCAGCCGCAAATTCCGTCCCATGGACCTGGGTTTCAAGATCAGGATTTCCGGCCGCAACTCCTCCCGTCAGCTTAGAACCCGCAATGTGATCGCTGAAATCCCCGGCAGCTCGGGAAAAAATATTGTGCTCAGTGCCCATATAGACCATTTGGGGCGTGACGAACAATTGGAAGGCGACCAGATATTCAACGGCGCCATCGACAACGGCTCGGCCGTGGCGGCCATGTCACTGATCGCCAGGATTTTCGCTGACGCCGGCAAAGAACTCCATTATGGACTTACCTTCCTGGTCTGCCAGGCCGAGGAAGCGGGGCTGCTGGGATCGAAATATTTCGTGGCCAACAGCAAACGCGAAGAAATTGCGGCTAACATCAATTTTGAATCCACGCCGGTCTGGGAAAAGAGTTTGGACGCTTTCGCCGCAGGGGGCCGCTATTCAACCTTGGAGGAGGCCGTGCGCCTGGTGGCCGCGGCTCAAGGGATGGGTTACAGCCGGTTTTCCCTGACCGATCAGGGTCTTTTCTACCGTTCCGATCAGTTCCCCTTCGCCCAGGCCGGAATTCCGGCCATCTGGCTTTCGGCCGGAGAAAAATTCGCCTCGGGGCGCAACCACATCGCCGAATTTTTCAAGGGCGGCGCCTACCACACGGTCAAAGACGAATACAACCCCGCCTGGGAGCTGAAAAGCCTGCGCCAAACGGTTAAACTGGCAGTAGGCCTGATCGAGCACCTGAATCGGACCCGGGAGTTGCCGCGCTGGAAGGCCCGCCTGACTTTTCCGGTGCCAAGCCCGGAGGGTAAATCTGTCAAAGCAATCAATAAATAGGGAAACCCCAGTTGATAATGTTTGACTAAAGCGGCGAATTGTGATATAAAAAGTAACATCCATTTAAGGAGATACGACCATGTTTGCCATACTTGAAACCGGCGGAAAGCAGTATAAGATCGCCGAAGGTGACATTTTGGAAGTGGAACTGCTTCCCGAAGAGCTCGTGAAAAAGAATACCGCCAGCCTGAGCACGGTTTTATTGATTCAAAGCGACAAGGATGTGCTGATCGGCGACCCTTACGTCAAGAACGCCAAGGTCAAAGCCAAAGTTCTCGATGAGATCAAGGCTAAAAAGATACACATTTACAAGATGAAATCCAAAAAAGGCTACCGCAAATCGCAGGGACATCGGCAAAAACTCCATAAGATACAGATCGAAAAAATCGAGATCAAAGCCAGCGCCAAAACCAAGGAGACGGAATAATGGCACATAAAAAATCGGGCGGCAGTGCAAAAAATGGCCGGGAAAGCACATCCAAACGTCTTGGCGTCAAGAAATTCGGCGGCGAGCAGATCCATGCCGGCTCCATCATTGTCCGCCAGCGCGGCACCCGTATCAGACCAGGTAAAAATGTCGGTATTGGCAAGGACGACACCCTTTTTGCTTTGGCTACCGGCAAGGTGCGCTTTGTCGACAAGGCCGGGCGCAAATTCGTCGAGGTCGATGCCAATTAATTTGGCCGGCGTTTTTAAAGCCCCGTCAATTTTTCAAACCTTTAATCCCCTACCCCATGTTCATTGATAGAGCCATCATTTCATTCGGCGCCGGCAACGGCGGCGACGGTTGTTTAAGCTTTCGCCGCGAAAAGTTCATCCCGCACGGCGGCCCGGACGGCGGCGACGGCGGCAAGGGCGGCAACATCATCCTGGTCAGCAGCCAGGTTTGCCAGTCCCTGACAGATTTCAAGTACAAACGCCAGTTCCAGGCTGAAAACGGCGGCCAGGGCCGGAGCAAAAAGCAATCAGGCAAAAAAGGGGCTGACATCATTCTCCAGGTCCCGGCCGGGACCGTAGTCAAGACTTTTCCCGATGAGAAACTGATATTTGATTTCGAGCGCCTCGGCCAGGAATTCCTCCTGGCCAAAGGCGGCAAAGGCGGCCGCGGCAACATCCATTTCAAATCCTCGGTCAACCAGGCCCCGCGCCGGATCGAAAAGGGCGAAAAAGGCGAAGTTATCAAGGTGATCCTGGAACTGAAACTCATCGCCTATGCCGGCCTGGTCGGACTGCCCAACGCCGGCAAATCGACCTTGATTTCAAAAATCAGCGCCGCCCGTCCCAAGATCGCCGACTATCCCTTCACTACCCTGACCCCCAATCTGGGCGTGGTGGATTTCAAGAACAAGAGCTTGATCGTGGCCGACATTCCGGGCATTCTGGAAGGCGCCCACCAGGGCCAAGGCATGGGCCTGGAATTTTTACGGCACATTGAGCGGACCCGGGTCCTGCTTTTCATCATCGACGTGTCGCCTTTCAGCTCCCTGCCGCCCATGAAAAATTATGAGATCCTGGAAAAAGAGCTGTCAATGTACCAGGTGCGGCTGCTGCAAAAAAAACTGGTTGTGGTCGCCAATAAGATCGATCTGGCAACTGAAGACAGGACTCGGATCGATGTCTTGCGTAAATTTTGCAGAAAGCGTAAAATCCCCTACGTGGAAATATCAGCACTTAAAGGGATCAACCTGGAAAAATTGAAAAAAACATTTTTCGCCTTTCATGAGCCAGATTAAAACAGGATTGCTGGGCGGAACCTTCAATCCGGTTCACCGCGGGCATATCGAACTGGGTCTGAAGATCAAAGCCGCCTTCAACCTGGACAGAATACTTTATATTCTTTCCTCCCAACCGCCGCACAAAAAGCGCCAGGCCGTTCCGGCGGCGGAGCTGCGCCTGGCCATGCTCAAAGCCGCCCTGCTTCCCCACCCCGGCTTGTTGCCCTGCGACATGGAACTGCACCGTCGTGGAGAGTCCTGGACCATCGATACCATCCGCGAGCTGAAAGCCGCGCAGCCGGACGAGCACTTCTTTTTTATCACCGGCAGTGAGGGTTTTTTAAAGATCCGCACCTGGAAAGAATACCGACTGGTCCTGCAGGAAGTGTTTTTCATCATCGTTTTGCGCCGGGGCGATCATCGACAGAAAGTGGAGAAATTGCTGCGCGAGGAAAATATTCCCCTGGGCCTGAAAAACGAAAATCCGCCCCGCCCCCCGGCCGCATTCCTGCACGCTTATGTGTCGGACTACCTGGAACTCTCGGCCACGGCCATCAGGAAAAAAATATCCCATGGCCAGGATATTTCTCCCTACGTGGAAAAAAACGTGCAAAAGATCATGGAGGAAATAAAACTATATGAAGAAGGATGAATTCAACCTGATCCTGGAAGATCTGCACAAACGCCGCATTCCGGGTGAGATCAAGAAAACCGTGCAAATACTTCTGGAAAAGAAAGCGGAAAAGATCACGGTCCTGAAGTTGAAGGGGCTCAGCGAAATGACCGATTACCTGGTTATTTGCAGCGGCAACTCCACTCGCCAGAACAAAGCCCTGGCCGATGCCGTCAAGGATAACCTCAAGAAAGAACTCCAGCTGCAACCGCTGGGCAGCGAAGGTGAAAGGCTGTCCGAATGGATACTGGTCGATTACGTTGATTTCATCATCAACATTTTCTCGGCAGACTGGCGGAAAAAGTTTTCACTGGAAAAGCTGTGGATGGATGCCAAACGCTACGATTTTTCCCCTGATTTCTAACCTGCCGGACCCAAAATCGCTGGCCGTTAAGGCCGCGGTCGAAAAAGTCGCCGGGCTGGATACGCCCGTCCTCTTATGGGGCGAAACCGGCAGCGGCAAGGATTTCTGGGCGGCCGTCCTGGCCGGAAGCAGCCCCTTCAAACCGTTGCTCAACCTGGGATGCGGCGACGTGCCCGAAACGCTATTGGAAAGCGAGTGGTTCGGTTACCAGAAAGGGGCATTTTCAGGCGCCGATCGTGATTTTTTGGGGAAATGGCGCCAGGCTGGGAACGGGACGATCTTCCTCAACCAGATCGACCTCTTGAGCTTGCATATGCAAGCCAAGCTTTTACGCGTCATCGAAAGAAAAAAGATATTCCCCCTGGGCTGCAATCAGGAAGCCGACATCGCGGCCCGTTTCCTGTTCTCGGCCGACAGCACCATCGAGGAAAAAGTTCACCGCGGCGAGTTCCGCGCCGACCTCTATTACCGGATCTCCACGGTCAGCATTTTCATCCCGCCCCTGCGCGAACGCAAAAAAGACATCCTGCCGTTGCTGAATTATTTCTGCGCGGAAAAAGGGGTGGAAATTCAACTCAGCGAGGAAGCCCGGCAAAAGCTGCTGCAATACCCCTGGCCCGGCAATATCCGTGAACTCAAAAACTTCGTGAGCGGCCTGGCCGTGCACGGCTGCATTCTGGACGAAAAAGGTGTTTGGACCCTCCTGGACCGACCGCGCCCCATTCTGGATCTCATCCAATCGGGAGAGCGTTCAATGGCCGAGGTTGAAGCCGAGTACACCGCTTACCTGTTGCGCAAATACAAGAACAAGAGCAGAGTGGCGCGTATCCTGAACATCTCGCGAAAATCTTTATACAACAAGCTGAAAAAGCATGAAAACCATTGAATTGATCTGCAGCGGAGAATTAAAATTCAAGGGCCTGCAGGAACTTGAAAAAAAGTATTTACAAAACATTAATTATTATGTAAAATTCAGCGTAAAAAAATTGAAGGAGACAAAAAGCAAAGAGCAAGCTTTCGTGAGAGAGAAGGAAGGCATCATGTTTGCTGAGGAAATTCGCGAAAAAGATTTTGTCGTTGCCCTGGACAAGGAAGGCAAGAAAATGGACTCGCTGCAGTTTGCTCAGTTTTTGGGGCAAAAAATCTCTTATCACCAAGGTCGCCTGGTCTTTCTGATCGGCGGCTTTGCCGGTTTTGCCCCGGCCCTGGCCGCGAAGTTCAATCAAAAAATATCATTTTCAGATATGACCTTCGCGCACGACATATTCCGCATCGTTTTTCTGGAACAGGTCTACCGGGCATTGACAATTATCAATGGCGGCAAATATCACCGCTAGGAGATAAAAATGAAAAATGAACAGAATCCTAAAATAAGAAAAAGGCTCCTGGCCCTGCGCGATGAAATCCTGAAAGTGATCGAGTGGCGGGATCCGTCCAGCGGCGGCGGCGGCGCCATGGACGAGATCGACCAGGCCAATGAATTAATCGAAAAGGAAATGGGCTTTGTCATGTCCAACAACATGCGGGCCAACCTGAAGGAAGTGGAGGAAGCCCTGGAACGCATCGAAAGAAACCATTACGGAAAATGCCTGCATTGCGGCCAGGAAATATCCAGCAAACGCCTGGAAGTCCTGCCCTTTGCCCGCTTCTGCGTCCCCTGCCAGGAAAAAATGGAGAGCAAAAGCCGGTAAAAGCCTTATAACTCCAAGACCAGGCCCAGCCGCAAACTGCGCGGCAACTGCAGTTCGTTAGCTAACCGTGTTCCGCCGGAAAAAACATTTTCTGACAATTCGAGGCCAAAATCCAGAAGATTGAACAATTCAAGTTCCAGACGGCCTTTTTTTCCGAACAAAGAAATCTCATAACCGAATTTAAAATTGAAATCCCAAAGGCAATCCTCTCTGGGACCGCCTTTTTTGCCATATTCATCCTCAGCCTTGATGGTCTGGTAGGTGATGACCCACTGGTCATTTTTCTGAAAAGCACTGATAAAAGCGAACGGATTACCGTCACGATATTTGATGCTGGCACTCAGAAACAAACGCCGTGACAGATAGTAACCTAAAAAAATCTTGCTGACGAAAGCCCGATCGCCATCGACACGCCCATAGCCATTTATCCAGGAATTCGGAAAAGCCTGGCTTTCGGAAATGATACCGATATCATTGGCGGTTGGACCGTTACCAAAAGCAGTATAGCCCATGCCCATGTGGGCCAGGAAAGAAAATGAAAAAAACCAGCGTTGAAGTTTTTGTCCTTGCAATTGAATAAGCAACTGGGCATAAAACGGATCTTTGTCAAAGGCGGCATTATCCAGTTTAAAAGCGCTGAACGGCCGGTCGAAAAAAAAGTAATCCTGGCCGGCAACCTCTTCGTAATAACCATAATTATCGGAGAAATATGTCCATATGGGTTGGCGGATTTTTTTGTAGAGTCCCTTGATGTTAAGATTGAAATTGGCTGAGAGCCGAGTGTTCATCTGCAGCAGGATGCGCTCCCGTTGAGGCGGCTGAAAATTCGCAGAAAGGAAATGGCTGGGACCGCCGACCTGACCGAATAAAGCGCCTTTTTCCTGGTTCTGGAAACGGCCGTCGCCGTTGTCGTCATTCCAGTAAAAAATGGACGCTCCGGGACGCTGGTCTTCCAGGAAATCGCTGACATTGGCTCGCAATTCATAAGGCAGAATGCCATAAGATAAAGAAACCCTGGTTTTGTTATTAGCGAACCAAGTGATACCAAGTTCAGCACCGGGTTGGGAAAAACGGCTATTGTTGCGCGCCGTGCCAAATACAAGCTCCTGATATTGGAAAAATAGCCGGGCATTAATGGTGATTTTCCTAGCCATCTTGATTGCCAACTCAGCTCCCCCGGTTCCCAGGAATCGTTGATTGTGGTATTCAGCGCTTTTCTGCCACTCGATCACCTGGTAAGGCTGGTTGGAGAAATACAGGGCGTTGTTTGACCCGGTTTGTTCGGCCGCTGATAAAAGCACGGCTGCTAAGTTCAGGAAAGGTTCAAATTCGACTTTTTTCCCCAGTAATGAAAAAGAATACTTTTGATCGATAGCTAAAGCCAGGGTATTTGCCCCAAAATCACCCCACTTCTCAAAAGGATAAAATCCCTGCCCATCAATGTCTTGCAAATCCTTGCCGGCGTCCGGAACCGTCGGTGTCCGTCTTTCCCATTCCAGCTGCCAGGAAAATCTAAAATTTAAGGGCCGGCCCTGCCAGGAAACCCCGGCAAACCAGGTTTTTTTATCCAAGTCATAGGTTTCCTGGGGGTAGCGCCCTTCCTCAGCAAATAAACGGTCACGCCGGCTGCCATTCACCGCCAGGGACAAATCAAGCACTCCCCGGGCATATGCTCTTTGCCAGCGGGATAGAAGCTGCAGCAGGTTGCCTTTTTCAGCAAACTGGGCATCACGGACATTGAAATCGTTGAAGCGGCGCTCCTGGTTGAAGTAACTCAGACCCAGCAAAAAGGAAGAATGCGGCAATTTCTTTTCCCAAGAGTAATCAAAAGCTTCATTTCGTGAAATTTGCCGGCGGCCGCTGTACAGGTTGTCGGCTCTGAGACTGGCATGGTTGCCGATAGCCATTTTCCCCAGTGCCGTATAGCCACCCATATTTGGAAAGACAGAGGAAACCATCAGCCGTGAACGGGTTACAGTCGGGGAGCGCAGACGGAAATGAAATCCATAGTCGCGCTGCTGCGGAGTTTCGCTTTGCAAAGCCATAGAGTCAATGGTCAAAAATGGCAGCTGGAAAGCCGGGGCACCGTCATCAAGGGCCGAGTTGATCGGAAAACCGTCAAAAAACCAGTTGAACTGAGAATAAGAATCTCCTTCAAAATAAACCTTGGGAAAATCAAGTTGGGCGAAACCATTGCTTTCCTCGATCAGGAAAGTAGCATCCGGAGCCAGGTTTTCAAAAAAATTCGGGTAAAAATACCCGCCCGGCAGCCGTTCAAGCATGAAATTTGAGATGACGAATTCGGTTTCATCATCGCCGGCCTGTCCTTGGACCGGCAGGACGGCAAACCATATTACTGACAATAAAAATATGAAAAGTCGGGTTTTGGCGGTCATTTGTGAAATATACCATTAAATCAGTGCTTCGTAAATCATAAAACACCACCAACCCGTATAGGAATCTCAAAAACAAACTCACCCCAACCACCCGCATTGCGGGATGGCATCGCTTTATACCTCGCAGAACCTCGGTATAGCGATGCGTACCTCTCTTCCAAAAGAGAGGGGAAGACGTCTTACTCCCCTTCTCTTCGCAAGAGAAGGGGCCGGGGGATGAGTTGATCCCGGGCGGGCAATGCCGGGAGCTATTTGATCTCGTAGCTGAAAGAAAGCCCGGCGCCGCCGGGGGAAAGAGATGGAGCCCAATGCAGGCGCTTTTTCTGGTTGCGCACCACCATCTTGCCCACGGCATAACCGATGACCGCCCCCAGGAAGACGTCGGAGAGCCAGTGGGCGTCCTCGGTCACCCGCGACAAACCGGCCAGGGTGGCCAGGCTGTAGCAAGCGATCGGCACCCAGTGGTGATCTTTATAATTTTCAGCGATCACCGTGGCCAATCCCCAGGCGGAAACGGTATGCCCGGAGAAAAAAGAGTCGTAATGCGAAAAAGAGCCCTGGCTATAGCGTTTGAAAAAAGCTCCCGGTCCGTACCAATAATCCAGGCCGTTTTCGACTTGCGGGCGCTGGCGTCCGGCCAGGTGCTTGACCACCTGGACCAGCAGGCCGGTGTGCAGTAGCGTTTCCCAGGCCATCAACCCGGTATCCCGGGCTTTTTGATCCTTGAGCAGCAGGCCGCCGAGGAAGAACAGGCCGGCAATTCCGCAGTCCACACCCCAATCGCCCAGCATGGTGACCGCGGGGCTCACCTTGGCTACCCAGGGATTCCGGCTCTGATACAGTTTGAAATTTTCATAAATGCCTTCATCGTTGGCCACCAGCAGCCCGGCACCGACCAGCACGGTTGAAAAGATCACAAGGTTCTCCCAGTCCAGGTGAAAGGGAGCCGACCACATTTCCGCTTCATCCCTGAAAAAACCGGAAACATAAGTGTTGATTATTTTTTTGCCCGGGGTATTCTCGAACGCGGCTTTTTCAGCTTCTTCACTTTCGTCCACCTGTGAAAAAACTGCCTGGCCGGAAAAAAAACATACGAGCAGCAAAACAGCTGCGCTTTTTCTCAGTTGCAAGTGCCTGTCTCCAAATTGAAATAGGGAAACGGATTAAAATGATATTCTACTACAGTCGTAAGCGGAAGTAAATCATCGCGGCGCCCCCGCAGTCGAGGCGGAGCGAAACTTTTCAAGCCCGCTTCCTGACCTCGAGGTCTTGACAAAATGTCGATTTTAACTTATAAAGTTACTTATCATGCCGAAGTGGTGGAATTGGTAGACACGCCAGTTTCAGGTACTGGTGAGCTTTACGCTTGCGGGGGTTCGAGTCCCCCCTTCGGCATGTTTTTTCATTGCCGCGGGGTGGAACTTGTCGGATCCGGCCAATGACAACCGGAAGCCAGAAAAACCAACCATGAACAAAGGAAGAATAGCGGTTTTCTTATCGGGCCGGGGCAGCAATTTTACGGCCATTGCCCGCGCTTCACGGAACCCCGACGCCAATTTCTCAGTGCGCTTGGTCATTTGTGACCGTCAGGACGCTCCGGGACTGAAAAAAGCCGCCAATTTCGGCATCCCCGCCTATCATATCAACCCCAGGCAATTTCCCGACAAGACCGCTTACGAAGCAGAGATCTGCGCATATTTGCAACGCGAAAACATAGAGCTGATCTGCCTGGCCGGCTATATGCGCCTTCTCGGCCCCGTGCTGCTCGACAAATATCCCGGGCGCATCATGAACATCCATCCCGCCCTTTTACCATCATTCCCCGGCCTGGACGCCCAGGAACAGGCGTTGCGCTATGGCGTCAAGATCAGCGGCTGCACGGTCCATTTCGTCGATGCCGGGATCGACAGCGGTCCGGTCATCGCCCAGAAAGCGGTTGCGGTCCGCGCAGGCGACACCCAAGAGACCCTCAGCAGGAGAATACTGCGCCAGGAACACCGCCTTTATCCGTGGGCCGTCCGCCAATTTTTCGCGGGCCGCTTGCAAATACAGGGCCGAACCGTTATCATTAAATAAAATGAAACCGAGAATTGCCGCATGCCTGTTCCTGGCCTTAACCGCTTTCGCCGCCCCAGCCGATTTTTCACTAAACAAAGCCAAGAGGATCGACAGTTTCCTTTCGCGCATCGCCGCCCGCAGCCAGCCCGCCCTTTTCCTGAAAAAAACTGCCTTCAGCGAAAGCGAATTGAACTCATACCTGAACCTGATATACATCAAAAAATACGCTCAGGAAGTGACCTTCATCGAATTGCGCCTCAAGGACAAGAACCTGGTCAACGGCACTCTCAAGGTCAAGCTGGCCGGCGAAAAATACGCCACAGTGCCCCAGTTCCTGCGTGACGTGGAGGTAAGTTTCGGCGGCAAATTCGAATGCAGCAATTATCACATGCGCTTCGCTTTTTCGGAACTGGTCATCAACGGCAGCCGCTTTTCTCCCACTATCCTCGATGAGGCGTTCAATGCAGCCCAATTCAACTCCAAGACCAAGAAGTCGATCTTCGATTGGTTTACCCTGCTGCCGGGCTTGAAAAACGTACAGTGCTCCGCTAAAACCATCTATTTCTACTATTGACCATCACGCCAGACACCCCGGTTGAAAAACTCAAGGGGATCGGCCCCAGTTACGCCGCTATCCTGCGCCGGCGCGGCATGGCCACGGCCGCAGAGCTGCTGCTTTATTTTCCCGAAACCTACCTGGATTTATCTAAAATTGAGCAATCCCCCTGGCCAGGCCGGGAAGGACTCTACGCCTTCACCATCGGCCGCGTCCGGGTGAGCCGCAATTTCAGGAAAAGATCCTCCCTGCTCACGGCCCAGGGCCAGATCGGCGGCCGCCCGGTCACCCTGGTCTTTTTCAACCAGCCCTACCTGCTGGAAATACTGCGCCGGAATGAGCCGGCCTACGTTTACGGCCGTATCGAAGAACGCCAGGACAGGTGGCAGATGGTCAATCCGCTGCTGGCGCCGGAAAACCGCGTCGGCGGTATTCTTCCCCGTTACCGGCCTCTGGCCGCGCTGAAAGCCGGAACCATGCGCAAGATCATTGCCGGCATACTCACCTCCTGGCAGGATGAAGGGGAAACACTGCCCGACCTGGTCCTGCAGCGGCATAACTTTCCCGGACGAACAGCGGCCCTGCGCGCCATCCACCAACCTCAGGCCCTGGACAGGGATAAAATCGATAAAATGAAGGAGCGCTTCATTTACGGCGAATTGCTCATTTTCCAACTCGAACTGCAATTCGTCCGCGCCTGTTTCCGCGGCCGGCGGCGGGTACACCGCTACCTTTTCCACAACGATCTGCGCCGCTCCATCGACCGCCGCCTGCCGTTCCCGCTCAGCGAAGAACAGGTCGCCGCTTTCAGTGAGATCGTCAACGACCTGCGCTCGCCCCAGACCATGCAGCGCCTGCTGCAGGGTGAAGTGGGCAGCGGCAAGACCATCGTGGCCTTCCTGGCTTTGCTCCTGGCCCGCGAGAACGGTCACCAGGGAGCGTTCCTGGCCCCGACCGAGATCCTGGCCCGCCAGCATTACCGGAACGCTTGTTCCTTTTTCGGCAGCGACGGCATCGCCCTTTTGACCGGCAGCTGCGAAATTGGGGCCAGGAAGGTAATCCTGGCCCGTCTGGCCCGCGGTGAAATATCCCTGGTGTTCGGCACCCACGCCCTGATCGCTGAAAGCATAGTTTTTAAAAACCTGTCCCTGGTGGTCATCGATGAACAGCACCGCTTCGGCGTAGCTCAGCGGGCCGCCCTGTTTTTCAAAAGCCGGGCCGCCGATCTGCTGGTCACCACCGCCACTCCCATTCCCCGCACCATGCTGCTGGCTCTGTACAACGACCTGGCAGTATCCACATTAAAAAAACCTCTGTCCGGCAGACTTCCTGTCACTACCAGGATCGTTCCGGCCGCGGACCGCGACAAATTCTACCGGCGCTTGAAAAGAGAACTGGAAAGCGGGCGCCAAGGCTATGTTATCCTGCCGTTGATCGAAAAATCAGAGCATTATCCCGACTTGCGTTCGCTTCAGGAAGAAGGGGCGGCAGGCAAAATCCGCTGGCCCGGCATCCCCCAGGCCATGCTTTCAGGAAAAAGCACTGCCGCGCAAAAGGAACGGGCCTTGAAACAATTCGGCAATGGTGCCGTACGCCTGCTGCTGGCCACCACCGTGGTCGAGGTGGGCATGGATTTTCCAGACGCCACCATCATGGTCATTGAAAATGCCGACCGCTACGGCCTGGCGCAGCTGCACCAGCTGCGCGGCCGGGTTGGACGGGGGACGGAGCAGTCGCATTGTTTTCTGATCGAGTCGCCGCGCCCGACCGAAAACGGCAAGTTGCGCCTGCAAGCCATCACCGCCCATCACGACGGTTTCCGGATCGCGGAACTGGACCTGGAGCTTCGCGGCGGCGGCGTGATCGCCGGCCTGGAGCAGGCCGGGGAGCTGGATTTCAAGCTGGCGGATGTGAAAAAGGATTTCCGGCTTTTGCAGGAAGCGCAAACCGACGCCCGCCGGCTTTTGCAAAACCCGGAATTGCAGAACGACGATGTTAAAAATTATTTGTTGGCACTGTCCAAAAAAACCGGGGAACTCAGTTTCAGTTGAGCAAGGAAAGTCAGGCCCTCAGGTTGGGTCAGAAATAAGAAAAACAACAGAATCTCGAAAATGAAATATTTGCAGGAAAATCTGAATGCGTGAAACTCATCCCCTACCCCTTCTTTTAGCAAGGGAATAGGAAGTCTTCTTGACCCCCTCTCTTAAAAAAAGAGAGGGGGAACGGGGGTGAGTTTACTGAGTAGGATCAGAAACATGAATTTGTCTCGCGCCACTCAGTTTTTCTCACCCTGCCAGGTCGGCAGCGATCTGGCGGCAAATGATGGCGGCAGGTTTTTCCTCCTGCTGCAAACTTGTTTTGATGCGCAGGAACTCTCCCCGCATCTCTTCCCGCAGCCGGGGCTCGTCCAGGATCTTTTTGATTTCCTCATAAATGCGTTCGGCCCGGCACTCCTTTTGTATCAGCTCGGCCGCCACCTGGCGTCCAGCCAGGATATTGACAATGGAATACAGGCCGATCTTGACAAAGCGCCTGCCCAAAAGATAGGTCAGGCGATTGACGCGGTACACAGCTACAAAAGGGACCCCGAGCAGGGCCGCCTCCAGGTTGGAGGTGCCGCAGGTGGTGATGACCGCGTCGGCGGCGTTGAGCAGGTCGAAGCCCTGTTCCTGGTCCAGGACGCGGATATCCGGATCGACCGCGGTCAGTTGCTCATGGTGAATATTCTGCGCTTTCTGCAGAAACACTTTCAGGGGAAACTCCCTGCGCAGCAAGCGCACGGCCCCCATCATCTCCGCTAGCAGCAGACGCACTTCCGCTTCACGACTGCCCGGCAGTAGCGCCAGCAGGATGTCGCCGGCGGCCACCCCGTGGCGGCGGCGAAACTCATCGCGCGCTTCGCTGACCCGCACCTCGGCCAGCAACGGATGGCCGGTATAGGTGAAGGTTACCTTCTCCTTTTCATAAATGGGCACTTCAAAAGGAAAAATAATGAACAGCCGGCTTACCCAGCGGCGGATCTGCTCAACCCGGCTGTAACGCCAGGCCCAGACCGTGGGGCTGATGTAATAATAGACCGGGATGCCGGCCCGGCGCAGGCGGCGGGCCAGGCGCAGGTTGAAGTCGGGGTAGTCAATCAGCAACGCGGCGTCCGCCTTGCGTTCCCGGGCCTGGCGCAAGACCAGGTTCAGCACCCGGCGGATGCGCAGGAGGTGAGCCGCGACCTCGACGATGCCCACCATCGACAGGGAGCGATTGTGCACCAGATTTTCAAAGCCGCTGGCGGCCAGGCGATCGCCGCCGATGCCCCAGAAATGAAAGCGCTCGCCCCGGGCCTGAAATTCCTTCAGAACCTGCACAGCGTAGGTTTCGGCCGAATTTTCGGCCGCCACCAGCAGGATGTTCTTCACTGGCCGCCCTCGTACTGCAGCTCGGGCATTTTCTCGTTTTCCTTTTCACCCAGATAAAAAGCCCATTCATTATATTTCTTTTTGCCGCGATATTCGCGGAAAGCCGTTTCCGGGGAAGTGGAGCATATGCCGACCAGCACAGCCCGGCTGAAATAGGCCTTGGCCAGGTGCTCCGGCACTACAAGGTATTTGACTTCGCCGGCGGCTGTATCCTTGAAAACCATGTCCCAGCGGCCTTCTACGCTGACCGGATCGGGGTAGAGCCGGCGCAGGAATTTTTCCAGGTGCAGAATCTCGAAATTCTGCGGGTAGAGGTTGTTGTGGCTTTTGACATAGAAGCCGATGGCGCTGACATACTGACGGGCGCGGAAGATCAGCTCTTCCTCGGCCTCGCGCTGCATCATGGTCTGCCACAGCGGCACGGCCATGAGCATGAAAACGCTCAGCACCACTACGGCGATCATCAGCACAATCATGACGTAGCCCCGGTTCCGGGGAGACTCCCGTCGAGCCGTCTGGTTCACTGGCTTACCAATCGGCATAGGGCGTTCCGTCCATGGCCATGGTCTTGGACAGACTTTTTATGTCAAGAACGCCCTGGTCGGCTTCAGGATCGAATTCCTCGTCTTCCAGGGGTTCGGCCATGACCAGCTGCCATTCCCTGCTTTTGTTTATGGGGTCAAACGGGATTTCGCGCAGGTAGCGGGCAGTCACCAGGTCTTCCAGACCGGCCGGATACTTTTTCTTGTCGAAATAGTACTTGTTGATGGCGTCACGCATCTGGAACAGGTTCTCCTTCAGGACCGCCTCCTTGGCCCGCAAAACCGAATATTTGTATTGCGGAACCAGGATCGCCACCAGGATGCCGATCATGGTGACCACGATCAGGACCTCGATCAGGGTAAAGCCTTTTTTCGCCATGCCTTGATTATAGCAGAATTTTTGTTTATTAAAAATATTTGTTCCCTTAGGGCAGGCCTGGCCACTGACTGCAAGGCTTGGATTTCATCTCTGGCTTTCCAACGTCGAACTTCAAGCCTCGATTCTTGGTTGTTGCTGTTCCCTGGAACCCAGGTTACTTCTTCTTCTGACGATACGCCTCGAATAAAATGATGGCCGCTGCGGCCGACACGTTGAGCGATTCCACGGCCGTCGCATGGGGAATGGCCAGGAGCTGGTCGGCATTTTTTTTCAGCAGAGCAGAGACCCCCTTGCTTTCGTTTCCCAATATCACGGCCGTTTTGCCCTTGAAATCAAAGTCATAGAAATTCATGCCGGCGCGCTGGTCGGTCGCAGCCACCCAGAAACCGGCTTTTTTCAGTTTTTCGATATCCATGGTCAGGTTGCGCGACTGGACCAGGCGCACTTTGCCCAGGGTCCCGGCCGAGGTCTTCCAGACGGTGTCGTTGACCGGGGCCGAGCCGCGGATGGAAACCAGAATCCCGTCGGCCTCCACGGCCGCGGCTGTGCGCACAATGGCTCCCAGGTTGCCGGTATCCTCAATGCCGTCCAGGATCACGACCAGGCCGATTTTAACCGCGGCCAACAGCGAGTCGAGGCTGGCAAAGCTGACGGGGGCGATCTCGGCCCATACGCCCTGGTTGCGGGCGCCGGCCTTGCGGTCGACGGCTTCAGCCGGGACGAGCTGAAAGATCACGCCGCGGCGGCGGCACAACTCGATCACGGTGGCCATCTTGGCGTCCTGGCGTGAACGGTTGAGCAGAACCTTGTTGATCGGTGCTCCGTCCCTCAGGGCTTCGATCAGGGCATGGAACGAGGTGAGGGCGGCCATCAGCGGTAGTCCATGGCCACGCGGAAGCCCAACACGTTCAGGCTCCGGTCCGGACGCTCGCTGCTGCGGTTGGCGGAACGGATCAGATCCAGTCCGTCTCGCCAGGAACCGCCGCGCACCACCCGGTTTTTGCCCGCGGCCGGACCTTGCGGGTCGCGGCTGGCCGCTGCCTGATAATAACCGGGGTCGTACCAGTCGGCCATCCATTCCCAGACATTCCCGGCCATGTCCAGGATGCCGTAAGGCGATTCTCCTGAAGCAAACGAGCCGACCGGGGCGGTGAAGGCAAAACCGTCCGCCTTGCCCTTCATGTTGACCTGGTTTGCGCTTGGAGGGCTCCAGCCCCAGGGATACTTTTCGCGGGCGGCTTTTTCCCATTCGGCTTCGCGCGGCAGGCGGAAATTGCGGCCGGTTTTTTGCGCCAGCCAGCGGCAGTAGCTGTCAGCGTCTTCCCAGGAGACATTCATCACCGGGCGGCTGCCCCGGCCCCAACCTTCATCAGCCGGCAATGGCCGCCCGGTTTCACGACAGAATAAATCAAACTGCTCAAAAGTCACTTCGGTTTTTCCCAGCCAGAAATCGCTGATAAAAACCTTGTGGGCCGGATGTTCGTCGTCATCGCCCTGCCCGCGCGGCGATCCGATGGTACAATTGCCCTGGCGGATCTGCACCATGACCGTGCCGTTGAAAAAAATCC
>JALHTJ010000118.1 GCA_022865785.1 Candidatus Aminicenantota bacterium
ACAGAGAGGATGCGCTGCTCGACGATCATCATGTCGGCCGTGTACTGGCTGAGCATGTGCCCGGAATACATGCCAGCACCCTTGGTCAGGAAGGCGGGCAGGCCAACGCTAAGGGCCGGGTTGAGCAGGCGGTTCAGGCGCCGCTCGGAAATGACGCAGGCCATGGTCACGCAGGCGCCGAGCATGTCCAGGGGCACGGAGACCGGCGAGCCCTGGAAGTTGGCGCCGGTCAGCACCACCTGGTCGTCGGGCAGGAAGATGGGGTTGTCGCCCACGCCGTTCAGCTCGATTTCGATCTGGCTGCGCGTCCAGCGCAGCTGGTCGCGGAAGGCGCCCAGCACCTGAGGCGTGGAACGCATGCTGTAGGCGTCCTGCACCTTGACCTTGACCTTGCCCAGCAGGTCGGAGCCCTCGATGATGCGCTTGATGTTCTCGGCCGAGGTGACGGCGCCCTGGAAACCGCGCAGCGTGTGCAGACGGGAGTCGTAGGGCTTCATGTTGGCCATCAGCGCCTCCAGGGTCATGGCCGCGGCGATCTCGGCTTGCTTGAGCAGCCGCTCGCTTTCATAAATCTGCAGAGCGGCCATGGCCGTCATCAGGTTGCTGCCGTTGATGGCAGCCAGGCCGTCGCGGGCCTTGAGCCCCGGCACCGGGATGCCGGCTTTTTTCATGGCCGCGGCGCCGCTCAGGCGTTCGCCCTCGAAAAAGGCCTCGCCCTCGCCCATGAGCAGCAGCGCGATCTGGCTCATGGGCGCCAGGTCACCGCAGGCGCCGACGCTGCCCTTGTTGCAGACCACCGGTGTCACACCTTTGTTTAGCATGGCCACATAGGTCTGGGTAATGTCGGGGCGGCAGCCCGAATAACCGTTGGCGTGGACGTTTATGCGCCCCAGCATGGCCGCCCGCACTTCGGGGATGGGCACCGGCGTGCCGATGCCGGCCGCATGGTTATAGATCAGGTATTTCTGGAACTGCCCCACCTGATCATCGGTCAGCACCACTTCGGAGAATTCGCCGATGCCGGTGTTGACGCCGTACATGATCTCGCGCGCCTCGATGCGCTTCTCGATGAAAGCGCGGCATTTCTTGATCCTTTCCACGGCATCGGCATGGAGCTCAACCTTCTCCAGGCCGTAGGCCACCTTATACACATCTTCGACTTTCAGATTTTTCCCGGTCACGACAATCGCCATTTGTCCTCCTCAATTATCTTGTGATGATTTTTTTTGCAAAAGTTATTGTATGCAAAACCGCGCTTTTTAGCAACCGTTTTCAGGAATATTCCGCCTTTTCAAAAGAATACGCCCCTTGACAGAAATGGTATAATGAAACGTAAATCAAGCAAGGAGAAAGAAATGAGTACCGAAAAAGAACAAACATTCGAATTTCAGTCGGAGGTCAAGCAGCTGCTCGACATCCTGGTCTATTCGCTATACAAGAACAAGGAGGTTTTCCTGCGTGAGCTGGTGTCCAACGCCGCCGACGCCCTGAACAAGATGCAGTTCGAGATCCTGACCGAGTCCGGGCTCAGCAGCAAGGACGAGGAGCTGAAGATCACCGTCAGCGTCGACAAAAAGCACAACAAGCTGGTCATCGAGGACAACGGCATCGGCATGAGCAAAGAGGAACTGATCGGCAACATCGGCACCATCGCCCATTCAGGCACCCTGGATTACCTGAAAAAGATCAGCGAGTCCCCGGCCAAGAACCAGGTGGACCTGATTGGCAAATTCGGCGTGGGTTTCTATTCCAGTTTCATGGTGGCCAAGGAGATCCACATCATCAGCAGGTCCTGGCAAAAAGACAGCCCGGCCTGGCTGTGGAAATCCAAGGGCGAAAGCAGCTATTCCATAGAAGAGGCGGAAAAGGCAGGCCGCGGCACCCGCATCGAGCTGCTGCTGAAAAAAGAGGAAAAGGAGTTTTTGGAAACCTTTCAACTCAAGAACATCATCCTCAAGCACTCCAAGTTCGTACCCTTCCCCATCTACCTGGAGGGGGAAAAGATCGAACGCCAGGACGCCATCTGGACCCAGCCCAAGTCAAAACTGAACGAGAAGGACTACGCCGAATTTTACAAGTTTTTCGAGAACACCCAGGAAGACCCGGAAACGTACCTGCATCTCTCTTCCGACGCCCCGGTGCAGTTCGCATCCCTGCTGTTCGTGCCCAAGACCTCGTTCGAACTGCTGGGGCTGATGAAGACCGAACCGGGCGTGGACCTCTATTCCAAGAAGATCCTGATCCAGAAAGGCTCCAAGGACATCATGCCCGAGTACCTGCGCTTCGTCAAAGGCATCATCGATTCCGAGGAAATTCCGCTGAACATCTCGCGCGAAACCATCCAGAGCAACGTGCGCATCGACAAGATCAAGAAGCACGTGCTAAAAAAACTCCTGGAACACCTGGAGAGCGTCAAGAGCAAAAACCGCGAACAGTATCTGAACATCTGGAAAAACTTCAGCAAGAACTTCAAGGAAGGCATTGTCAGCGACTACGATAACCGGGAAAAGCTTTCCCGGCTCCTCCTCTTTTCCAGCTCCAAAAGCGGCGCCGACCAGTTGACCGACCTGAAAGAATATGTCGAGCGCATGCCCGAGGGGCAAAAGGAAATCTACTTCCTGGGCGGCGCCGACCGCCTGGCCATTGAAAAAAACCCGGCCCTGGAGATCTTCCGAAAAAAGGATTATGAAGTGCTCTACCTGACCGATCCCATGGACGAATTCGTCCTCGACCATTTGCGCGAGTTCGACAAGAAGGGGTTCAAGATGGCCGAAAGCGCCGACATTCCTTTGGAGGAGAAATCCGAGGTCACCGATACCGCATATTTAAAGGACGCCGACAATTTCCTCACCTACCTGAAAACCATTTACGGAGACCAGATCAAAGAGGTGAAAATCTCCAAACGCCTGACCGACAGCCCCTGCCTGTTGCTTAACCCGGGTGACGGTCCGTCGGTGCAAATGGAAAAAATCATGAAAATGGTCAACAAGGATTATCAAATATCCAAACGGGTTCTAGAGATCAACCCCGAACATGCCCTGATCAAAAAAATGGTGTCTTTGCACAAAAAAGACCCGGCGGCTGTCAGCTTGAAAAATCTGGCCCTGCAGCTGCTGGACAATATGAAACTGCGTGAAGGGATATTGAGCGATACCGAAGCCTCCATCGCCCGCATCCAACAGATCATGCTAGATAGCAGTGATCAAACCTAAAATCCTTTTACGGATTTATTAGTAACATAGCCAATTCATAAAAACCTTTATTGGATTGGCTTGCCAATTATTTATTAAGGAAGCAGGCCAGCCAGGCGAACTGCTGCTGGGCCGTAGCAGGCAAGCTTATAAAAAGAAATGAAATCACAATAAAAATGCGGAAAAATACTTTCATGTTTTCCTCCGGACGAACCAGGCATGATTCAAAAAGCCAATTGCCATACACCCTATATCCCCGCTTTCCTGCTCACTGCTTCTTCATCCAGGCGAAAATGTTCTTCATGAGCTCCGGAGTAATTTCGTGCCCGCCTTCGTATTCCTGGTATTCCACTTCGTAGCCGTATTTTTTCAGCTTTTCCGCGGTCTTGACACCCAAGCCCGCGGGAATCAAACGGTCAGTGCTGCCTTGGGCGATGAAAACCCGGAATTTTTTCCCGTTGGCAATTTCCGTTTCTTTCAGCATGGAAAATTCATTGTCGGTTTCGGGGAACAAGCCGCCGATACTGATAATCCCGGCCACCGTCCCGGCATACTTGAAGCCGGACAGGAAGGCATAGGCGGCACCCTGGGAAAAACCCAGGATATATACTTCCCCAACCGGGTATCTTTTCTTTGTTTCCCGGATCACTTCGTCCAGATTTTCGACCGCCAACGGATCGGCTATCTTCCACAACTCCCGGTTTCGGGTCTGGATCTCCCAGGAAAAATGCCGGCCGCGCAGCTGGGAGAAGTTGGCGTAAGCACCATGGGGAGCGGCCAGGATCACCGGCTCTTTTTTCAAGGTTTTGTTCATTGTTTCCATCATGTGGTCGGGAGTACCCCCGTTGCCATGAAGCCCGAGCAGCAAGGGATAGCTATGCGTGGAATCGAATTTTTGGGGAAGTTTGACCTGCAACTCCAACAGTTTACCTGTCTTTACAAAGATCACCTCGACAGCTGGATCTCGCCAGAGCGGCAGCTGGGACAATAGCTTCCTGAATTCCGGAGTGAAGCGGATAGATGCGAAATCCTTGTCTTTTTCCAGCAGTTGGAAATCGCGAAAACCGGCTCTGACAGCCATGACCAGGCATTTGACCGCCAAATCGGCTTTTCCCAGCTGCCCATAGCAGCAGGCCAGGTTATAGATAGTGATTGAATCATTGAGATTGAACTTCAAGAGGGCCAGATAGTATTGAGCGGCCTTGAGATAATCCTTTTGCCCGACAAAGCGGTTGGCTTGCATCAGGATACTGTCAAAATCTGCCTTTAGAAAATCGACGGCTTTTTCGTTCAAAGCGTCTATTTTTTCAGGATCGACCATGTCAAAAACAACTTTTTTGGCGGCATAATGAATGGCACTCACAAAAATAAAGAAAAGCAAAAAGAGTGCCGCGAATTTGAATTGTTTTGCAATACGCTTTGGAAAAATATTGATGATCATAAGGAAATTCTAGTCGGCGGCAGGACAAAAGTCAATTCAAAAAAGCCGGGGCTGGGAAAGCTAAAAAGCGGTGATCATACCGACGCTGAAGCGCGGGTGCTTACCTTCCACTCCCTTGATCAAATAAGTAACTTCGGCCAGCAGGCGAAAATTGCGCCGCAGCATGTAGCCGCCGTAGATCGTGACCGCCTGGTATTTCAATTCTTCAAGGTCGGAATCGACCCAGTTGAACATGCCGGCGCCGTACCACTGGCTGTCGTCGCCGCGCGGCAGGTAGATCAGTTCGGCAAACCCGCCCCGGGTCGCGATCTCGGAGGCACCCAGGAGAAATGAGGGGTTCTTGTCGCGTCGCTCCACGTATTGCAGGTTCAATTCCAGTTTGGGGACAGACAGCGTCGCGTCAACGCCGGCCATCCACAGGCTGTTGACCAGGCCGTTCGGCCCCGCCTCTTTGCCCGTGTAGCCGAAGGCACCGATGCGAAAATTGTTGCCGATATCCTGGGTGATCCGACCCAGGACGTTTTTGTATTTGTCGGCATCGAAATTGCCGTAGGGATTGGCTTCGCTTTCACCGATACCGCTGCCGTTGACGATTTCCAGCGTCAGGTCGGGCCCACCTTTGAGACCGTAAGTGAACATGATGCCGCGGTCGTAGGTCAGGTCGATGCCGGAAAGTCCCGGCCGGGTTTCATAGATCTTATACCCCTCATAGGAGAGCCGCAGTTCCCGTTTGAACAATGGATCGGACACCTGAAATTGACCGATATAAATATCCAGATCACCCCAGACTTCGTTGAACATCAGGAACGCGTCCTCCAGCCCGGCCACCTTCCCTTTTTCGCCGAAAAAGAAATAGAGATAATAGGATATATTGCGGGCGATCACGCCGCCGGAAAGCAGTTTGATCAGAAACGGGCTTGAAAAATCCAGGCTCTGGGAATGTGCGTTGTTGAACGAAGCATAACCCTCGAAACGTATGGCCACCGGCAGATCCCTCAGCAAGGAAACCTTTTCGTCCCCGGTGTCGGCGAAATAGCGCGGTGCATCCTTGTCCTTCAAGGCAAAGCCGTTGGCAGCGAATTCAGCACCATAAGGTTTCAGTTTTGGGAAGGGGGCATGGCAGGTTTTGCACGACATCTGATATTTGCGGGCGAAAGCCGGCATGCCGTTCAGGGCATCGGCCGCACCCAGGACAAAGAACAGCAGCAGGGAAATTATAAGTGTTTTTTTCATGCCTTTCTCCTCAATCGACGACTTCGATGGTCGTCGAATGCTCGTTGACCTTGACGATCTCGGCCTCGTCGGCCGGCACGCCCAGGAAATCGGCCACCGGTTTGACCAATTTCTGGTAATTCAAGACCGCGGTGACTTTCAAAGGGCCCAGGGCGATGGTCTGCGGCAGCGTGAAGCTGCAGGTTTCCAGTTTGGTCTCGCGCGGACCGATGCGGTAATCGACGCCCAGCGACTTGGTGTTCCATTGCATGATGGTCATCCTCCCTTGCGGATCGAAATAAGGCATGCGGAAAATACGGTCGCCAAGCGGGATGCCGTCACGCTGCACTCCCTTGAAATCGGGATCGTTCAGGGCGATGCCCATGTCCTGGTAGGCCAGCACGTCGCTGCCGATGGTGTATTCCTCGCCGGCAAAACCCTTTTTGTCTACCGGCAGGTGGTAGGTCTTGCCTGCGGCGTCGACGGCCTGCACGTGCATCCAGACGATGCGGTCCTCGACCGAGCCGCTGGGGAATTTGTGACCGGTTTTCTGGTTGAACAATGCCACGGTGAATTTTACCTTGTCGCCGGGCTCGGCTTCGCGGATGTCGGGATGGATGCGCAACTCCACCGTGCCCTGCACCTTGCCGGGGTCGTGGGCGCCGTGGAACAGGTGCTGGCGCACATCGGGATACTTGTTGCCCATGGCCGCGGAAAACCCTTCGGCGTAGGTCATGTGGCAGTCGTGGCACTTCGCCCCTTCCTTGGCATAGGGACCGTCCTTCCACTCCAGGTGGGTGGACTTGACCCAAACGCCAAAGGGATTCTTTTCGTTGTGGCAGGCGCCGCAAAATTCAGCCTGGCCCAGGAAAGCCGACTTGACCATGTTGTGTTCGGGCGAATTCTTGCCCGCGCGCGGACCATATTTGGTTTTGCCCGGTTCGGAAATGAAATTGAAGTTGTGCGGCGTGTCGCCGCTGAATCCGGT
>JALHTJ010000119.1 GCA_022865785.1 Candidatus Aminicenantota bacterium
AACAAGGAGGTGAACCATGTTTGACATGTTTCTTCCCGGAAAAGAGATCCGTAAGACCCATGTGCGCAAGGGATTGACCTTTTCCCTTTCCCTGCTCCTCCATGCCCTGCTGATCGCCGCCGTCATCGTGGTGCCGCTGCTGCGCGCCGAGGCCCAACTGCCCGAATTCAAATTCATCGATGTCCTGATCGCGCCGCCGATCCTGCCCGGCGTACCGCCCGGCCCCGGCCGCGTTGGAAAACCGCCGGCCGGCCCGGCCGGCAATCCCGTGGGGCCGAAGAATCCTCCCCCCGCAAACACTTCGCGCGGATTCATGGCCCCGATCGACATTCCGACCGAGATCATTGATGAAAACCCGGCTGATTTCACCTTCGAGGAACCTAGCGGACCCGGAGTCGAAGGAGGAGAGGGCGATGGAAAAACGCCATGGATCGTGGGCAAGGATATCCTGCCCGAAGAAGTGAATCCGTTGGAAAAAGCAATCACAACCATCCGGCCGCCGCGTCTGATCAAGAAGGTGAATCCCGTCTATTCCCTGATAGCGATCTCAGCCCATGTTTCGGGCTCGGTGGTGATCGAGGCGGTCACCGACATCTACGGCCGCGTACGCAAGGCCGGGGTCGTCAGCGGCCATGCCTTGCTCAGTGCCTCGGCACTGGAAGCAGTCAGGGAGTGGATCTACGAGCCCTACCTGGTCAACGGCATCCCCAGGCCGGTGAGCTTCACCGTCACCGTCACCTTCACCCTGAAGAAACGCTGAAGCGGAGACCGCAGCCTCCTGCGACGGGCCTTGGCCCCCGCAGGGGGCTCAGCGCAGGAAACGGTCGATGATCCGCTGCAGGAGATCGCCGTATTTGACGATCAGGCCGGCAAAGACCACCGAGACCATGGACATCAGCTTGATCAGGATGTTGAGCGAAGGGCCCGAGGTGTCCTTGAAGGGGTCGCCCACAGTGTCGCCGATGACCGCAGCGCCGTGGTTGGGGTTGCGGCTGCCGTCGGGAAGTGTTTTACCACCGAGGTTGCCTTCCTCGATGTATTTCTTGGCGTTGTCCCAGGTGCCGCCGGCGTTGTTCAGGAACACGGCGACCACAAAGCCTGTGGTCAGGCCGCCGGCCAGCAGGCCGATCACGCCGGCCACGCCGAAAACCAGCCCCATGGCCACGGGGACGAATATGGCGGTCAGGGATGGGACGATCATTTCACGCTGCGCTGCCCGAGTGCTGATCGCGACGCAACTGGCATAATCGGGCTCGGTCTTGCCTTCCATGATGCCGGCAATTTCGCGGAACTGGCGGCGCACCTCTTCAACCATCTTGCCGGCGGCGCGGCCGACCGACTTCATGGTCATGGCGCAGAAGATAAACACCATCATGGCGCCGATAAAAAGCCCGGCCAGCATCTTGGGATTGAAGATGGTCAGGTTGTAATAATTGATCCAGTCGCCAATGAAAGTATTTTCTATGGCCTTTTGCACACCACTGACGGTAATGAACTTCTCTCCCATGTGCAGGAAGCCGATCTTGATCTCCTCAATGTAAGCAGCCAGCAGGGCCATGGCCGTCAGGGCCGCCGAGCCGATGGCAAAACCCTTGCCGGTGGCGGCGGTGGTGTTGCCCAGGGCATCGAGGGCGTCGGTGCGCCGGCGTACTTCCGGGTCCTGGTGGGTCATCTCGGCATTGCCGCCGGCGTTGTCGGCGATTGGGCCGTAGGCGTCGGTGGCCAAGGTGATGCCCAGGGTTGAGAGCATGCCCACCGAGGCGAAGCTGATGCCATAGAGGCCGAGGTTGATGGCATTGGCGCTGGCGCTGAAGCCGCCGCTGAGCGCGTAACTGATGATGATGGCCATGGCGATGACCAGCACCGGCAGTCCGGTGGACTGCATGCCGGTGGAAATGCCGGCGATGATAACCGTGGCCGGGCCGGTTTGCGACTGCTCAGCCACATACTTGGTCGGCTTGTATTCCTGGGAAGTGAAGTATTCGGTGATCTTGCCGATCACCCAGCCGGCGATCAGGCCGGTAATGACCGAAAGGAAGATGCCCAAGTGACGGCCCTGGAATGAATCCTTGAACAGCACCAGGATGAAAAAAGATGCGATCAAGGTCAGCAAGGTGCTGGCGTTGATGCCGCGGGCCAGCGCCCGCAGCAAAACCTTTTGGCTGGCTTTTTCACCCGAGCGCACCATGAAGACGCCCAGGATCGAAAAGATCACGCCGATGCCGGCGATGACCATGGGGGCCAGGACACCGCCCAGGCCATAGCCTGCGGCCACGCCCAGGACCGCCGTGGCCAGGATGGAGCCGGCGTAGGATTCGTAAAGGTCGGCGCCCATGCCGGCCACGTCACCGACGTTGTCGCCGACGTTATCGGCGATGGTAGCCGGGTTGCGCGGGTCGTCCTCGGGGATGCCGGCTTCCACTTTGCCAACCAGATCGGCACCAACGTCGGCCGATTTCGTGAAGATGCCGCCGCCGACGCGGGCGAACAGGGCCTGGGTGGAAGCACCCATGCCGAAGGTCAGCATGGTGGTGGTGATGATGGCCAGTTGGCTGGGACCTTCGGGAATGAAATAGCGCAGGATTACGAACCACAGGGAAATATCAAGCAGGGCCAGGCCGACCACCACCAGCCCCATGACGGCGCCGGAGCGGAAGGCGATCTGCAGTCCCCGGTTCAATGAATGTTTGGCCCCGGCCGTGGTGCGATTGGAAGCGAACGTAGCCGTGCGCATGCCCAGGAAACCGGCCAGCCCGGAGAAGAAACCGCCAGTGATGAAGGCGAACGGCACCCAGGGGTTCTGCATATGCAGCACGAAGGCCATGAAGGAAAAGAGGATGAAAATCAGGAGGAAGACGAAAGCCACGACCCGGTATTGGCTCTTGAGGTAGACCATGGCCCCTTTCTGCACGTAGCCGGCGATGCGCTGCATGTCGGCAGTGCCCGGGTCCTGTTTTTTCATGAAACGATAGAAATAGTATGCGAAGACAAGCGCCATGATTGAGCCCAGCGGTGCCAGGATGAACAGATTCGACAAACTCATAGTTTTCTCCTCAAAAAAATATGCTTTTTAATAAATATCAGAATGAAGATACTTTATAATAAATTTCCTCTGAAAAGTCAAGGTTTTAGGCGCTATCGACCGCCACTTAAGGACAAACACTCCCGGAAAACATATCTTTTCACGTAAATTGAGCGAAAAAAACCGGAAAATCGCTTGCCAGCCAGGCTAAATACGCCCGCGCCGCTCGTTCCCCCGCTTGCCACCAGTCACTGGCCAGGCCGTTTTTTTTCAAGGCGCTGAAAACCTGGCGCTCGTCAGCGCTCAGGAATGAGGGCAAGCGCCAGGCAAAAGCGCTTCCGGCCAGGGGGAAAAAATGATGCAGCTGGATATGGACACGGTATTTTTTGCGTATGGCACTTATGAATTCGAGCAGTTCGCGCCGCTCGGCGGCGGTTTCACCGGGCAAAGCGATGATGAAATCGAGGTTGACCGCAAAACCGGCGGCGTTGGCCGCGGCCACGGCTGAGACGATTTGGGCGGACGTGTGGCCGCGACCGATCGAGTCCAGGCGCGCGTTGACGGCGCTCTGGGCCCCGAAAGTCAAGCGGCGGTTGGCTACATAACGGCGCAAAAGTCCAAGGCCTTCAGCACTCACCGTATCGGGACGGATCTCGGAAGGGAAAATGCCGAATTCAATGAATTTGAAACCGGCCAGGCGGCATAGTTCCAGCAGTTGTTCAATACGGCCGAGTTCCGGTCGCTGCCGCCGGCAGGCAGCGAATTCCAGGGCCGAAGGCGCGATAAAACCGGCGCGCGAAAAACCGCGCCGGCGCAATTCTTCCAGATATGAACCGATGGAGTCCTGGCCGCGGTACCGGGGCCTGCTTCCCCCGGTCTGGCAGTAGCGACAACTCCAGAAACAGCCGCGGGAGATCTCCAGTGGCGGCACGGTTTTAAAATATCGCGATGCCGGGATATACCGTTCCCATGACAGGTCGCCAACGGGGCTGGCGTCCGCGGCATTTGTGGGCGCTTCGTAAAAGAGCGGATCACCCTTGGCTGTGATTTTTTCCCCCAGCAGATCGTGGGCGAACCTCAAGAAAGAATCCTCACCGGCGCCGCTGAACAGGATATCAAAGCCGCAGGCGCGGGCCAACTCTCGATCGCCGCTGACGTGCGGCCCCCCGGCCGCGAGCCTGGGAGCGGATTTGCCCGCCACGCGCAAACTCCTGATCTCCGCGGCAAATAAGGGCAGGTGCGGGGTCATGAAGGAAAAGACACAGACATCGCTGGCTCGCAGGGCGGCGCTTTGGGCAGCGGACAGGCATCCTGGTTCGGCAGCGGCAAAGAAGATATCGAAGTGATGGTCGAGCCCGTTCTTTTCCCAAACGTTCAGCAGCAGGGGCAGGGTCAGGCGGTTGCCGGAAAAAATCCTGAAAGCAACGCGTTTTTTTTTCAATTTCCCCCCAACCCTGGTGTTCCGGCGCCTTTTACGCCGGGGGCGGTTACTTGCCCTTGATCTTTTTACAGATGGCCAACTTCAAGCGCAATTCCCTTTGCCGGAGCAGTTCAACCTGCAACTCGGAAGGCGTGATGGCACCCTGGAAAGACGATTTGATCAGCTTTTCCGCTTCCTGCATCTGTTTTTGCAGGTCTTCTTCCATCAGGTCCTCGCCGCGCTCGAAAACATCGATGATCAGCGTGATGCGGTTGTCCCTCACTTCCAGGAATCCTTCGCCGCTGTACAGGTAATGCCGGGTGCCGTCGAGATCGAGATAGGAGATCTCGCCGGCTTTCAGCATGGAGAGATAGGGCAAATGATGGGACAGGACGCCGGC
>JALHTJ010000120.1 GCA_022865785.1 Candidatus Aminicenantota bacterium
TTGCCGATTGCCGGCTGATGCGTTATAATTAAACCTGGAGAAAATATGTCTTTTCCCGAAACATGGTGATCAAGCTGAGAAGGCTATAAAAAGCGATATGTTACCCATTGAAGAAAAAGTCTACAAGGTGTCGGAACTGACCCAGCTGGTCAAGCTGACGCTGGAGACCCAGTTCTCCGCTATTTCGGTCCTGGGCGAGGCTTCCGGCGTGGTCCTGGCCAGCTCAGGCCACCTCTATTTCACGCTCAAGGACGGCGCCGGGGCTATGAAAGTGGTCATGTTCCGCGGCCAGCTGCAGAAAAGCGCGCTGAACCGGCTGGAAAACGGCCAGCAGATCATTGTCCAGGGGACCCTTTCCGTATATCCCCTGCGCGGCGAGATGCAGATCATCGCCAGCAACATGCGTCTGCAGGGCATTGGCGATATTTTCGCCGCTCTGGAAAAACTAAAAAAAGCCTACCAGGAACAGGGTTATTTCGACGAGCAAAGGAAGAAACCCCTGCCCTTGCTCCCCGGCCGTATTGGCGTAGTCACCTCGCCGACCGGGGCAGCCGTGCGCGATATCGTGCGCATCCTGCGCCGCCGCTTCCCGGGCATCGCCATCGTCATTTTTCCGGCCAAGGTGCAGGGGGAAGGAGCCGCCGCCCAGATTGCCTCGGGCATTGAATATTTCAATAACGCCGATCCGGATGAAAAGGTGGATGTCTTGATCGTAGGCCGGGGCGGGGGCAGTTACGAGGACCTGTGGGCTTTTAACGAGGCTCCTGTGGTTGAAGCCATTTACCAAAGCCGCATCCCGGTGATCTCCGCGGTCGGCCATGAGATCGATTTCACCATCGCTGATTTTGTCGCTGATATGCGAGCGGCCACGCCCTCGGCCGCGGCCGAAATCGTGGTGGGGAAAAAGGACGAGTTCATGAGCCACATTGATTTTTTGCGCCACAACCTCATGCGATACATGGAAAAACTGGTGCACGAAAAAAAATCCACTTTGGGACAACTGCTCATGGAATCAAGCCTGGCCTATTTCCCCGGGCACTTGCAGGAGTTGGACCAGCGCTTGGACGGCGGCGAGTTCACCTTGAACCGCCTTTTCCAGCAGTCCCTGAATCGCGGGCTCAGCCGCTGGAACCACGCCGGGCAGCGCTTTGCCGCTTTTGACATGGGCGCCATGCTGAAAAACAGGGAACTGCAGATTCAGAACCTGGGCACAAGCTTGGCTGCGAATTTTTCCCAAAGGCTGCAACAGCGGCGGGAAAAAATCAATGTGCTGGATTCCAAGCTGGCCGGCATGAACCCTGAAAGTGTTCTGGCTAAGGGCTATTCCATTACCACCGACCAGCATCAGCGGCTGGTCAAAGATTCTTCCGTTCTAGCCGCGGATGAAAAGATCTCTATTCGTTTTGCCCGCGGCATGACCGCTGCCAGAGTGATCAAGGAGTGAACCATGAAAAAAGAGACCCCTGATTTTGAAAGCGCCCTCAAGAAACTCGAAGCCATCGTGCAAAAACTTGAAAATCCCGAAGTTCCCCTGCAAGAAGGCTTTGCTTTGTATGAAGAAGGTATGAAACTGACCGGGCAGATGAAAAAGGAACTCAACGACATCGAAAAAAAAGTAAAAATACTGCAGAAGGGCGCCAAGGGCGACCTGCAGGAAGCCGATTTCGAGCCGTCTGAAAATGACTGATTACCTAAAGCGCCTGACCACGGCTGTCGATCGCGAGCTCCTTGATGGCATCCAGCCCGGGAACGGTACGCTGGAGGCCGCTATGCACTACGCGCTGACCGTGCGCGGCAAGCGTCTACGGCCGCTGCTGTTCCTCACCCTGCTCGATGCCTGCCGGATTGAGGCGGAGCGCTTCATCGGCCTGGCATCCGCCCTGGAGATCATCCATACCTACTCGCTGATTCACGACGATCTGCCGGTTATGGACAACGATGACCTGCGCCGCGGCATGCCCACGGTCCACTGCAAGTTCAACGAAGCCGTGGCCCTGCTGGCCGGGGACACGCTGTTGACCTTTGCTTTTGAAAAGATCACTTCCGCCCCACTGGCCGCTGAAAAGGTTGTAGCCATAATCGGCATCATTACCCGCTGCATCGGCAAGCAGGGCATGGCTCAGGGGCAGGCTCTTGACCTGGAATTTTCAGGGCAAGCTGAGATCATCGCCGACATCCACCGCCTTAAAACAGCCGAATTGATCAAGGGCTCGCTCCTGGCTGCCGCCCAGATAGCCGATTTCGAAGACCACCGCCAGCAATTACTGGCCCGGGCAGGCATCGCCCTGGGCATGGGTTTTCAATTGGCCGACGACCTGCTGGACATCACCGGCGCCGAAGACAAGGTCGGCAAAAAATTAAACAAGGACCAAGCCAACCGCAGCCCCAACGCCGTTCTGTATTTCGGGGAGCAGGCGGTCAGGGAGAAAATTGACGCCTATTACCGTGAGGCTCAAGCCCGGGTCGGAGAACTGGGGATCGAATTCCCCCCCTTTATGTTCCTGATGAAAAGCATGTTGTACCGGAGCCAATAATGGCATTGCTCGAAAAGATCCTTTCCCCAGCCGATATCAAGGAACTTACCCTGGAAGAACTGTCCCAATTGTCGGTGGAGATCCGGGAACTGCTGGTGCAGGTGGTCTCGCAGAACGGCGGGCACCTGTCATCCAACCTGGGGGTCGTGGACCTGACCCTGGCCCTGCACCGGGTTTTCGCGGCGCCGCTGGACAAGATCATCTGGGATATCGGACACCAGAGTTATACCCACAAGATCATTACCGGTCGCCGGGAGAAGATATTCTCCATCCGCAAGAAGGACGGTCTGCTCGGTTTTCCTGACCGGGCCGAAAGCGAGTACGATGTACTGAACACCGGGCATGCCTCGACCTCGCTCGGTTTTGCCTCGGGCCTGGCCATCGCCCGTGACCGCCGCGGTGAAAATTTCCATATCGTCGCTGTGATCGGCGACGGGGCGCTGACCGGAGGTGTGGCCCTGGAAGCCCTGAACCACATTGGCCAGGTCAAGCAGCGCCTGATCATCATTCTTAACGACAACAAGATGTCGATCTCTCCCAATGTCGGCGGCATATCCCGCCACTTGAACTACTTGGTTTCCGGCCGGCCCTACATCCGCATGAAGGAAGTGATCCAGAATATTCTCAAGTCCATTCCCGGCCTGGGCCCAACGATGTACGAACTGGCCAAAAAATTGGAAGTGCTGATGCGTACCATGATGGTCCCCGGTTCGCTCTTCGATGAACTGGGCATCAAATATATCGGCCCGGTTAACGGCCATGATTTCGGCGAAATGTTCAAGGAGTTCCAGGCGGCCAAGAAGCACGATTTTCCGGTTCTGCTGCACGTGGTGACCCGCAAAGGCCAGGGTTACGTGCCGGCCAGTGAGGATCCCAGTTCCTTTCATTCCTCAGCCCCTTTCAATATCGAAAACGGCAAATTCATCGGCGGCTGCAAAAGTCCCTCCTATTCGGAAGTTTTCGGGCAGACGGTCCGGCGCCTGGTCGAGCGGGACCGCCGACTGGTAGCGCTGACCGCGGCCATGCCTGAAGGCACCGGCCTGGACGCCGTGCAAAAGGAATTCCCGGAAAATTTCTTCGATGTCGGCATTGCCGAGCAGTATATGTTCGATTTCGCCGGCGGCCTGGCCTTGGGCGGCTTCAAGCCGGTGCTGGGTGTATACTCCACTTTCATGCAGCGGGCCGTGGATCAGATCATTCACGATATTTCGCTGATGCGCATCCCGATCCTGGTCGGACTGGACCGGGCCGGGCTGGTGGGTGGCGACGGCCCTACGCACCAGGGTCTTTACGACATTGCCCTGCTGAATCCCATACCGAATATCGTGCTCATGGCTCCCAAGGATGAAAATGAGCTTCAGCACATGGTTTACTCCGGCAGCCTACTGCCAAAGCCTGTCTTTATCCGCTATCCCAAGGAGCCGGGTCGGGGAATGCCCCTTGATAAGGATTTGCTTGAAATTCCCGAGGGTAGGGCGGAAGTGCTGCGCCGCGGCGGCCACGCCCTGATCCTGGCCGTGGGCCCCCTGGTGTACCGCGCCCTGGAAGCAGCCGAGCGGCTGGCTCTTCATGATAAAATCGAAACAACTGTGGTTAATATTCGTTTCATCAAGCCGCTGGACCGGGAACTGATTTTTTCCCTGGCGGCCGGAATTAACAAAATTATCACTGTGGAGGATGGAACGGCCATGGGAGGTTTCGCTTCCGTCATCCACAAGGAATTCCTGCAAACCGTGACCAACAGACACGAATTTCTCGCGTTGGCCGTCGGGGAAGGCGTCATGCCCCTGGCTTCCCGGGAAGAGCTGCTGGAGCATTTCGGTTTGAACAGCGACGGCATATACCGCCAGGTTCGTGCATTCGTCAACAAAACCTGAGTCGAGCTTTCCTGCGAAGGATATCTGCCAGCGGGAAGAAACCGGCCCGTGAATTTACCTGGGCCGCGATTTTTCGTTCTTGGGGGGTCCGCTTTGCGAAAAAATTAATTCCCCTTGCCCCTGGCAAGGGAAATTTTCTGTTTGATCAGGTGATAGAAGAAAGGCAGATCTTGGATCAGGTATCTTTTCCATAGTCTGCGCGGCTCCTGGCAAAGCCTCCAGCACCATTCCAGCCCCAGCCTTTGCATCCAATGCGGCGCTCGCCGCATCTCGCCGGAAATGTATTTGAAACTGCTTCCCGTTTCGACGGCCAGGGGAATTTCGCAGGCGGCCTGATTTTTTTCAATCCACTTTACTCCTTTGGGGTAGCCCAGCGAAACAAACAAAACAGCAGGTTTTTTTTCTCTGAGCAGGGAACGGATTTTTTCGTTTTCAGCTTGCCGGTCTTCGAAACCATATTCGGGGAAGTAGGTGCCGGCGATACGCAGGCCCGGAAAACGCTTGCACAGGGCTCGGGCCGCCCGGTCGGCGGTTCCCTCGGGGCTGCCGAACAAAAATACGGGAAAACCTTTCCGGGCCGCCATTCCGCAAATTTGCAGCATCAGGTTCGTCCCGTTGATCCGTTCCCGCAGGGGAGTTTTCAGAAAACGTGCTGCCCAAAGCAGGGGGACGCCGTCCGGGACGACAAGGGCGGCATTGCGGAAAATCACTTGCCGGTCAGGTTGACCGAGGTTCCCGACCAGTTGATCAACGTTGGCGGTGATGATATGGCTTGGACGGCCGAGAGAAATCATGCTTTGCGCACGCTCCAGGACCTCGGCCATGCCCAGGTTGTCGATCCTGGTTTCCAAAATGACGATGGCTGGAGTGGTGGGTTTTGTCTCCCTGTTCATTGGCGATCTTCCTTTTTTGCTGTCCGCGGCAGGCTGAAAAGGCTTGCGAGTTCCTCTTTTTTTATTCTGAAATTTCGAACGGGAAAAGCAAAATCAGCAAGCAAACGCATTCCCAGCGCCGATTTTATCCATTTTGTCAGCATTTTTATTGGCATCGCCCTGCGGAACGGGTAGAGCGGAGCGGAGCTCAAGCCGCGCCAGATGCTAACCTTGAATCTAGCCTGGCCGACAAAACATTTCAGTCTGGGAAAGGCCATGGGCGGATTGTAAAGCATGACAACCGGAAATACAATCCGTTCCCGTCCTGATCTTCTGCGGAGACCGCCCGCCGGCCACTGCCTTGTGCAGCCTTGACAGGCGGATAATTTTTCTTTATCATGATGCCATGATTGTGGGCTACAACACCGATATCAAATACCGCAAAGAGGTCTTTCATATCCAAACCGAGGACAAAGGCCAGGGCAATCCCCTTATCGAAACCCTGGTTTACCTCCACGGCGAGATCCTGCTCTCCCGCCGCATCTCCTATGCTCACTTGCTGCCGGCGGCGGAAAAAACCAAAAAGGTAAAGAGCCTGATGAAAAACCAGCACGACCAGGTCATCGCTGAATTAAAAGAGGGACGTTTCTCGCACCTGATGTCCATGGATACCCAGGACATCGAAGACCAAACCCTTGATGAAATGGTGTTGCAATATTTAGTCGACGAAACCCCCTGATTCATGCCCGAAAATATTCTCCTCATCGACGGCATGTACCTGGTTTTCAGTTCCTTCTTCTCCCACCATGCCATGCGCACCCTCAAGGGTGAGCCCACCGGGGCCATTTTCGGTTTCATCAGCCGGGTGGAAAGCCTGATCCATGAATTGCATCCCAAGCGGTTGGTGGTGGCCTTTGATTCCAAGGAAAAGAATTTCCGCCGCGACCTGTATCCCGCATACAAGGCCAAGCGCCTGCAGCCGCCAGAAGAACTGATCCAGCAGCTGCCGGCCATCCGCGAATACCTGACCTGCCGCGGCATCCATTTTTTGGAAAAACCAGGTCTGGAAGCTGACGATATCATTGCCCTGCTGGCGCGGCGTTTCGCCGCCGCCGGCAGCGAAGTGCTGATCTTCAGCGCCGACAAGGATCTGTTTCAATTGGTGGCGGAGCGGATATTCATTTTTCACCCCAAACTGAAAAGAAAACTTGACCGCGGCGATGTCAAGGAATTCTTCGGGGTTTATCCCGAGCAGATCGTCGACTACCTGGCCCTGGCCGGAGATGCTTCGGACAATATTCCCGGCATCCCGGGCATCGGCGATAAAACCGCGACCAAACTGATCGAAAAGTTCGGCAGCCTGGCGGCCATGCTTGCAGGACTCGACCAGGTCGAAGTCAAGTTGCAGGAAAAAATCAGGGCCAATATCCACCTTTTCGAACTGTGGGGACGGCTGCTTGATCTGGACAAGATCCCGGCCGTGGATCTTGACCTGCAGGTGCCGCCTTTTGTGGCCAGCGCTGCCGAGCCCCTGCTTGAGCTGTACCGCCGCTTCCAGTTCAACAGTTTGCTGAAAAAAATGGACGCCACCCCACGGGCCGCCAATGCAGAACCTGTCATAGCCGCCTGCCTGGTCGAGAATCCCGCCCAACTAAAGGAACTCGCCGGAAAAATAAAAGCGGCCGGAAGTTTCGCCTGGGATATCGAGACAACGGCGATCGAATTTTTCAAGGCCGGGCTTGTAGGCCTTTCGGTTTTCGTTAACGGCGCCGGGTATTATGTTCCCTTTTTGGTTCCCAGCGCGGCCGCGGCGCGTTTCCGTTTGACTATAACAGATTTTCAAAATGAAATGGCCGGACTTTTCCATGACGCTAAGATAAAGAAAACCGGGCACAACCTGAAGTTCGACATGCTGCACTTGCTGCGCGAGGGCATTCCGGCCGACGGCATCGAACACGACACCATGATCATGTCCTATCTTCTTTTTCCCAACCGCCGTTCCCACAAGTTAAAGGAATTGAGCGCCGAATTTCTGGGGGTCAGACAGACAACTTATGATGAATTGGTCGGCAAGGGCAAAAGCCGGGTCAAAATCACTGAAGTGGATGTGGAACAGGTTGGCAGCTACTGCGTGGCCGATTCCCGGAGTTCCTGGCAATTGGTGGAGAAACTGCTGCCGCAGTTGCGGGACAAACGACTGCTGGATCTTTATCGCGAGATCGAAATGCCGCTGCTCCACGTTCTGCTGAACATGGAATGGCACGGCATCGGCATCGACCGCGCTTTCCTGAAAAAGGCCGCCACTCGTTTGCAGGAACAGATCGCCGCGACCGAAAAAGAGGTCCAGGAGCTGGCGGGCTACGAATTCAATCTGAACTCCTCCCAGCAGCTGGCCGAACTGCTCTTTGAGAAAATGAATCTGCCGCTTAGTAAAAAAACCCGCAAGACCAAGGTCCAATCCACCGACATCGACGTGCTTAACGAGTTGAAGGGCTTTCCCATCGTCGAAAAGCTAATCGCCTACCGGACTTATAAAAAACTGCATTCCACCTACGTCCAGGGCCTGCTGGACAATCACGATGAAAATGACCGCGTTCATACGTCGTTCAACCAAACGGTCACGGCCACCGGCCGCCTCTCTTCGTCCAATCCCAACCTGCAGAACATCCCGGTCGGTGAGATCGCCGGGCTCAACCTGAGGCGGGCATTTGTCGCAGCCAAGGACAGGCTGCTGCTGTCGGCTGATTATTCCCAGATAGAACTGCGGGTCATGGCCCATTTTTCCGGGGATGAAAACCTGCTGCAGGCGTTCGCTGAAAACATGGACATCCACCAGCACACCGCCGACCTGGTCTTCGCCGCCGATCTCTTTTCGCCGCGAGCCGAATTGCGCCGGCGCGCCAAGATCATCAATTTCTCGATCATTTACGGCAGCGGCGCCTATTCCCTGGCCAGGGAGCTGGGTGTGAGCTTCGCCAAGGCCAAGGAATTCATCGACAGTTACTTTGAAAAATACAGCGGCGTCAGGCTCTTCATGGACAAAGTAATCGCCGCTGCCGAGAATGATCCCGAAGTGAGGACCATTTCCGGACGCGTCCGTCCCATTCCCGAGATTCTAAGCTCCAACCGCACGGTCAAGGAGAACGGCAACCGCATGGCAATCAACACGATCATCCAGGGCAGCGCCGCCGATATCATCAAGATCGCCATGATCCGCATCCAAGGGCACCTGCGCTCCATGCAAAGCCACCTGATCCTGCAGGTGCACGATGAACTGGTTTTTGAGTATCCTGCCGAGGAAGAAAAAAAATTAATCGCCTTGGTTACTGGGGAAATGGAAAATGCCCTGAAATTGAAGGTGCCGCTGAAGATCAGCTTGAAAAAAGGGCTGAACTGGGCCGACATGGAGGAGATCACTGAGCAGCCATGAAGGAAATCGATGCGGAAAAATTCAAGGAGATCGTCAAGCGCGGCATGGAATTCCTGTTCCAGGAACGCCTGCTGCTCAACAAGATCAATGTTTTCCCGGTTGCCGACGGCGACACCGGCGACAACCTGACCCACACCCTGAGGCCGGTCTACGAACAGATCGACGCCATGGTCGAGCCGCGACTGGACGACCTGGCCGCCCGCCTGGCGGCAGGGATGCTGATGTCGGCCAAGGGCAATTCAGGCGTGATCTTTTCGCAGTTTTTCTTCAGTTTCGCCAAGGCTCTGAAGGGCAAGGCCACGATCGGCCCGGCCGATTTCAGCCTGGCCATGGAAAGGGCCGTGCAAGAAACCTACGCTTCCATCGCTCAGCCCAAGGAAGGGACCATCCTGACCGTGCTGCGCCACAGCGCCGAAGAATTCAAGCGCCTGGCCATGGAAGGTGAATTGTATCACGTGATCTTTGAAAAAGTGATCATCAAGGCCAAGGAAATCCTGGAAAAAACCCGCGATATCCTGCCGCAGCTGAAGAAGGCGAAGGTGGTCGACGCCGGCGGATTGGGATTCTTCCTGTTCTTCAAGGGCATGGCCGCGGCCGTCCAGGGTGGGCAGGAATACACGCCCGGGGCAGGCAGCGGTGCTTTTGACCAGGTCCCGCAGGTAGTGGAGGCCTCCGAGTGGGCCTATTGCGCCGAATGGGTATTGCGTCCGCGTGGCCGGGACAAGGATTTTTTCATGGCGCTGCTGAAAAAGCATAGCGATTCGCTGCTCATTGCCGGCGATGCCGACCTGCTGCATCTCCATATTCACACTGACAGCCCCGAAGCCGTGGAAAAAGAATTGCTCCGCCACGGTGAGATCGTTTCCCGCAAGGTCGACTCCCTGCTGGAACCGCGGCCGCATTGCCCTGATATCGGCATCGCCCTGATCATGGATTCGGCGGTGGATATTCCCGAACAGACGGAGAAAGCCTTGGGCATCACCATCGTGCCCCTGCAGATCCTGCTGAACGACTGCTATTGCCGTGACCGCTTCGAGATCGGCAAGGAGGAGCTCTACCGCCGCATGCGCAGTGAAAAGGACCTGGTGGTCAAAACCTCGCAGCCGGTGCCGCTCGATTTCAAGACCGCTTTCGAATCGGCTCTGTCCCGAAAGAGACAGGCACTTTTTTTCAGCCTGTCGTCGCGCTTAAGCGGCTCATATCAAAACGCCATGGCGTCGCTGCGCTCTCTGCCCGCCGCCGATCAGGCCAGGGTGCGCATCATCGATACGCTCAATGTTTCGGCCGGCAGCGGCCTGCTGCTCTGCAGCGCCCTGCAGCTCCTGCAACAGGGGCGGGACCTGGACCAGACCGTTGCCGAGATCGAATCCCGGCGCCAGGAGGTCGTGTCCCTGGGTTATGTCGAATCTCTGGAATATGCCGTGCGCGGCGGCCGTTTGCCCCCCTTGGCCGGCTCCCTGACCCGCCTGTTGGGGATCAAGCCCCTGGTGGCCTTTGAAAACGGGGTGCTTATGAAAAAAGGGATGCTGTTCAGCGACAGGAACAAGGAAAAAAAAGTTGTGCGTCGTTTCCTCAAAAAACTCGATATGGGCAAGGCCTATTCCGTGGGCGTGGTGTACACCGACAACCCGCAGGCGGCCTTGCTGCTCGAAGACGAACTGGCCAGATCGCCCCTGAAGATCTCGTTCATCTACCAGGTCGTTGGCGCGGCCGTCCTCGGAGCCCACGCCGGCCCCGGCACGTTCTGCCTGTTCGCCCTGCCCGACCGCGGACGGGTTGGGTGAATCCCGGAGGCACCGCAAAGCGTGGATACTGATTTCGACGATGCACGGCTTGCGGGCCGCCGCGACGCTCCCAACCGGTTCTTGAGGTTTTCAATCCAATCACATAAAATAGATAACGGAGGTACCTCATCATGACCCTTAAAAAAACTGCTTTGATTTTGCTGCTTATGTCGATCGCCGCCTGGGCCTTCGCGGCCGAGGCGCGCTTTATGACCTATCCCGATATCCATGGCGACAAGATCGTCTTCACCTATGAAGGGGATCTCTGGCTGGCCGATCGCGCCGGCGCGGCTGAGCGCCTGACCAGCTTCCCCGGCGAGGAATATGCGGCCAAGTTTTCTCCCGACGGCCAATGGCTTGCTTTCACCGGAGATTATGACGGCCAAGCGGCGGTCTACCTGATGCCGGCTTCGGGCGGAGAACCCAAGCGGCTCACCTATCAGCCGGGAAGTATCCAAACCGTGACCTGGACACCTGACGGCCAGCGCATCGTCTTTCGCTCCAACCTCGAGCAATTTATTACCCGCGATCCTAAACTTTTTTGGGTCAGAATAGATGGCACGGCCGCGGAACGGCTGCCGGTCGATCGCGGCACGCTGTGCAGCTTTGCCGCCGATGGTGGCGAAATGCTCTACAATCGCCGCGGCAGGGAAGAATACCAGTGGAAGCGCTACAAAGGCGGCCAGCATACCGATATCTGGCATTACGATTTTGCCAGCCGCCGCTTCACTGCGGTTTCCGATTATGTCGGCAAAAACGCATACCCCATGTGGATCGGCAACACCATGTACTTTGTTTCCGATCGCGGTGCCGGCGGTGTTTCCAACCTCTTCTCCCAGGATCTCGCCACCCGGGCCGTGACCCAGGTAACGCGCCATGAAAAATATGATGTAATGATGCCTGATACGGACGGTGAGCGCATCATTTACGTGCAGGACGGTTATTTGCACCTGCTGGAAGTCAAGAGCGGATCGACCAAAAAAACCGCGATCAATCTGCCCAGCGACCGCTGGCGTGTGCGTGACCGCTGGCTTGATCCCAAGGAATATATCCATGGCATGGATGTTGGTTGCGACGGTAAAACAGCGCTGCTGGAAGCCCGCGGCGATCTCTTTCTGTTGCCGGTCAAGTCCGGACAGACGCGTAACCTGTCGCAGACGCCGGGCTCGCGAGAGATCTACCCGCGCCTTTCGCCAGATGGGCAATGGCTCTCCTTTTTCTCCGACAAGAGCGGCGAATACCAGCTCTACAAGCAAAAGATGACCGGCGGCGAATGGCTGCAGCTGACCAGCGCTCTCGACCGCGCCGTCTATCGCCAGGCCTGGTCGCCCGATGGCAAAAAGATCCTTTTTGGCAACAAGGAGATGGCGCTCTATTGGCTCGATGTGGAAAAAAAGCAGTTGACGCCAATCGATGCGGTGCCGCAGTTGAAAAACGATGAGTTCAGCTGGGAGATCGATGATTACGGCTGGTCGCCGGACAGCCTCTGGGTCTGCTACACCATGGTGGCCTACAACCGCAACAGCCAGGTTTTTCTCTACAGCCTGGAACAAAAAAAGAAATTTACGCTGACCGGCGATTTCTACAACAACCTCAACCCCTGCTTCGACGGCAA
>JALHTJ010000121.1 GCA_022865785.1 Candidatus Aminicenantota bacterium
GCTCTCCATGTTGACTACCCGTAGTGAAGCCAGGCAGTCCTCTTGAAGGTAAAACCACCGACTGGAGAGCCGTATGCGGGAAATCCGCCCGTACGGTTCGGAGGGAGGGGAGGCGGTCAACCCGCCTTTCCTACCCCTATCCGTTTCGTGATTGCTACGAAATATTCGACCATAAAAAGCGTTAGCTGGAGGCGAGGGTGGAGAAAGAATTTAAAAAAATAAAATTGCCGGGATGATGACCGATGATGATTGGCGATGTGCCCATTATGTTCGTCCGTAGGGGCAAGCCTCCGTGCTTGCCCTTTCCGTTTTGACATTTTATCAAGATCATAAAACGAAGGGCGGATCCGCCCCTACAAAATAAAATGAATCTTATCAGATAAGATGTAGGGGCGAAAAATTTTTCGCCCTTACCGTTTCGTGATTGCTTCGTTCAAGGTTTGACTTGCTTTTGGGCTTCTGCTATATTTTTCCTTCAGATCGGGATTGTGCGCAGAAACCAACTTGGAGGCACTTGTTATGGGCGATCGCATATACGACGTGGGTATCATAGGCGGCGGCATCGTCGGCCTGGCCACGGCCATGGCTCTGGTCAAATCCGGTGTGACCTCGGTGGCGGTGCTGGAAGCTGAAGATCGGCTGGCCGCCCACCAGACCGGCAACAACAGCGGTGTGATCCATTCGGGGCTGTATTATAAACCGGGTTCCCTGAAGGCCAGGAACTGCGTTTCCGGGCGGCAAGCTCTCTACCGCTTCTGCCAGGAGAATGGTATCGCCCATCAGGCCTGCGGCAAACTGGTGGTGGCTACCAGAGAAAATGAGATCGCCGCCCTGGAAGAACTTGAAAAAAAAGGGATGGCCAACGGTCTGAAAGGGATGCGGCGCCTGGGCGCGGCCGAGTTGAAAGAATACGAACCCCATGTGGCCGGCAGCGCCGGTCTGTGGGTCAAGGAGACCGGGATAGTTGATTATCGGCAGGTATGCGAGAAATATGCCGAGATCATCACTGCCGGCGGCGGCGATATCCATTTGCATTTCAGGGTGAAGAAAGTGAAAAAGAACAGCCAGGAGCTGATATTACGCTCCGGCAGCAGCGAAGTCCGTTGCCGCAACCTGGTCAATTGCGCCGGGCTCCATTCAGACCGCGTGGCTCGCTTGTGCGGTGTCAAACCGGGCTTGCAGATCATCCCTTTTCGAGGTGAATACTATAAATTGATCCCTGAACGCTTTAATCTGGTTCGCAACCTGATCTATCCGGTCCCGGATCCACGGTTTCCCTTCTTGGGAGTCCATTTCACCCGCATGATCGCCGGCGGCGTGGAAGCAGGACCCAATGCGGTTCTGGCCTTTAAAAGGCAAGGCTATAAAAAGTCGAGTTTTTCTTTGCCTGACGCAGTGCAATTCGCTCTTTATCCGGGATTCTGGGCCATGGCTTTCAAATTCTGGAAAATGGGATTGGGTGAATTTCACCGTTCTTTTTCCAAGAAGGCTTTTGTCAAGGCCTTGAGGCGCTTGATCCCCGAGATCCAGTCCGCCGATCTGGAGCCGGGCGGTGCCGGAGTGCGTGCCCAGGCGCTCGAAGCCAACGGCTTTCTGGTCGATGATTTCCGCATCAAGGAGGCCGAACGCATGGTTCATGTATTGAACGCGCCGTCGCCGGCGGCTACTGCCTCCATCAGTATCGGCGAGTCGATCGCCGCCATTGCCCTAAAAAATTTCGCTTTGAATCGTTAAGCCTTGAAACTGTATTTTTTCAAATCGTAAGGAGGGATCATGGAATATCCTGTTGAGCACATCCGGGGTCAATTCCCGGCCCTGGTGTCAGGAGCGGTCTTTTTAGACGGTCCTGGGGGCACCCAGGTGCCGCAGGCGGTTATTGACGCCGTTGTCGGCTATTACCGCCAAGCCAATGCCAATGAACACGGCCTTTTCCCTACCTCGCAACTTAGTGACGGAATCATTGCCCAGGCGCGCCAGGCCATGGCCGATTTCATAAACGCCCGTTCCGCAGCCGAAATCGTTTTCGGTGCCAATATGACCACCCTGACTCTGCACCTGGCCCGCTCTCTGGGCCGGATATTGAGGCCGGGCGACGAAATCGTGGTCACGCGCCTGGATCATGACGCCAATATCGCCCCCTGGCTTTTTCTGCAGGAAAATGGAGCCGTGATCCGCTGGCTGGAAATCGACCCTGAGAATTGCACCCTGAAACTTGAAAGATTGGAAGAAATCATCAATGAGAAAACCCGAATTGTCGCCGTGGGCCACGCTTCCAATGCATTCGGCACCATCAATGATGTGGGGAGGGTTGTCGCTGCGGCCAAGAAGGTCGGCGCCCTGACTTTTGTCGACGCCGTCCATTACGCGCCGCACCGCGCCATTGATGTCCAGCTTTTGGATTGTGATTTCCTGGCCTGCTCGCCCTACAAGTTTTACGGGCCGCACTCCGGTGTTTTGTACGGAAAACAGGAAACCATGGCGCGTCTTCAGCCTTATAAAGTGCGGCCGGCCAATGATCATGCGCCCGACTGTTTTGAAACCGGGACCAAGAACCATGAAGGCATTGCCGGGGTGGGGGCGGCCATCGAATTTCTGGCCGCCTTGGGCCGCGATTTCGGCGCGGAGCATGCCCCGGGGCTTGAAGCCTACGCTTCGGGACGGAGACGCTGGCTGAAGCAGGCCCTGGCTCTGGTCATGGCCCATGAGACCCGGCTGTTTTCGCGCTTATTGGCAGGATTGCTGACAATTCCGGGGTTGCGTGTCTACGGCATCACCGATGCCAATCATTTTTCCGAGCGTACGCCCACAGTTTGTTTCACGCTGCCGGGGCTGACGCCGGCCGCTGTCGCCAAAAAGCTGGGGGAGAAAGGACTCTATGTCTGGGACGGCAACTACTATGCCTGGGAGCCCATGAAATTCCTGGGCCTTGAGGAAAAAGGCGGCGCGGTGCGGGCCGGGCTCTGCCTGTACAATACCAACGACGAAGTGGATCGTTTTATTAAAACTTTGCGGGAAATCGCCGCCGGCAATTGAGCGGGCGTTATTTTCATTGACAGCGGCAGACACTTTAATTATAATTTTTTAAGACACAAGTTGCCGAGCTGAAATGGGCTTTTCGACAAACCGATCAGTAAGCAAAGGAGGCAGGAATATGGCATTGAGACCGCAACTGAAGTTCCTAAGCGCGGAACTGCTGGAAAGAATCGTGGCTGAAGCCAGGGATATCCTGTGCCGGCTGGGGACCAAGGTGCAGAATCCCCGTGTGCTTGAAATGCTGGCCGAGCATGGTGCCAAGGTGGATTTCGAAAAAAGCCAGGTGCTGTACACGAATTCCCTGCTGGACCGCTGCCTGAAATCAGTCCCGGCGCAATTCAAACTTTTCGACGTTTTGGGCAATGAAACCCACGATTTTTCCGGCAACAAGGTCCATTTCACTCCCGGCTCGGCTGCCCTGCATGTTCTGGACTACCAAACCCAGAAGATCCGCAAACCCGATACGACCGATTATGTCCGCTACGTGCAGCTGCTTTCAGGTCTTTCCCATATCTCTTCGCAAAGTACGGCCTTCATATCTGCCGATGTGGACGAACGTGTTTCCGACAGCTACCGGCTTTTCTTAAGCCTGCTCTACGGCGAAAAGCCCGTGATTACAGGCACCTTCACCATCGAATCCTTCCAGGTGATGAGGGACATGCAGCTGGCCGTGCGCGGCGGTGAAAAAGAACTGCGCGCAAAACCGCTGACTGTTTTTTCCTGCTGTCCGACCTCACCGCTTAAGTGGAGCGAGATCACCTCACAGAATGTGATCGATTGCGCTGCCTGCGGCATCCCGGTGGAATTCATCTCCATGCCGCTCTCAGGTTTCATGGCCCCGGTGACCCTGGTGGGTACCCTGGTGCAGCACACCGCCGAAACCATCAGCGGCATCGTCATCAGCCAGGTCAGCAGTCCCGGCGCGCCGGTTTTGTACGGCGGCTCACCGGCGGTATTCGACATGCGCTATGAGACCACGCCCATGGGCGCGGTGGAGACGCAGATGATCGATTGCGCTTATAGCGAGATCGGCAAGTATCTCGGTCTGCCCACCCAGGCCTACATCTCCTTGAGCGACGCCAAGCTGCTCGATGCCCAGGCCGGTTTGGAAACAGCCATGGGTGCCACCCTGGCCGCCCTTTCCGGGATCAACAGCATTTCCGGCCCCGGTATGCTTGATTTTGAAAGCTGTCAGAGTTTGGAAAAGCTGGTCCTGGATAATGAGATCTGCGGCATGACCCTGCGCCTGGTGCAGGGCATTGAGCCCAGGGAAGACTTCCCGGCCCAACCCATTTTCGAGGAACTACTGCGCGAAAAGCATCTGCTGATCTCCCCGCACACCCGCCGTCATTTGAAAAGCGAACATTATTTCCCCGGCCCGGTTATAGACCGGGCCAATCTCTCCCGTTGGCGCGAAGAAGGAAGCCTGACCCTGGGGCAGCGGGCCCACCGGGAAGTGGAAAAACTGACCGCGTCCTGGCTTCCATCACGCCTGGCTGCCGAGCGAAAAAAAGAGCTGTGCTCTCTGATGGAAAAAGAAGCACGGCGCTGGGGTATGGAAAAACTTCCCTCCCGCCCGCTTGAAGCATGATCGATTTTCCACTCCCACGCCTGCAACCGCAGGAAGCGGCCGTGTATGCCGCTTTGGGTCTGAAAAGCGGCAGCCGGCCTTCGCCGCGCTCATCCGCCTTGCTGCTGCGGGCGCTGGAGTTGTTCAAGATCTGCAGTGAACCTCTGGGGTTGTGCGCAGCCATCGCTTTAGATGAATTTGCCGACGTATTTTCCGGCCAGGGCCGCAATGCCCCGGACACGCCGCTGAAAAAGATATTCCCCCGAGCTGACAGTTTGCACCTTTTCGCTTTCACCATGGGCGCACGGATCAGCGAAGAAATCAAGAGCTTGTTCGCCAGTGACGATTTTGCCCTGGGCTCGGTATTGGACGCCGTGGCTTCCCTGGCAGCCGACCAGGCCGGGCGCGTTGCCGAGGAGTGGATTGAACGTCAGGACGCGATGCAAAAAAACGGCGCATTGTCCAGGGCGTTTCTGTACAGCCCCGGCTATTGCGGCTGGCACATCAGTGCCCAGGAAAAACTTTTCGCCCGCCTGCGCCCTGAAAAAATAGGCATCACCCTGAATGAAAGTTTCCTGATGAGTCCGCTGAAATCGATTTCAGGCGTGCTGGTGACCGGACCGGCGCTGATCCATCAATTTTCCGAAGTGTATCCATTTTGCGCCCATTGCAAAAGTCCGGCCTGCCGGGAAAGAGGAATGGCGCGCTCGGCATAAAAAGCGGAGGAATGTCATGAAAATTTTAAAACAGATTGCGCAATGCCTGGAAAGCGGAGATGAAGCCGGTGTCCCGCCTTTGGTGCGCCAAGCATTGACAGAGGGTATTGTTCCAAAAACCATCCTTGATGATGGCTTGATCGCGGGCATGAACACGGTAGGCGAAAAATTCCGCGTCCACGATATTTTTCTGCCCGATGTCCTGCTGGCGGCCAAAGCCATGTACGCCGGCATGGATGTGCTGAAGCCCCTTCTGCTCAGCGCCGGCGTTTCCAGCCGCGGCCGGGTAGTGATAGGCTCGGTGCAGGGCGATCTGCACGATATCGGCAAGAACCTGGTTGCCATTATGCTGAAAGGGGCCGGTTTTGAAGTGATCGATTTGGGCAACGATGTGAGCGCCGAAAAATTCGTGACTGCGGCCAAAAACAATGACGCCCGCGTTATTGGCATGTCGGCGCTGCTGACCACCACCATGCCGGTGATGAAGGAGGTAGTGGATCTGCTGAAAAAGGAAAGCCTTTCCGGAAAAATCAAAACCATTATCGGCGGTGCCCCGGTTTCGCAAAACTACGCTGGTGAGATAGGCGCCGACGCCTACGGTTATGATTGCGCCCAGGCGGTCGCGGGTGTAAAAAAACTGGCCGCGGCAGTTCAATAAATGGAAGCCATTACCTCCCGGATCGGTCACGGCCAGGTCCTGCTGGCCGATGGGGCCATCGGGTCCCTGCTTATGACGCGCGGCCTGCCCAGGGGGGCCCCCCCTGAGGGGGTCAACCTGGAGCATCCTGAAATTCTGGAAGAGATCGCCCGTCTTTACCTTGAGGCAGGCGCCGAGATCATCCAGACCAACACTTTCGGCGCTTCACCATTGAAGCTGGCCAATTACGGGCTTGCCGGACAAGCGGTAGCCATTAATGAAAACGCCGTACGGGCGGTACGACGGGCGGTCGGTGAGCAGGCCTATCTGTCAGCCTCCTGCGGGCCGAGCGGCAGGATCCTGCAACCGTACGGGGATACGGATGCGGAAACGATACTCGCCAGTTTTATAACGCAAATGCGTGCCTTGATCGGCGCCGGGGCCGACATCATCTGCGTGGAGACCATGTCCGACATCAATGAGGCACAGCTTGCCATCCAGGCGGCCCGCAGTGTTTCCACATCCATTCCGGTCATGGCCACCATGACCTTTGAAGCCACGGCCAGGGGATTTTTCACCATCATGGGCGTAACGATCGAGAAAGCCTGCCGGGAACTCGAAAAGGCTGGAGCAGATTTGCTCGGCTCCAATTGCGGCAACGGCAGTTTGCAGATGGTCGCCATCGCCAAAGAATTCAGAAAATTTACCAGTCTGCCGCTGCTGATCCAGGCCAATGCCGGTGTTCCTGAATTGCGTTCCGGCCAGGTGTATTATCCGGAAACACCGGAATACATGGCCGAAATGGTCCGCGAACTGATCGGGGCCGGGGTGGCGGTGATCGGTGGCTGCTGCGGCACCACCCCCGACCATATCCGGGCCATGCGCAAAGTGGTGGATGAAGAAATGCAACATCGGCAGGGCATCCCCGAGAATTAGATGTGGAGTAAGCCGGAGTGAACCGGCACTTAGCGGTGAATGATACGGCTCAGCAGGGGTCTTTTTATAGCGATTGCTCCTGATGGGCACAGTTCCTGGCAGCAATAACAGCGTATGCAGCGCTCATAGTCAAAAACCGGATGGGGATTTTTGCCGCCCGCTGGGTGCTGAATGGCCTTGAGTTCCAAAGGACATACCTCTATGCAGACCCCGCAGTTATCGCAGAGAGAATTATCGATGAAGGGCCGCGCTGTGATCCATTTTTTTAAGTAATAGGGAAAAGCGCGGTCAAAGGGCACTGCCGGCTGGCGGATGACCTTGAAATCCGCAGCGACCAGGTGGGTAAGTTCAGCGCCGCAAATTTCGATCTCTTCATCAGCCCATGTTCCCAGGCCGCTTTCAGAGGCGGCTTTCATGGTCGGTACAAATGGAGCCGGCAGTCGGATCAGCTTGCAGAAAACGGCGTCGAGAGCGGCCGGATCGCTGGAAAGCAGCAGGACCTTCATTTTTCGGGGTGAGCCCGAACCCGGGCCGTTGCCCTCCATGGCCATGATGCCGTCGAGGACGTACAAGCGCGGCTTAAGGTAGCGGTTGATGTCGACCAACATGGAAGCAAAATGTTCGTTCCGCGGCATCTTGACATGATATTCACCCTTGCGTATCCCCGGTACGCAGCCGAACTGGTTTTTGACGGCACCGGTGATGCGCATGAATCCGTGCGTTTTCATCTTGGCCAGGCTGATGATGCCGTCGGTTTCCAAGGCACCTTTGGCCAGGATCAGCTGTTTGGCGATCAAGGCTTCCTTGAATGTGACCTGGGCCGGGGTATTAAAATCGGCTTGTTCAATGCCGAGTTCCGCGGCCACCGCCGCCAGTCCTGATTTGGCGGCGGCGGTCTGGGCGCTGCCGAATCCGGGAGAATCGCCGAAACTGACCCGGGCGCCGTTTTCCTGGCAAAGCAGGCCCATGGCTTTGAGCAGGGAAGGGTGGGTGGTGATGCATTTTTCCGGAGCGGCACCGTTCAGGATGTTGGGCTTGAGCAGGATCTTCTCACCCGGGCGGGCGAAACGGCTGATGCCGCCCAAAAGATCGATGCCTTTGCCCAGCGCCCGCGAAACGATTTCTTCATCGTAATCCGGGCATTCGATCAAAGCGACCTTGGTCTTGGCCAGAGAACTGTTTATGGCCGCCCTCATTCAAAGAGCTGGCGCACCGGAGGGCTGGTATCGCTTTCGTTGCCTTTTTTATCCATGGCCGCGATCGCGTATATGTAAAGTTGACCTTTGACAATTTGCCTGTCCCGGTAGAAATTTTCGTTCACCGCGGCGTCCAGGAGCTTGAAATCCTCATTTTTGGATAACTTGCGGTAAACGATGTAGTGGGCCAAATCGCCGTCGCGCACGGCTTCCCAAGTCAGGAAAATATGGTCTTTGGCGGTGAAAACGACCAGGTTGGTGGGAATATCAGGGGGGAAAGTGTCATGGATTTTAATTTTGACCTGGTTGGAAGGAGCGCTTTCGATCCGTTCGGACAGGATGCACGTAACCTGGTATTCGTACTCGCCGTCGGTCCCGGTATCGTAGTCTTCATAGTATTCTCCGGCCACCGTTTTGGAGTTGATGGCTCGGAAAACGCCCGGATTTTTGCCTTGATAAATTCTGCGGTAAACCTTGTAGCCGGCGATTGCGGTCAAAGGCTGATCTTCGCTGTCGGTTTGCGGCCGGCTCCAGTTCAAAACCACGACTTTGCCTTCGCGGCCGAACTTCAGGTCCTGGATGGCCCGGGGCGGTGTGCGCGTCGTGATCTTGGCAATGGAACCCAATGCCGATCTCGATCGACCGTATTGGTAGGTCAAGGCGAAGGCATGCTCCCTGTCCTTGAGCAGCTTTGACTTGAAAGTCAGGGCGTAGGAGTAGGTGCCGTTGCCGTGGTCAGCTATCTCTCTGGTCTTGGGCTTGGCCAGCTGCTCGCTTTTTTTCAGGAAGGCTTCGGGAATGATGGGCTTGGCCGCATGATAAATGGTTACGCCCCGGCACAAAGTGAGTTGGAATGGCGATTTTTTATCGGAAAGCAGCGCCGGGAATTTCCAGTTGAGTTCTATCTGGTTGCCGATCTGCCGGACCTGCAGACTAACCACGGCCAGGGGAAGTTTTTCGGGTTCGAGGACCAGGGGGCCCTTTTTGCCGCAGTAGGAAAAAAGCAGGATCAACGTCAAAAGTTTCATAATATTTTTTTTCATTTTATTTTATAGGATGTACTTGCTTAGATCGCTGTCCTTGATGATGCTTTTCACTTTTTTGTTCACATACTCGCTGTCAATTTTAACTTGGCCGTGCTCCAGGTCGGATGCCTCGTAGGAGATATCTTCCATGACTTTTTCCATGATCGTGTGCAGGCGGCGGGCGCCGATGTTTTCCTGAGATGTGTTGATCTCCACGGCCATGGTGGCGATCTCCTCGATGGCATCCTCGCTGAAAAGGATCTCCAGTCCTTCGGTGCCCAGCAGGTTCTGGTACTGCTTGACCAGCGCGTTCTGCGGCTCGGTGAGGATACGGATGAAGTCGTCCTTGCTCAGCGATTCGAGTTCCACGCGGATGGGAAAACGCCCCTGGAGTTCGGGGATCATGTCCGCGGGCTTGGCCACGTGGAAGGCGCCGGCGCCGATGAAAAGGATATGGTCGGTTTTGACCATGCCGTACTTGGTGTTGACCGTAGTTCCTTCGATGACCGGTAACAGGTCGCGCTGCACTCCTTCTCTGGAAACCATGGGGCCGTGGCTGCTGCTTTCACGGCCGGCGATCTTGTCGATCTCATCGAGAAACACGATGCCCATCTGCTCGGTTCGGCCGACGGCGATCTTGGCTACCTGGTCCATGTCCAGCAGCCGGTTCTGTTCTTCCATAAGCATGTAATCGAAAGCTTCACCAAGCATCATTTTGCGCCTTTTGGGGCCTTTTGCTCCCATCAGGTTGGGCATCATTTCGCTGATCTGGATGCCGATTTCTTCAACCCCGGAAGCGGAAAATATCTCAAAAGGAGTGAAGGAATTGGACTTGACATCCACTTCGATGATGCGGTCGTTTAATTTGCCTTCACGCAGCATTTTGCGAAATTTTTCCCTGCTTTCCTTAAAATTCTCGGCTTCATTCTCGTTTTCCTCGGCCGTCCCCTTGGCAGCCTTTGGCGGCGGCAACAGGATGGACAATATTTTTTCCTCAGTGTTGCGCCGGGCTTTTTCGTTATTTTCCGCCATCTTCTCGGCCTTGACCAAATCGACGGCAATGCGCACCAGGTCGCGGACGATCGATTCCACGTCGCGTCCCACGTAGCCGACCTCGGTGAATTTCGACGCTTCCACCTTCAGGAATGGGGAGCGGGTCAGTTTGGCCAAGCGGCGGGCGATCTCGGTTTTACCTACCCCGGTGGGGCCGATCATCAGGATGTTTTTAGGAATGATGTCTTCGGCGATTTCGACGGGCAGCTTCTGGCGGCGGAAACGGTTGCGCAGGGCGATACTCACAGCTTTCTTGGCATTGTTCTGGCCGATGATGTACTTGTCCAACTCGCGCACGATCTCTTTGGGGGTCAGATCTTCGCCTTTACTGATGATGGCTTTGCTCATTTTAAAGTTCCTCGATGGTGAAGTTCTTGTTGGTATAGATGCAGATGTCGGAAGCGATTTCCAGGGACTTTTCGACAATGGCCCGGGCGTCGAGCTGGGTGTCACGGCTCAGGGCCAGGGCGGCGGCCATGGCATAGGGCCCACCCGAGCCAATAGCCAGGACGTTCTCGTCGGGTTCGATGATATCACCCGTGCCCGACAGGATGTACATCTTTTCCTCGTTGGCCACGATGAGCATGGCCTCCAGGCGGCGCAGGATCTTGTCGGTGCGCCACTCTTTGGACAGTTCTACGGCGGCGCGCGATATATTGCCGTTGTATTCCTCCAGTTTGGCTTCAAAGCGTTGGAACAGGGAAAATGCGTCGGATGTGGCCCCGGCGAATCCGGCCAGGATTTTTTCGTTGTACAAACGGCGAATTTTTTTTGCCTTGTGTTTTAAAACGGTAGTTTGAAACGTCACCTGGCCGTCGGCGCCCATGACCAACTTGTTCTGGTGACGGACGCACAGCACGGTTGTGGCATGCATTTTTTCTTTCATCCATCAATTTTATATCTTTTGTCCTGGCAAGTCAACGCGTGCGCAATATGGAGAGAACTTCGTGACGCGTAACGCGTGACACGTGACGAGGGAAGAAAATATAAAGTAAAAAAGATATTTTCTCGCTGATGCCGTAGACATACCCATATCCGCAATTGCAGCAAATATTTGTGAGAAATGCGGACTAAGGCCACATTCCTGGCAGACGCTTGATCCGGGTGATTGACAGGTTCCCGGATTTTACGCTATTATAGGTCTTAAAACCCATGAAGAATTTCAAAAAACACATCCAGATCGGATTGTCCTGGTCTTTGCTGCTTTTCGCCCTATCCTTTATCCTATTTTTTAACTTTTCCTATATGGGCGTCAGGGACCAGTCGGCCGAGAAGATCATCACCGCCAATTTCAAGACCGTCATCGTTTTGTTCAACCTGAAGATCCTCATTGTCTACTTTATTGTCGCCCTGTTTGTTTCTCTTTTTTCCCTGCTGCTCAACATCGAGCGTAAGGGCAATATCTTTCTTTTCCACCTGTTTGTGTGGTTCTGGTTCCTGTTGCGGGCTGTGAAAATATCGCCCCAGCTGTTCGTCGACCCGCTTTACATGAAGGGGGGGATACTGCAAAATTTGCAGATCTTCATCACCGACCTGCTGCCGCTGTGGGTCATTTACGCCATCATACCTCTGATCGTTCTTGCCGCGGCCTGGAAAAAAAAACGCCTGGCGCACGGCTTGGCCATCATCATGCTGTTGGCGCTGTTCATTTTTCCCTTTAAAACCGCGGCTGTTAAAGCGCAAAACAACGGCGGGCGCCCTAACATCCTGGTCATGGGCAGCGATTCGCTGCGGCCCGACCACCTTTCCTATAACGGCTATTTCCGGCCCACGCCCAACATTGACAGGCTGCTGGCGCGCGGCGTCAATTTCCTCAATACCAAATCGTCGCTGGCCAGGACCTTCTCCTCTTTTACCTCGGTCTTCACCTCCACTTTCCCTCCCGACCACCGGATCCGCCACATGTTTCCCCGTCCCGAAGAACTGCAATTGAGAATGCCGACATTGGTCCAGGCTTTAAAAAAACAGGGATATGACACCGGCATGATCAGCGATTTCGCCGGCGATATCTTCGCCCGCCTCGGCTACGGTTTCGACCATATCCAGGCACCGCACCTGACACTGCAAAACCTGATCAAGCAGCGCAGTTTGGAATTCCATTATTTCCTGCTCAGTTTACTCATCAACCCGATCGGCCGCGATATCTTTCCGGTAATGTGGCTGATGCCCCTGAACATCGACCCTTATTACGTGACCAATACCAGCAAGAGATTCATCCGCAACGCCGTGAAAGCCGGAAAGCCCTTTTTTATGTTCTATTTCGGCTCCAACAGCCATTTCCCCTATGGCAGCCAATATCCTTATTATCAGATGTATGCTAACAAATCGTACCGCGGCCCGTACAAGTACCGCAAGGTCGACATGATGAAGACCTATTCTGGTTTCGACCTGAGCCCGGAGGACAAGGAACAGGTCAGGGCATTATACGACGGGGCGGTACGCATGTTCGATGACCAGGTGGGGGAGATGCGCGCCTTCCTGAAGAGAAGCGGCCTGGAGCGGGACACCATCATCGTCCTGTTTTCCGATCACGGTGAAAGCCTTTATGAAAACGGCTACGGCACAGGGCACGGCGATCATTTGCGCGGTCCTTACTCCAACAATATGGTCTTCGGTATTTATTCGCCCTATGAAGATTTCGGCGGCCGCAGGATCGTTCCGACCGTGCGCGACATCGACATCGCGCCCACATTGCTGGACCTTGTTAAAATCAATCCGTCTGCGTCTTTCAAAGGACATTCGCTGCTGCCGGTTATGCGCGGCGGCGCATTTGCCGGCTACCCGGCCTATATGGAAACGGAACTGTGGTATACTCCGGAAACCCCCTACATTAAAAACCGCGTGCGCATGGCCTATCCCGGGATCATGAAGGTGATCGAACTGGAGCCGAAGACCGGGGAGATCATCCTGAAAAAAGAATTCAATGATGTCGTCATCAAGGGCAAATACCGGGGCGTGCAACTGAACAAGAAGAAATATATCTATATGCCCGACGAAATGGAATTCCAGGAGGAATGGTACCTGGATGAAAAGCCCGTGGCCCGGGAGTTGATCCATGATGATGAACTGCTAAACCTGAAGTACAAACTGCAGGAGCTGTTCAAAGACAAGTTCGTCATCCTGCGCGACGGCAGGATCAAGGAAAGGATCGATTAGGTTTTTCCTGGCAGAATTCCATTAAATACTTATCCCCCCGGCTGCGCCACCCCCTTAAAAAAGGGGGGTTAAGAAAAAGGCAATATTGCCTGCTGTTCTCTCCCCCCTTACCAAGGGTGGATAAAGGGGGGATCGGCATTGCGGAAGTAAACAACAATGCCTTCCGCTAAATAATTATCCCCCCGGCTGCGCCACCCCCCTTAAAAAAGGGGGGTTAAGAAAAAGGCAATATTGCCTGCTGTTCTCTCCCCCCTTACCAAGGGGGGATAAAGGGGGGATCGGCATTGCGGAAGTAAACAACAATGCCTTCCATTAAATACTTATCCCCCCGCCTTCGGCACCCCCCTTACCAAGGGTGGATAAAGGGGGGATCGGCATTGCGGAAGTAAACAACAATGCCTTTCGCTAAATAATTATCCCCCCCGCCTTCGGCACCCCCCTTACCAAGGGGGGATAAAGGGGGGATCGGCATATCTGAATAAACATTAATGCCTTCCACTAAATGATTATCCCCCCGGCTGCGCCACCCCCCTTAAAAAAGGGGGGTTTAAGACAGGAACAATATTGTTAGGTAGGGACAGGTCGCGACCTGTCCCTACGGATCGTGCAGTTATCGGCCACCCCCCTTACCCAAGGGGGGATAAAGGGGGGATCGGCATATCTGAATAAACATTAATGCCTTCCACTAAATGATTATCCCCCCGCCTTCGGCACCCCCCTTACCAAGGGGGGGTGGGGGGATCAAGGGCTCGATGAAATAAAAAAATTGTGAGACTAATTCCTGCTCAAAACCGGCTTGTTGTTTTAAAAAGGGAGGGTTTAACCCGCCGTATAAAATATCCGTTCGCCCACAATGACCGGTCTGATTTTTTTTTCCTTTTCTAAAATATCCAGGTACTGACGCAGTTCGCCTTCCCCTTTCGCCGTCAATGCCGCCAGGTCATCAATGGTCAACGGCCGGCGGCGGATGGTGTTCAGCAGGCTGTTTTCCAGGTTGGAACTGAAGGCCCGGATCTCTTCGCGGCGGTTGGCGCGCTTGATGATCTCCACGGGCAGGTCAGACCACTGGTCGCGGATACTTTCCAGAACTCTGAAGTCGGCAGATTCGATGCCGGAGTAAGCCGGGGGGCGGTCCAGGGTGTTGAGCTGGATCTTGTCGGGAGCGATGCGCCGCACGGCTTGGCTCAGGGCAGCGATTTCCTCTTCCCGGTCATTGATCCCTTTGACGATAAATATTTCCAGCCAGATCTTGCCGGGATATTCGCTGCGAAAAATTTCCAGGCCGGCAATGATCCGTTCCACATCCAGTCCCGGGCAGGGCTGATTGATGCGGGAAAAACCGCCAGCCGTGGCCGCGTCCAGCGACGGTAGAACCACGTCAACTCCAAGCAGGTCGCGCCGGACATCCTCCCGGAACATCAAGGTGCCGTTGGTCAGCACCGCCAGGGGCACGGCGCTGATTTTTTTGATCTCAGTGCTGAACCAGCCCAGGTCGGAGTTCAATGTCGGTTCCCCGGAACCGGAAAAGGTGATGAAGTCGAGATGGGGGATGCCGGGCAGGGTCATTTTAAGTTCGTCCATGACAAGCTGCGGCGGAAAAAAACTCTGTCGCTCGCTGGTCAATCTGGTAGTACGGCCGCATTCGCAGTATAGGCAGTCCAGGCTGCAGGTCTTATAAGGAATGATGTCCACGCCCAGGGAAATGCCCAGGCGCCGTGAGGGCACGGGGCCGAAGATGTGGCGGGTCTCACGATTTCGATTGATTGCTGTCATGGTTTTCTTCTTGTACGGGTGGGTTTAAATTCTGGGCGGGGGCAAGCCCCGCCCCTACATTCGATCCAGCCATTTTTAATACACATAGAACAATGCGCATTTCAGGTACTCCGACTGGAAAAGGGGCAGCAGCACGGCGTGGTCGTAGGGTTGGCTCTTCAATTCGATCAGCTTGATGCGCCGGCCGGCGTCAAGGGCGGCATCCTGGATCACGGCGATAAAATCGTCCTTGCCAAGGAAATGCGAACAGGAACAGGTGATCAGAAACCCTCCCGACCTGATCATCTTCAGTGCCCGCAAATTGATCTCCTTGTAACCGCGCCTGGCCTCTTTCAGCCTGGCGCGAGATTTGACAAAAGCGGGCGGGTCCAGGATCACGATGTCCTTGATTGCGCCCGCCTTGCTCATCTCCTTGAGTTTCCTGATGGCGTCTTCCCGGGTAAAAGTGAAGTCGTCTTCGCCAAACCCGTTCAGGGCCACGTTTTCCCGGGCCTGCTTCATGTATTCAGCCGAGATCTCGAGAAATTCAACATGTTTGGCGCCGAAGCGGCGGGCATGCAGGCCCCAGGCCCCGGCGTAGGAAAAAGCGTCCAGCACCTCAAGGCCGGCGGCAATGGATTCCAGCAGCAGGTAATTTTCGCGCTGGTCAAGAAAAAAACCGGTTTTCTGACTTTTCAAAAAATCGATCCTGAATTTGAGGCCGTTGACCTCGATGACCTTTTCCGGTCCCGCACCGGGAGTAACCACGCGGTTGATCAAGGGGATGCCCTCCTTTTCCCGCGCCGTGGCCAACGATTTTTCGATCAGCACGGCGCCGGGATACATATCGCCGATGATGGCGAATACGTCGTCCTTGAAGTTTTCCATGCCGGCAGTGGTGATCTGGACGATGAAATAGTTGTCGAAGCGGTCGACGACCAGGCCGGGCAAAAAATCGGCTTCGCCGTAAACCATGCGGTAATAGGTGTTGTCCGGGCGCAGGGCCAGGCGCTGGCGATCGGCCGTTTCAATCCGTCGGCTAAGGAAATCCCGGTCGATCACCGCTTCCGGCTCGTAAGCCAGCACGCGGAAAGTGATGGTGGAGGCGGGATTGACGTAGCCGGTGGCGATGTACATGTCCGCGGAAGAATAGAGCCGGCAGATCTCCCCGGGCTGATAGGAGCGCAGGTTGCCGCGCAGTTCGTTGTCGTAGACCCAGAATTCACCCTTGAGGACCCGGTTCTCCTCGTGGGGCTTCAAGACCAGTTTTTTATATGCCGCGGCCATGGATCCATTATAAGCGATTTTCAGGTGATTGCCAAAAGAAATATCTACTTACGGTTGCCAGCAGATCATCTTCGCGGCAGTTCGAACCAGAACGTGCTCCCTTTGCCTATTTCGCTTTCCAAGCCGATGCGGCCGCCATGGGCTTCGACGGCCAACTTGCAGAACGTCAGGCCGAGACCGGTCGAATACATTTGACCCTGTTTGCGCGCTGCCACCTGGCAGAATTTGTCAAATATTCTCTCACGATATTCCAGAGGAATTCCCGGGCCGTTATCCGCAACCGCCACGCGTACCTTGCCCCCGGCCGCGCTCTCGATGCTGACCGCAATAATGCCTTTCTGTTTGTCGGTGAACTTGAGCGCGTTACCTATGAGGTTCTGGACGACACGGCGAATCAGGCGTAGGTCGCAGGCGAGCGCCTCCATGTCCTCGGGCGAGGTGAGGGTGAGCGCACGCTGGCCTTTGAGAGGCTCGACCAACCGAATCGTCTCACTCAGCAGAACCTTCATGTCAACCGTCGAAAACTCCAGCGTCATCTGCCCCGCTTCCATCTTGTTCACGTCCAGGAGGGAAGAGATCATTTCCAGGAGCGTTCTGGTGGAACTAACGGCGTTTGCAATATAACCAGCCGCATCCTGCGGCAGTGGCTGCGCTCGGGCTAATTCCAGGTTGCCGAGTATGATCGTCAGCGGTGAGCGCATGTCGTGGACGATCATGTGCACCAGGCTGTCACGCAGGGACTCCAGATCTTGGAGTTTGTCATAGGCTTCCTGCAATTCGCGTCTTTGGCGGCGGAGTTCCAGGTGAGTCTGCACGCGGGCGTGGACCTCCTCGAACTGGAACGGTTTGGTCACGTAATCCAGTCCGCCCACGGAAAACGCCTTGACCTTGTCCGTTGTCTCGGTCAGGGCGCTGATGAAGAGCACGGGGATCTCCTTCAGCGCTGCGTCGGCCTTCAGGCGCTCGCACACTTCGAAGCCGTTCATCTCCGGCATGTTGATGTCCAGCAGGATCAGGTCGGGCGGGCTCTTGGCGGCGGCGTTCAACGCCATCTTACCATTGGCAAATGCCAGCACCCGATATCCCTGTGCCTGCAGCATCTCCTGCAGAAGCTTCAGGTTGGCCGGGGTGTCGTCCACCACCATGATGGTTGCAGGCTTAACGCTCATTGGTTTCACATCCTTTTTTTAGCTTGTACCGCCGTCCATGCGATTGCGGATTTCGGCAAACTCGGATTCGACCGTCATGAACACATCAATCAGCGCAGGGTCAAAGTGCCGCCCTTTGTTATCCCGGATGATCGAGCAGCTCTTCTCGTGGCTGAAGGCGGGTTTGTATGGGCGTATGGAGCGCAAGGCGTCATAGACATCAGCCACGGCCATGATCCGGGCGGAGAGGGGAATATCTTCTCCCGCCAATCCGTCCGGGTAACCGCTGCCATCCCACTTCTCATGGTGGGAGCGCGCAATGGCGATCCCCATATTGAGAAAGGCATTTCTCGGATATCTGTTGTGCGCGGTTTGCAGGGTGTTGGCCCCGATCATGGAGTGGTTCTTCATGATCTCGAACTCCTCCGGAGTGAGTTTCCCGGGCTTAAGGAGGATGTGGTCCGGGATGCCGACCTTGCCAATGTCGTGCAGGGGAGCAGCGTGGTAGATGTATTCAATAAAGGTTTCGTCTATACTGCCTGCATAGTGAGGGTTTTCCCGCAGTTTTTCGGCCAGAACCTTGCAAAAGGTCCGTGTGCGCTCGATGTGATCCCCGGTGTCATCATCCCGGGATTCGGCCAGCTTGGCCAACGCGACGATGGCCGCCAGTTGGGAGTCGGAAATCTCCGCGATCTTTTCTTTGACCAGAGCTTCCAGATGCAGATTGTGTTTCTCCAGTTCGAGTTGCATCCTTCGCAGACGCAGGTGAGTTTCCACGCGGGCGTGGACCTCCTCGAACTGGAACGGTTTGGTCACGTAATCCAGCCCGCCTACGGAAAACGCCTTGATCTTGTCCGTTGTCTCGGTCAGGGCGCTGATGAAGAGCACGGGGATCTCCTTCAGCGCTGCGTCGGCTTTCAATCGCTCGCACATCTCGAAGCCGTTCATCTCCGGCATGTTGATATCAAGCAGGATCAGGTCGGGCGGGCTCTTGGCGGCGGCGTTCAACGCCATCTTACCATTGGCAAATGCCAGCACCCGATGGCCCTTGGCCTGCAGCATCTCCTGCAGGAGCCTCAGGTTGGCCGGGGTGTCGTCCACCACCATGATGGCTGCGTTATCCTGCGCTTTATTCATTGTCGGGTCCTCCCTTTTCCAGCCATTGGCTGATCTTTTCGTAGTCGTATCGATCGGCCAACGCTTGCAGTTCACGGGCCGCGGCGCCGTCAACCTTTTCCACCTGAGCGATCAACTCCGTCAGACGGGCGATGTCGCCTGCGGCCACCGCCTGGCGCATGGCCCGAATCAGCTCCTTGGGCAGCGCGGCCAGGGCTTCCGGCGTAAGCGGCGGCGGTTTTAGCCGGCCCGGGGTTTTATCGATCTCATCGGCAAAGACATAGCGCAGACCCAGGCATTTCCCCAGCACCGCAAAGAGTTCTTCATGCCGGAAGGGCTTCGATAAATAGGCATCCACACCGGTTGTCAGAATCTGTTCTTTATTGTCTTCAAAGGCAACAGTCGTAACCGCGATGATGGATATGTTGCGGCCTGCCGCGGTGGATTTGAGCCGCCGGGTGGCCTCGTAGCCGTCCATGACCGGCATGCGCATGTCCATGAGCACGACATGGGGTGACCACCATTCGCTGATCTCCAATGCTTCAACACCGTTGCTCGCCTCTGCCACCTCGAAGCCCACGGGCCGGAGCAGTTGGCACAGGAAGGCGCGGTTGTCCGCCCTGTCGTCCACCACCAGGATTCGAAACGGCCCGGTGCCGGATTCCAGACCGACGACGCGGCGCGATGCTGTTTTTCCAGGTTTTACGGTATCCTCGGCTCGCTTCAGCAGCACGTCGAACCGGAAACAGCTGCCATGGCCCACCTGGCTCGTAACCGTGAGTTTTCCGCCCATCATCTCAACAAGCTTGCGGCTGATGGCCAGGCCCAGCCCGGTGCCGCCGGCCTTCATGGCGCTTTTCGCCTGCTGAAACATAGCGAAGATCAGGTCTATGTCCCTGGCGGCGATTCCCGGCCCGCTGTCTTGCACCTCGGCCACCAGGCGCAGGGCTTCTTTGCCTGCCACGGTTTTTTCTTCGACCGCCTCGACGCGCACCCGCACGGTAACCCCGCCTTTTTCCGTGAAATTGATGGCGTTCCCTATCAGGTTGATGAATACCTGCCGCAGCTTGCGCTCGTCGGCGATCACGTAACGCGGCACGCTTTCGTCCCGCTCCACAAGGAGTCGCAATCCTTTGGCGTCGGCGCGCGAGTGGAACATCATCTCCACATCGGACAGGAGGTCGTACAGGCAGAAAGCGGCAGGATTGAGGATGGCCTGCCCGGCCTCGATCTTGGACAGGTCCAGGATGTCGTTGATCAGCAGGAGCAGGTGATTGCCGCTGCTGCTAATGGTCCGGACATGTTCAGCCTGCCGGGGCAAGAGCGCGGGGTCGCGCTCCAGGACCTGGGCAAATCCCAGGATGGCGTTGAGTGGAGTGCGGATTTCGTGGCTCATGTAA